>DASZPE010000071.1:0-3779 GCA_035550415.1 Minisyncoccota bacterium | reverse complement strand
GAAGATCTGATTGACCCGCATGAAGAGCGCGTACATCTCGGGGCCGAACATCTCCTCGACGTAGGGCGTGCGGATGATCCCGTCGTTGTGCTCGCCGGATATCGAGCCGTGATACGCAGTGATAAGATCGTAGACTTTGTGGCTGAGCTCATCGATCACCTTCGCCGTATTCGGATCCTTCGGGTCGACTAAGGGGATGATATGGAAGTTGCCGTCGCCGACATGGCCCGCGATCGTATAGAGAAATTTGTAATGCGAAAGAATTTCCTGCAATTTCGGCAAAAATTCCGGCAATTTGAGCGGGTTGACCACAAAGTCGTCGATAAACGGCGCGGTACGAAGCCCGCGAACTTTCTTGCGCAAGAGGTTGAAACTCTCGCGGCGGATCACCCAATACTTGCGCGCACGGCGCTCGTCGGCTGCTACGCGCACGCGCAATTTCTTATTGCTCTTGTGTATCTCGCGCGCGAGCGTAGTCGCCTGTGCCAGAGCCTCCGGCTGCGAGTGCGCGCGGAACTCCGCCATGAGCACCAGCTTGGGGATGCCGCCGGTCGCAAGCATCCATACCTCGGGCAGGAACGAGAAGCCGAGGCTGATGATGCCCGCCTTCATCTGTTTGGCGAACTCGGGAAAATATTTGACCGCGAGCTTAAAGGTATTGTCGTCGTAGGACTCGAAGCTGTCGGGCTTATAGGCCAGGACCTGCGGCACGATGGTGGCAAGCTGGTCGAGCGAGTCAAGAAACATCACCACCATCGAAGAGTACGGCTTCGGGTGCACGAGGCTGAACTTTATTTTGGTGATGATGCCGAGCGTCCCTTGAGATCCAACCATAAGCCGCGCCAGGTTGAGCGAGTTCACCCCGTCGCCGATGTCCCACAGCGCGTAGCCGGAGGAATTCTTCTCGACCGTGGGCTTGTGCTTCTCGATTATCGCGCGGTGCTCGGGCGTACTGATGAGCTGGGAAATTTTGCGATACAGATCGCCCTCGTATGAGTCTTCGGCAAACTTGCGCTTGAGCGCCTCGCCTTCAAGGTTTTTGAGCGTATGCACCTCCCCGTCCGCGAGGACCATTTCAAGCTCCTCGACGTAGCGCGCGGTCTTGCCGTATTTGAGGTTTTTTTCGCCGCCGGAGTTGTTGGCCACCATGCCGCCGACCGTATTGAGCTCTCTACTCGCCGTATAGCTTGGCAGCTCCAGATTCTGCTTCTGCGTTTCCTTATCAAAGTCGCGGAAGTACACGCCCGGCTCGACCACGGCCTGCATGCTGCCGACCGAGAGTATCTTGTCGAAGTGCTTGGTCATGTCGAGCACGACCGAGTCGCTCAGCGGCCCGCCCGACATGTCGGTACCCGCCGCGCGCGCGGTCAAGGAGAGGTGCGTCTTGGGCACCTTTTTGCGCTCGGTGACGAATTTGACCAGCACACAGATATCGGCCGCGTCCTTGGGAGCGACCACCACCTCGGGCTTCTCGACAAAGAGGCTCGCGTCGCGCGAGAAAGCATCGAGGGTTGCGGGCGACGTATCCACCTCGCCCTGTACTACCTTTTTAATATCATCTGCGAGCGAAGCCATGAATTGATGCTGCTTTAAATCAAGTATATCACTCGCTTTTACTACAATAGATAAGACAATGGCCGGCACCTGTGGTGCCGGCCGTTATTCAATTCCCCCAATCGGCAAGCTCTTCCGGATACATCTTCCGACGGATCACCTGCAGCTGCTTGATCACCTCCCGGTCGGTAATGCGGGTGAAGCGGTCGAGGGTTTTGCCCTGCCACTGCACCTTGTCCCACACCATGACGAGCGGCCGTAGGTCGAGCATCTTCCCGTTCTTGTAGACGAACGAGTCGTACAGCGGCCGATAGACCTGCATATGCTGCAGCCGCTCGTATCCGGGCGGCAGATCGTCTTCGGTGTAATTACCGACACCGTAGACGTAATACGCGTAATCGTTTACCTCCTTAGTCGGATCGTGTTTGTAGTGGTAGTAATACCCCGGTTCAGGACCTTGTACGGATGGTGGATCGTTATAGGGCATTGTGATTTCTCCTGTGCAACCTGAAATATAATACAATATTTTGTATAAAAGTAAAACTCATGACTCTACGGGGATTCGAACCCCGATTTGCGCCGTGAGAGGGCGCCGTCCTAACCATTAGACGATAGAGCCGTGCGTACACAATAAAACAAAAACTATAGAAAAGAAAGTGGCCGACGCTTGTGGCGCCGGCCGTGTCTCGACCCTTAAAACGTTTGCGGTGGCTGTGAACATGCCATAAGTCCGGGAGGGACTTCAGTGCTCGGCGAAGCACAACGGCCCCTGCGATCAGACTCGCCGTATGGACGTTTATGTCCACCTCGCGCTTTGAGGATCGGAGACATGCATATATTACACTCTTTTAAAATTATGTCAATCTACCGCTTTTTCCACTCTTCATCCTGGCGCACGAGCATGTCTGCCGCGTGGCTCGGGTCGGCCATGATCTCCTCCACGATGCGCTCGGTGCGCATGCTTTGTGAGCCCTTTACTAGGACGATATCACCCTCTTTGAGCATCTCTTCGAGCTCTTTGGCAGCCTGCTCGGACTCTTCGTATTGGAATATCTTGTCTTCCTTCATGCCGTTGTCCAAGGCGCCCTCGGCTATGTCGCGTGCGCGGAAGCCCACCGTCATGAGTATCGTCGCCGACTTCGCCGCAAGCGCCCCCAGCTTGCGGTGCTCGTCGACCGAGTGGCGGCCGAGCTCCAACATGTCGCCCAAGATCGCAATCTTGCGGCCCTTGGGGAGCATCGCGAGCGTCTCAAGCGCAGCCTGCGCTGCAGCCGGGGAAGAATTGTACGTGTCGTCGATAATGACCGTGTGCTTCTCGCCCTCGACCAGGTGCATGCGGCCCTTGGGCGGCTCGTAGCCGCGCAGCGCGTCGATAATATCCGGTAGCGGCTTTGCGAGCGCCTTCCCTACCGCGGCGGCGGCAAGCGCGGGCAGGAGCGCGTGCGTGCCCAAGGCGCCGTCGATTGCGAGCTTTTCCGTCGCGCCGTCGATCGTGATCTCTGCGCTCATGCCGACCGGCTTCTGCGCGCCAGCGATCTCTTCAAAGACGATATGCATATTGCTGCCGCGCACGTCGGCCACTTCGCTGAAGCCGAAGGTAACGACCCGCGCGCCGGGCGCGCGGTGGCGCAGGCGTTCAACCTCCGCGTCGTCGGCATACAGCACAAGCGCGCCGCCGGGTACCAATGCCTCGATAAGCGAGGCTTTTTCTTCCTTCACGGCCTCCGGCGAGTCGAAAAATTTCACATGCACGGGCACATCCGGCAGCCGCGTGATGACAGCAACATCGATCGGCAGCCACGAGGACAGCGAGCGGATGTCTCCGGGCCGGTCGGCGCCCGCCTCGAGTACGAGCCACTCCGGGTAGCGGCGCTTGATAACAAGAAGCACCGCGCCCGCAAGCAAGTTCTCGACCCAGGCGATGGGGTTGCGCCAGGCGTTCGGCCGCCCAAGTATCGTCAGCGGCAAGCCGATCTCGCTATTGAAGCTCTTCTCGCTCTTGCGCGCGTAGGCATCGTGCGCCACGACCGAGTAAATGGCGTCCTTGGTCGACGTTTTGCCGACGCTCCCCGTGACCGCGATGATCTTGGGCTTATAGCGCCGCACGACGAACATGGCTTCAAGCCGCAGCAGGCGGGCGACGACCGATTTCAAAAAATCATGCATATCGATTAGCGATCGGGCGGGACGTTGTAGTAATTGATGAGGAATTGCACCGTGCTATG
>DASZPE010000070.1:0-10711 GCA_035550415.1 Minisyncoccota bacterium | reverse complement strand
TGTACGATCATGATATTAAATAAACCAATAAATTGATAATCCCTCTTAATTGTAACAACCCTGCCCCCATACACCAGGGCTGGTGTGGATAGTATTTGGCGCTTATTCCAGGCCGATATCGAGGCGGTCAAAGAGGATGCGGTGCGGGTAGTCGAGCACGTCGCGCACCAAGTGGTCGTTCATGTTCATGCGGTAGTAGAACTCCTGGGTCGACAGGAGCGTGTAGCGGATCTCCTTCCCCAGCTCCGACTCCATGAGCTTGATGCTGCGGCGCAGAACCGAATCTTTCATGCGGTCGCCCACGATAAAGAGGTCGACCGGACTCTCGGAGATATTCATAAACACGCCGGTGGCGACCACGAGCTTGATCGAGCCCGCGCGGCGCAGCCGGGCGTAGATTTCCTCCACGCGCACGGGAGTGTTGAGCAGAAGATTTTGGAGCGCCTGGAGGTGCGAGAAGGCGGGGTTAAGCGTGCAGCGCACGAGCCGGCCGCGCAGCGCGCGATGGATGAGGCCCGCGGCATGGAGTACGCCGAGCTCGCGCACGGCCTCCGCGCGGGAGATGTTGGCGCGCTCGGATACTTCGCTGGCGGTAAATGCCTGGGTCGGATTAAACAAGAAAAGCCGGAGCAGCTTTACCCGTGCGGAAGAAGAGAAGAGTTTCGAGAGTGGGTCAGCCATACGGTCGCGCAGGAACAGCGGAAGAGGACAGGGATATTCTATGCCATAAAGCAAAAATCCCCAACTGGGGATTTTTGCGACCGAAATTTGATTGTTATTTCAACTCGACCTTGCCACCGGCTGCCTCTACGGCTGCCTTGAGCTTGTCGGCGTCCTCCTTCTTCATACCCTCCTTGAGCATGGTCGGAGCTGCGTCGACGAGATCCTTCGCCTCCTTGAGGCCCAGGCCCAGCGCATCCTTCACCGCCTTGATGACGGCGACCTTTTGTGCGCCCGCGTCCGCGAGCTGGACGTTGAACGAGGACTTCTCCTCGCCTGCCGCCGCGCCTGCCGCCGGACCGGCGACCGCGACTGCCGCCGCGGAGACACCCCAATGCGCTTCAAGCGCCTTGACGAGCTCGTGGAGCTCGAGCACCGACATCTTCTCTACCGAGCTCACGAGGTCCTTGAACTTCGCGGGAAGTTCGGAGGCCGGAGCTGCTACTGCTGCTTCATCTGCCATAAATAATTTGATTAGTTACCCTTATCGGCCTTCGCGTTGAGAACAACCGCGAAGCGCTGACGGGGCGAATTGATAAGTTGCAAGAACTGCGCGCGGAGAGCATCCATGCCGGGGATCGCCGCAATAGACGTGATCTCGTCCTTGCTGACGAACTTGCCCCCGAACACGCCGCCCGCGAACGCGAGATGGTCGCCGAATTTCTTGACGAAGACCGCTACCTCGCGCGCCGGAGCGAGCTCGTCCACACCGTAAGCGAAGCCGACCTCTCCCTCGAGCGCAGGCATGGCGCCGTCGTACTTCCCCGCCTGGAGGCCGAGGTTGAGTAGCGTCTTCTTAGCGACCGTGTAGCCCACGTTCGCAGCGCGAAGCGCCTTGCGCATCTCGTTCTGCTCTGCGACGGTGAGACCCTTGAAGTTGGCGAAGACGATCGTCTTCGACTTCCCCACGATGTCAGCCACCTTCGCGACTACTTCTGATTTCTTCTGTTTGGTAATTGCCATATCTATGGGACAAAAAATGCCCCTCACTTAATGTACAAAATCCGAAGGATTTTGTGGGGGCTTTGAGAATCGACCGCTGGGCAGGAGTTCTTTTGTATTAACCTCTTCTCTTTCGCTTGCGCTCAAGATCAGAGTTCCTGCTGTCTTCGTGGCCCTTACTCGAGACTTTACTCCGGATGCGCGGTGATGTCAACATGCGGCGGCGTCATGGCCGAGGCGACGCACATGACGCCGTACGCCGCGCCGATAATGACGAGGAAGCTGAAGAAGAATCTGAAAAAGGTCTTGGTGAAATACTTATCCATATACCCTCGCTTACTTTGATGCGTTGATCTGCTGCTGAAGCCCGAGCAGCGTCTTGTCGCCGGGATTGTTCTTGAGTCCCCGCGCCACGATATCGGCCGCCGCAGACGTGCCGACTTTATACTGGCCCGTGTACATAATATAGAGATCATAATACAGGCCGATATCGTCAGGCTTGAGCGACAGCGCCTTCAGATAATTTTGCTCTGCCTTAGGATAATCCTTGAGGAAATTCTGGTAGAGGTCGCCCAGGTCGGCGAAGGCCGTGTAATCGCCCGGCACCACCTGCGTCAGATACACCCATACCGCCTCGGCAGCCGAATAATCGCCCGCGATCTTGTAATCTATCGCGAGCTGATACCAGTCATAGCTCTGCGTCGGGTCCTTCTTGAGCCTGGCTTCGCGCGCTGCAATATCTGTCTTGAGCTCGGTTACCGCGTCCGCGGGGAGATCGGAGGAGTACGTTACCTTCATGTTGAGGTCGGGCTCTTCCACCGACGAGGGTACTTCTTTGATCGTGGTACCGGGCGGAAGCGTCGCGTACACTCCATTGCCAAGGTCAACGGTGGTGGTTGCCGTGGTTGAGGTAGATGTAGGAGAAGGCGTACTGCGGCCGTGCAATACAAAAACGGCCCCAATCACCACTATGCAGGCAGCAACGGTTATGAGAAATAAGGTAAGCGGGCGCGGCATATCTATAGTGTAACAAAAATCATGTTACTTGGCGCCGCCGACCGCAGCCGCAGCGGCCGATGATATCTGCGCAATAATACCTTCGAGCGTCGGCAGGCTCGCAGACCCGCGGGTCATGACGCATAGCACGTAGGGGTCTTTGCCATAGACGATCCCGCAGTCATGGAGCTCGTGCTCGGTAAGCACGTTGTTGGGCGCGATCCCGACCAAGCCGAGCTTGTGGGACACTACCGTCGTGCTCGCCACGCCCGCAACAATGCCCTGCGTAAAGCTGCTTTGGCTCATAAGCTTAAGAGCCTGTTCGGAGTCATCGCGGTTGAGATACGTTGCGTTATACAGCACGCGGAAGAGCGTTGAAATCTGGTGGGGGGTGATGAAATCGAGATTGAGAAGATTGGGGTCTTCATTCACCGGGATGTTCAGGTCGGCATAGACGCTGTTCAGCGCGTCCTGGTCGATGTTGGTATAGAGCAATTGGGCGGCATTGTTATCTGAATACTTGACCATATATTCGATAAGGTCCTCGATGGTATAGCTTTGTCCTGGCACGATGGCATGCTCCGGCATAATATCCTGCATCTGGTTGAGATCGGTCCCGCCGGCCGGGTAATAGACGCGTTTCTGGAGGATACCGGGCTCGCTCTCCGCCAGCTCATAATATGCAATCATGATCGGAATCTTTCCAAGGCTCGAGGGATAGTACTTGCCATCCGGATACACGTCTGCCCATTGACCGGTTGCGAGGTCTGCAAAATATACCGAGGCTTTGCTGATATCGCCGGCGCGAGTATGCGTGTCGATAATAGAGGTAAGGGTGCCCGAAAGCTTGAGGTTTTCCTGCGTGCTCGAAGGGTTGTTGATATTGCATACCAGCAGCGGGTCGACGAACTGATACCCGCCCAACCGAAGCGCCTGGCTCTTAGTACTTGGCGAGATCATACTGCTTCGACCAAACCAACCCAGTGCGAAGGCGGCAGCAATTGCTGCCACGCCAAGCATGACAAGATACGATGTTCGTTTATGCCAAGGAGGGGAATCGGGTCGCGCCGCAGGATTGGCCATATCGCACAATTATATCCCCCGCAATCCGCTTTTGTCTCGTATCCCCCGATAACGCAAAAGCCCCCTCTTTCGAGGGGGCTTTTGCTGCTTCATCCGAGAAGGCTAGCTTCCGGAATCTGCGCTGATCTCAGGAGAGATCAGGTTGGCCAATTAAAGGCCGGTTGACGGAAGACCAGGTACTGCAGCACCGTTGGTCCAGTCTGCATCGTTGACGCCTGCCGTAGTGGTGGCGTTCGGAGACCAGACGAAGTTGCCGGAGACGGTCGCTGCCTGGAGCATACCAGAGAAGCTGGAGTCGCCCTGGAGCGTCGTACCGACAGTCCATGTGCTGCCGCTGACTGATGCATCGCCTACGAGAGCGAAGTACACAGTCTGGCCTGCACCGACTTCAAGCGGCGCATTGCTGTTAGCGCTCTGCGAGAAGACCATGCTCGGGCCACCGCCGACAATCGCAGCGCCGAAGAGGCCGCTCGATGTGCCAGGAACGTTAGCCGCGTTCGAGTACCCAGAATCGGTGTACGCGAAGAGCTTGAAGTTCGTTACGGTGACGCCCGTTGAGGTCGAAACCGAGAGTACGAACTTGTTAAGCCCTATAGAACCCGCGTTCGAAGCCGTTACTGAGAACTTCTTGAGCACCTGAGCATTGCCGTTCGGGCTAGCCGTAACGGACGGCCCAGCGGAGATAACCGGGTAGGAAGCGAAGGTGCGGATACCAGACGAGCCAGTGAAGCCCGAGATCTTGGTCGCATCAATCGTCTTGCCCGAGTTAGCACCCGTGCCACGTGCGCTGTCGTAGTCAATCTTTACGATATCGCCTTCATGACCAGGCTGGTTGAGGCCGATCTTGGCAACATCTGCCTTGACGACGAGCGTCGCATCAGTGTTGACCGGGATCTGCACAGTCTGGGTCAAGGTCGAAGTCGCAATGACCGAGCCGCCGGTGAAGGTCACCGTGCCGATCTGCGTACCCGCCGTAACAGCCGTACCAGTAGTGGTAAAGATGTTATTGCCAGCGTAGATGTACGCGGTCGTGATGTCAGACGAGCTTGCCGCTGCGCCGATCGAGAGGCCTACCTTCTGGAGGTTGACCGCTTCGTTGGTAGCGCGGAGCTTGATGATGTTGACGTTCACACCTGCCGTGCCGCCTGCGACGATAGAGTACGCAGGAGAGGACGAGTCGGTGCTGGCAACAAGGGTAGCGCCGGTCGTGACCTTAATGGTCGGAGCCGAGCCGCCGATGCTGCTAACCGCCACGCTCGAGCCGGAAGTTACGCCGGTCGGTGAGATCGACGTGGTCGGAGAGAACGCGTAGGTAACCGAGCCGCCCGCCGAAGACGAGAGGTTGCACTCCAGCTGGAGATTAACCACCGTACCCTTCGGAATTGTCAGACCATTGTCGAAGCCAAAGCTCGTCGTGTAAGTCGAACCGGAGCTAAGCGTGAAGTTCGACGAGTTAACGACGTTCGAACCAGTGTTGAGCGCAGTCGCCCCATTGAACAGCTGGCAGGAGCTGAGGTAGTTCTGGCTACCTGCGCTGTCTGCGACGAGCTGAACCGGGATAGACGAGAGGCGCACATTTTCACCTGACTGCGAAGCATCGAGCTGGAAGGTAGCGAAGAGGATACCCTGGCCACCCGAGACAACGGTCGAATTGCTGACCGGAGTCGTTCCGTTGCTGACGCTAAGCGTTGCAGACTGAACCGTCATCGGGTTCATCGTGAAGTTGCCTACGTTGATGGAGACCGTGTTGCCGCTCGTTTGACCGGTAACATTGCTCCAGTACGAAGTGCTGTTCGGAGTAGTCGCTGCCTGGAAGATGGCACCGTTGTTAGTGCCGCTCTGCACCTGACCCTTGAGGGTGTAGGTGTGCGAGCCGGTCGGGAAGTTGATAGCACCCGTGAAGGTGACCGACTGGACCGTCTGGCTACCGCCGGTGTTGGCACCGCAGGTATTGTTGGCATTGTTGCCAGAACCAGAGACGGAGCAGGTCGCATTGTACGGACCTGCAACAACCGCGCCGTTCTCATCGACGAGAGAAACGTTCTGGAGGAGCGGAGTCGAGGTTGAAGTGGTGAAGTCGATCTTCAACGACTGAACCTGGACGCCCTCACCCGTAAGATTCGTCTGGAAGCCGCCGAGAGGCTGGTTCGGAACATTGATAGCAATGTTCTGCGCGCCAACCGAGGTGGCATTCTGGATCGTCGAGAACGTGCCGCCCGTTACGCTAACGGTCGAGCCCTGAATCCACGGAGTGTTGGTGCCACCCACGAAGATTGTGCAGTGCGAGTTCGAGCTGCTGTAGCTACCGCTGTTGCAGCCGCCGGTAGTAACCGTCGGCGTGATGCCGTAACCGTAGGTGTTACCTACGAGGTAGATATCAGTGTTGCGGTAGATATCGAACTCCGCGTACGTGTTCGCGATCGTGTTTGCACCGAGGTCAGCCGTGACATAGACATCAACCGACTGGCCCTTCGGGATAACGATGCCCGACGGGAAGACGGTAGTGTAGTAGCGGCCCGTAGCGTCAGCCATAGCCGGGTACGAAGTACCGTTGACGACGGTCATGACATTCTGGAGGCCGGAAGCCGAGCCAGACTGGTACCACGTGATGGACTTGAAGGTCACATCTTCAGCGGAACCTGCCTGAACGCGGATACCCGTGAAGCGGTACGCATTGGTACCGACCGGCTGAGTGCCTGCATTGTTCGGGTCAAACGACGAGGTCTGGATCTGCGCAGTGCCGATCGAGAGCGACGTGTTGATCGTGTTGGAAGCGCCGACAATCGGGAGCGAGCCCGACACAGTGCTGTTGGTGTTAACCGCAGTCACTGCGAACGAGGCTACATCGCCCGAACCTGGCGTAGTGCAGGTACCCGAAGCCGGACACGCTGCAATGTTGCCAGAGACCCAGAAGGTCTTCGAGGTGCCAGCCGGGATAGTGATCGGTGAACCGATCGTAGCCGAGTGGTTGGCATCGAGTACGCGAGCGGTACCGAGCTGAACGCCGGTAGCGGCGTCAACGAGTACGACGCCCGAGAAGTCGGTGTCGAGGGACGGACCCTGGCGCTGCACCGTGACGCTGTTGAGCGTAACGTTGCTGCCGTTCGCCGTAACGGTGAAGGCAGTGTACGGAACGCGCGACGCGCCTTGCGGAGCGATAGCGTTAGCCGGCTGAGCCGCAGCCGAAACGACTGCTGCACCAGTGCCAGTATTGCCGCCCGTGTTGCCGCCCGAAGTACCGCCGCAGACAACTGCTGCCTGTGCGCGGCTCTTAGCACCGAAGTAACCCGCGATCGGGGTGACGTTGTACTTGGTCTGGAACTTGATAACCGCCGCCTTGGTCGCAGGACCGAAGGTAGAAGTCTCATTGCCAGGAGAACCCGCGCCGGATACTGCAACCATGGTCGCAGGATCGCCGTTGAGGAACTTCTGGAGGGCCATCACGTCTGCGCCGGTCGAGCCCTGCTGGAGGTCCCGGGTCCATGCGTAGCATGCGCCGCCGGTAGAGGTGCTGCCACCAGTGCCGGAAGTCGGCTGGCCGTTGAGAGACGCTTGCACGTTGGCAATCGTCGCTGAATCAGCGCCGAAAGACTGAAGCAGCGAGATGATCGAAGAGATCTGCGACTGCGTCAGGGCTGCCGCCTGCGCCGGAGTAGCTGCAAATGCACCCGCAATGAGAGCGGCTGCAACTGCTACACCCGCGACGAGAGCGGTGAGCCGAGTTGAACTCTGAGTAATAGACATACTTTGATAAGTTCGAACTAATTTACTTGTAATCAACTAGTAAAGGAACCGAACTAAATCTACCGACCGCTTCCCAGCCGCAGCTCCTTATAAAGAAGCTTGGATCTGCGAAGCGCGCCTTGGTAGCGAGATTGGAATGGACTATCTGTCATTAACTAACCGTGAAGGGATAAGGATGGTCTGTAGAAACACCAGTAATGACGCCCTAAGCAATACTTGCTTACAGCGTCTCATGTGACGTTTTGCGTCTGTATGAAGTTGTCAATGATCGATCCGTACCGCCTACCTGTAGTATAAGAATGCGCCGTTTTCAGTCGCTTCCCTTATTATAGAGCGATACGTTCAAAGCCTGCAAAAAAACTGTGTGGATAAACGGCAAATTACCGTCGAGGCCTGGAATCAACAAAGGACCCTTAGGGGGGTCTTTTCTTGCCCAATCCACCTTAAGCCAAGGTATACCAAAGGGGGTGAAAGGTCAACGAATCTTGGTAGCCGAGGCAAGGCGGCACATCCTATAAAAGAGAGGTGGGTATGTAGACACTCCAGCGCTTTTCTCCGCGCTTTTCCACCAGACCTTGCTTGATAAGGCCGGCGAGTTCCCTTTGGATCGTCTTTTCGCTGCAGCCCTTTACTACTTTAGCTATATCCTTAATAGAAACTCCGTTGTTATTCTTCACGATTTCATAGATCTTAGCCGTACGCTCGTGCTGCCCTTGAGACGGCTGCGCAGTGTCCTTTATATGTCCTTTATTATTGTCCTTTATAGGTTTTCTTTCGCTTCTCGCTAAAAGGCCCGACGCTCCGGCAACGGAAAGCGGTTGCGGATGTGCGGGTATCTCGGGAGCTTCGACCAAAAAGTCCTGCGAAGTAATAAAGGGGGAGGGGTGGTCCTGCGCCGCTATCCGGCGGATAATCTCCTCGTATTCCCTTACTAAAATAGCGCTATTTTCGCTGCGAATAATACCCTGCGTCGCAGCAAGCCGGAGCATGGAGAGAAGCGAAAATATATCGGCAAGCACCAGGCCCGCCTCTACCTCGCCCGCTACGAAGTGCGTGATCATATGCGGGAGCCGGTTGGCGGCAGCGACTAATTCCTCCATGCCTTCGAAGGTTTTAAAGGAAGAGCTGCTCGCGAGAAGATTCAGCACGTGGGCGATCTTTTCTGACTTGAGGTAGCAGAAATACCAGTCGGCACGTCCTTTAAAAAGGATTGATCTAAGGGCTATATGGTGGAAACTCTCGTCAGGATTGTCCATGTGATGTCCTTATGAATTCCCTTAGTGTCCTTTATAATTTTTCATGGTGTAAGAGACGTCCCAGATGTCGTTTAGAGTAGCGCGTCCGTAGCCAAAGGCAAGCGTCTCTCCACATGCTATGATTTCCCCATGGCACGCAAGCCAAAACAAGAAGCTTTTTCATTGAATCCTTTGACGACCTTGCCCTCCGGCACCAAACGCGCGATCTTAACCGTTGCGTTTGTGATAGTCGGCGTGTTCCTTACACTCGCCGCATTTGATGGCGCCGGCGTGGCGGGGAGCGACACATACGGTGCCTTTACGTACCTGCTTGGTATCGGATACTTCCTGTTGCCGGTTCTATGCTTTGTGCTTGCCTGGGCCGCGCTGCGCGAGCGGGAAGGCGGCATCAACCTCCTGAAGGGCGTGGCGAGCGCCGTATTTCTGCTCGCGGGCTTGGGCTTTGTCACTATATTGAGCGGCCAGGGCGGGCTCATCGGCAGCAACATAGCCGACCCGCTCGTTAACCTCTTCGACGTGCCGGCGACCGTAATCGTGCTGGGCGGGCTCTCGCTGATCTCGCTCCTCATACTGATCGAGGGCAATATATCAGCCGAGCCAATCCTCGCCCTGTGGCGGCTCATTATGCGCATCTTTAAGAAAGAGCCTGCGCTGCCCCAGCCTACTATCACCGGCGCGCAGGGCGAAGACGACTATGCCGACAAACAGGGAAGTGAGCTCTCCCAAAAACGGGAAGAGGCGGATGAAGAACCGCACATCGCCAAACCCGCTCCGGCGAGAGTTGCGGCGTTGTCGCAGCAGGCGAGTGCAGCCGCGCTTGAGTCGCTGCTAGGGGAGTACCAGCCGCCGCCGCTCTCCCTCCTCGAGCGCGACAAGGGCCGCCCGGGCGTTGGCGACATCAAAGGCAACGCCAACATCATCAAGCGCACGCTCGCGAACTTCGGCATCACCGTGGAGCTCGATGAGATATCGATCGGCCCCTCGGTTACCCGATATGCCATCAAGCCGGCCGAAGGCGTGCGCCTCCAGAAGATTGTCTCGCTCCAGACCAACCTTGAGCTGGCGCTCGCGGCGCACCCCGTGCGTATTGAGGCGCCGATCCCCGGCAAGTCGCTGGTCGGCATCGAGGTGCCTAATTCCTCAAAAGTAACCGTCGGCCTCGGCACGCTTCTTGAGGCGCAGGAGTTCGCCGAGTCGCGCAAGCCGCTCCTCGTTGCCTTGGGCCGCGATATTGCCGGCGCGTCACACTTTGCCAATATCGCCAAGATGCCGCACGCGCTTATCGCGGGCGCTACCGGCTCCGGCAAGTCCGTAACCATCCACGCAGTTATCAACAGTCTGCTTTTCCGCATCGGACCGTCGCGGTTGCGCTTCCTTATGATCGACCCCAAGCGCGTGGAGCTGACTCTGTATAACCCAATTCCCCACCTGCTCTCCCCTGTCATCACCGACGCGAAGCGCGCAATCGTCGCCCTGCGCTGGGCCGGCAAAGAAATGGAGCGACGCTATAACATCCTCGAAGAGCACCGCGTGCGCGACATCGACTCGTATCACGAAAATATTCTTGCGCCCGCGCTTGAAGCACTGCGTAAAAAAGGCGGCAAACCGGACGAGGGCGAAAAGATCCCGGAAGGCATGCCCTACATCGTGATCGTAATCGACGAGCTTGCCGATATCATGCAGTCCTACCCGCGCGAGCTCGAGGCCTCGATCGTGCGCCTGGCGCAGATGTCGCGCGCGGTCGGCATCCACCTCCTGCTGTCGACGCAGCGGCCCTCGGTCAACGTGATCACCGGCCTTATCAAGGCCAACGTGCCGACCCGCGTGGCGCTCCAGGTTGCGAGCCAGATCGACTCGCGCACGATACTCGACCAGGGCGGCGCGGAGAAGCTTCTCGGCGCCGGCGACATGCTCTACCTCTCCGGCGATATGCAGAAGCCGGTGCGCCTCCAGAGCGCGTTCATCAGCGA
>DASZPE010000069.1:0-7025 GCA_035550415.1 Minisyncoccota bacterium | reverse complement strand
GAAACTCTTTTTCTTCTCTTCCATTGTTATTGCTTGCTGTTAAATATGGGCCACACGTAGTCGGTCTCTCGATGCCACTCTGGAGCGGAGAGAAAACGGTCGCTTGGCGTTTCTATAAAACCCAGGTCGAGCCCTTGGATGTCGTTGGGTATACTATACACGAAATCGGGCGCATAGAGAAATACCGCGGGGATGTCCGCATTGAACTGGGCGAGGAACTGGCTGTAGAGGTTCTGGCGCATAGTCGTATCCGTCGTCTGGCGCAATTGCTCGAGGATCTTGTCCGCGGTCGAATTGGCATACAAGGCGACGTTGAGCCCTGGGTCGTTGCGCTGGCTGCTGTCCCAGAAGGCGTAGAGATCGAGCTCGCGGCCGATCACTTCGCCGAAGAGGAGCGCGTCGTACTTGCGCGGGCGGATGACGTTCTGCGAGAGGTCGCCCTGCTCGAATATCTTTACGTCGACTTGCGCACCCATCTCGTCCCACTGGCGGCGCAGATACTCGGCTGCCGCTCTGAGCTCCGGCACGTCGCTGGTCGACAGCGAGAAGGCGAGCGTCTCGGTCTTGGCGTTCTTGCCGGTGCCGGTCGTCTTGGTCAGGACGCCATTGCTGTCGAGTGTCCAGCCTTGTTTGATAAGTTCCTGCTGCGCGAGGAGCGCGATGTCGGTCGTCGTGCCCGCGGCAGCGGAGGGAGATTTGGTTGCGGTGGTAGTTGCGTCGAGAAGTTCCGGCGGTACGGGCCCCGTGAGCGGCGTGCCGTAGCCGCCGAGCACCTGGTTGACCAGGTCTTGCTGGTTGATCGCGTCGCTGAGCGCCTGCCGGACGTCGTGGTCGCGCAGTACCTCCGACTGATTCTGGTTGAAGAATACGCCGAAGACGCGGTTGAGCGGCGCGGTCTTGATAGTTGCGTCTTTGATATCCGTGAGCGACGCGGGCGAGAGGCCGCTGGCCGCCTCCACGTCGCCGCGCGCAAGCGCGTCGGCCAAATCGCTCTCGTTCTGGTAGAAGTGAAGGTCAATCTGCGAGAGATACGGCGCGCCGAGCGCGTAGGCTGAGTTGGAGTCGAGTTCGTAGGAGGACGGGATGCCCGACGGCGAGCGGGAAATACGGCCCACCTTGAACGGGCCCGAGCCGACCGGCTGCGTGTTGAGGTCGCTGAAGGGGAACTCCTCGTCGCTCACGTTAGCCCAGAGGTGCTTGGGCAGTATGCCGACCGTGAGGTTCTGAATAAACGGCGCGTAGCGCGACTTGAGGGTGAACTGCACCGTCTCCGGGTCGGGCTCGCTGACGGTAACGCCGACCCAGTCCGCGCGCGCGGGGCTCTTGAGCGCCGCGTCCTGGATCTTCTGGATCGTAAAGACGACATCGTCCGCGGTTACCTTGGTACCGTCGTGGAACGTGGCATTGGGCCGCAGGTGGAAGGTATATGTCGTGCCGTCGCTCGATACCTCGTAGCTGCTGGCGAGGTCGGGCACGTAATCGCCCTCGGGCGTTGCGCGCAGGAGGCCGGAGTAAACCAGTATTGAAAGATCATGGTCGGCATCGGAGATCGCAAGCACGGGGTTAATAAACCGCGGGCTGCCGATGATGCCTTCGACCAGGCTGCCGCCGTAGCCCGGCGTGGCGGTAAGCATCGAGCTGTTGAGGATATAGAGAAGCGCGACGCTGCTCACGACCATCACCGATGCAAGGAATATGAAAACGCCCCTGCCGGTACGCGAGAACGCATGATAGGCGTCCTCGGCCTTGTCGGCGAGCGGGATATACACGGGCCGCGTAAGCGTGCGCCAAAGTGAACCCATAAAGATACTAGAGTAGCGTGCTTCTTAGTGTAGCACGAGCGTTGCGAATGACGACACAGCAAGGACGACGCCGAGCACGATGGTGGCGTAGAAGAGCGTTTTCTCAAGCCCGCGGCGCGTATGATAGCCGGCGCTGAAGTTGTCGCCGCCGAATGCACCGCCCATGGATGCGCCCGTCTGCTGCAGAAGCACGCAGATGATGAGCGCGATTGAGACTACGATCTGTATATAAGGGATAATCCCCGCTACGGTCATTGCTAGCGAGCGTACCATGCTTTATTCGGGTGCGCAATTCTTCCCGTTTTGACAGTAGCTGGTTGCTTCAGTATCATACGGCCGATGAAAAAGGCCAAATCTAAAGGGAAGGCCCCCAAAAAGGCCGCAAAAAAGATTATTTCTAAGTCCGCTCATAAAGCTGCCAACAAGGGCAGCCAGAAGGTCGCTTCAAATAAGTCTGGGGTCATGCCGCTTAGCGACCGCGTGCTGATTAAGCCCCTCCTGCCCGAGGAGATGGAGGGCTCTACGACCTCCTTCGGCATCATTATCCCGGAGACGGTTAATAAGGAGAAGCCCGAGCAGGGCACGGTCGTGGCTGTGGGCCCCGGCAAGGCGGGCGAGGACGGCAAGCTCGCCCCGATGACGGTCAAAGTTGGCGACCGCGTGATGTTCTCCAAGTACAACTTCGACGAGGTCAAGGTAAAGGGCGTCGAGTACTACATCGTGAGCGAGTCGAATATTTTGGCAGTCCTTAACTAAATTACTTATATGGCTAAGCAGATACTCTTCAACGAAAAAGCGCGCCGCGCGCTCAAGGCCGGCCTCGACAAGGCAGCCAACACGGTCAAGATCACGCTCGGCCCCCGCGGGCGCAACGTCGCGCTCGACAAGGGTTACGGCGGCCCCACCATCACCAATGATGGCGTCTCTATCGCCAAGGAAATTTCTCTCTCGAACAAATTCGAGAACATGGGCGCTGAGATCGTGAAGGAGGTCGCGTCGAAGACCAACGACATTGCGGGCGACGGCACTACTACGTCAGTCGTGCTGCTCCAGGCAATCGTCGAGGAGGGTATGAAGCACACCGAGGCCGGCCTCAACGCGATGGGCGTGCGCGCGGGCATCGAGGCCGCGGCCACGGAGGCAGTAGCGGCGCTCAAGTCATTTGCAAAGAAGATCGGCAACGACGAAGAGATCCGCCAAGTCGCGACCATCTCCGCCGAGTCCGCGGAGCTGGGCGGCATCATTGCCGATACTATTGCCGAGGTCGGCAAGGATGGCGTCGTCACGGTTGAGGAGTCGCAGAGCCTTGGCATCAGCAAGGAGGTGGTCGAGGGCCTCGAGTTCGACAAGGGCTACGTGTCCGCTTACATGGTTACTGATAGCTCACGGATGGAGGCGAGCATGAAGGACCCGGCAATACTTATTACCGACAAGAAGATCGCGAGCATCCAGGAAATCCTGCCGGTACTCGAAAAGATCGCTCAGAGTGGCAAGAAAGAGTTGGTGATTATCGCCGACGACGTAGAGGGCGAGGCGCTCACTACGTTTATTCTCAACAAGCTGCGCGGCAGCTTCAATGTGCTTGCGGTCAAGGCGCCGGGCTACGGCGACCGCAAGGCTGAAATGCTCGAGGACATCGCCGTCATGACCGGCGGCACGGTTATTACCGAGAAGACCGGCATCAAGTTCGAGTCTGCCACGCTCGCAATGCTCGGCCGCGCAAGCAAGGTGATCGCGACGAAAGACTCTACGGTGATCGTCGGCGGCAAGGGCACCAAGAAAGATATCGACGCGCGCGTAGCGCAAATCCGTGCGCAGGTTGCCGAGACGACGAGCAAGTTCGATAAAGAAAAATTGAACGAGCGCCTCGCCAAGCTCACCGGCGGCGTGGCAGTCATCAAGGTTGGCGCCGCGACCGAGACCGAGATGAAGTACCTCAAGCTCAAGATCGAGGACGCGGTCAATGCGACCAAGGCTGCTATTGAAGAGGGTATCGTCCCGGGCGGCGGTGTCGCGCTCGTGCGCGCGATGGCCAAGGCTGCCGAGGTGTTTGAGAAGTCGCGCGAGAAGTACAGCGCGGCCGAGCAGGTCGGCTGGGTGGTGCTGCTTAAAGCGCTTGAGCGCCCGCTGCGCCAGATTGCTGCGAACGCGGGCTACGACGACGGCGTCGCGCTCGCCAAAGTGCTCGAGGCCAAGGGCAATGCCGGCTACAACGCGCTCTCGGGCAGCGTCATCGCCGACATGGTGGCCGAGGGCATTGTCGACCCGGTTAAGGTGACGCGCACGGGGCTCGAGCGCGCTGCATCGGCAGCAGCAATACTCCTCACGACCGAGGCGGCCGTAGCCGAAGAACCCAAGGAAGAAAAACAAAACGGAGCAATGCCGGGAGGCATGGGCGGAATGGACGACATGGATTATTAAAAGAACCCCGCGCAAGCGGGGTTTTTCGTACCCTTGCAATCTGTATAAAAGTTGTATAATTACCGCATGACACTCATCTATATTATTTTGGCGGTCGTTGTCGTACTCGTGCTGTGGGTCGTCTTCGCCTACAACCGCTTTGTTACCCTCATGCAGCGCAGCAAGGAGGCCTGGGCCGACATCGACGTCCAGCTCAAGCGCCGCTACGACCTCATTCCTAACTTGGTCGAGACGGTGAAGGGCTACGCGACGCACGAGAGCCAGGCGTTTGAGAATGTCACCAAGGCGCGTGCAGCGGCGATAAGTGCGCAAGGTCCGGAAGAAAAGGGTCAGGCAGAAAATATGCTCAGTGGCGCGCTCAAGTCCCTCTTTGCAGTCGCCGAGGCGTATCCCGACCTCAAGGCCAACCAGAACTTCTTGGCACTTCAGTCGCAATTGACCGACACCGAGGACAAGATCCAGGCCGCGCGCCGCTTCTACAACGGCAACGTGCGCGACCTCACGACCGCGATGCAGCGTTTCCCAGGCAATATCATTGCAGGCATGTTCCACTTCACTCCGATGGAGTACTTCGCGCTCGATGATGCCGACCAGGCAGCCCGCGAGCCGGTCAAGGTGCAGTTTTAGAACTTCTTGCCCGGCAAGCGGGTTATGGTAGGGTAGAGCGCAGTCTGTAAATCAGAGGAGGGACTCGTGACCGTATACAACAAGCTTGTGCGGGACGGGATTCTCCGCAAGATCATGAAGAATCGCACCCCGCTTGAGCGTCTGCGCCGCGTCAAACCCATGTACAGGATTTTGTCTCCGGAAGAATTCCGCGACGAGGCGCTGCCGACAAAGCTCACGGAGGAAGTCAAAGAGTTGCGCGAGGCTATCGCTTCGCACGATCGCGCCAAGATCCTCGAAGAGCTCGCTGACGTGCAGGATGTCACAGATGCCATCCGCATCACGCAGTGCATCAGTACCACCGAGCTTATGGGAGAGCAGGCTCGCAAGGGCTCGCTCAATGGCGGGTTCTTAAAGAGGATTTTCCTCATTTCATTCGGGTAGCGGCATGCCGCTACCCGTTCTGCTATACTCTCCCCATGGCCACGCTCTATACCCACAAGGAGGAAAACATCGCCAAGACATGGGTTCTGATGGCGGTCTTTCTTGGCATCATCATGGCCATCGGCTGGGCGCTCTCTATCTATTTTAATAATTCGGCGATCGTTGTTGTGGCGGTCGTCTTCGCTGTCGTCACCAACATAGGCAGCTACTGGTTCTCCGACAAGATAGTCATCGCGATGGAGCACGCGCGCCCTGCGAGCGAGGCAGAGTATCCTGACCTCAACCATATCGTCGAGAACCTCGCCATTACTGCCGGCCTGCCCAAGCCCAAAGTGTATGTGATCGACGACCCAGCGCCCAACGCCTTCTCGACCGGCCGCAATGCCAAGCATGCGGCAGTTGCGGCGACGACAGGATTGCTCTCCATGATGAACCACACCGAGCTCGAGGGCGTGATCGCGCACGAGCTCAGCCACATTGGCAACCGCGACATGCTGGTCTCCACCGTTGCGGTGGTGCTGGTCGGCTTTGCGACGCTCGCGTCGAACTTCTTCCTGCGCTCGCAGCTTTTCTTCGGCAACCGCGACAGGGAAGAGCGCAGCAACCCGATCGTCATGATCTTCGCCGTAGCGCTCATTATCTTGGCGCCGATTCTCGCGACACTCTTGCAGCTGGCGATCTCGCGCAAGCGCGAGTACTTGGCCGACGCATCGGGCGCGCTGCTCACGCGCTATCCAGAGGGGCTGGCAAGCGCGCTGCGCAAGCTGGGCAGCTATCAAGCGCCCATGAAGACCGCGAGCACAGCAACCGCGCACCTCTACATCACCAACCCCTTCGGCGCCGGTGCGGCGACCAGCGCGATAGCGAAACTCTTCCAGACCCATCCGCCGATCGAGGACCGCATCCGCGCGCTTGTTGGGGACGATAGATAAAATTGCCTTAATTTGATAAGGTAATCCTACTGGAGGGTTCGCATAGTGGTCTAGTGCGCACGCTTGGAAAGCGTGTGTGCCGCAAGGCACCGAGAGTTCGAATCTCTCACCCTCCGCAAAGCCGATTTGGTATACTACCGGCATGAATACTATTGATAAGTCGATGGTCACGACCGCGTTCGTACTCGATGGTTATAAGGTAAGCAAGAACTTGGGCATTACGCGCGGGATTATCGTGCGCTCGCGCTCCTTGGTGGGCAACATCGGCGCGGGGATTCAGACGCTCTTCGGCGGCAATATCACGCTCTACACTGCGTTGTGCGAACAGGCGCGTACGCACGCCTATGACCTCATGGTCGAGCACGCGGCCGAGATGGGCGCCAACGCTATCATCGGCTTCCGCTATGATGCGACCGAGATCGCCGGCGGCGTCACCGAAGTCCTGGCCTACGGCACCGCCGTCATCGCCGACCGCGCGTAATGAAATATATTCTTCTGCTCGTCGCCGGCATTGTGCTGGCGATAGGATTCTTCCTCTACTACAGTCAGCATATGCAATCGTCGAGAACTAGCGGGGCATATGTATCTTTCGGCACGACGACCGTCAGCGTCGATGTGGCATCGACGCCGCAAGAGCAAGAGCAGGGCCTCTCGGGCCGTGCAAGCCTGGCAGAGGGGAGCGGCATGCTCTTCGTGTTCGACCCCGATGCTGCGCCCGGCTTCTGGATGAAAGACATGAACTTCTCGCTCGACATTATTTTTATGAAAGCAGATGGCGAAGTTGTTGGCATCGAGCACGACCTCGCGCCCGACTCATATC
>DASZPE010000068.1:0-2920 GCA_035550415.1 Minisyncoccota bacterium | reverse complement strand
CGCCTTTCTCCAGCACGACCAATTACAACCAGAGCGCGTCGGTATTCGGCGCGTATCCCACCAGTGGCGGCTTCATCAGCACCTCGGCGGCGAGCGTGGGGCAGTAGCTATTTTTTAGAGACGAACGCGGCCCAGCGCGTGGCTTTCGTAAAAAGGGGGTCTTTCCAGCGGCGCTCGAATTCTTCAATGAGCATTGAAGTTCTTCCTGTGCGCGAATCCGGGTCTATAAGCGTGACCGTGTCGCCATCAATCTTTTCTGCGATAGCATAGTGGCCCCATTCCCATACCGGTTCGGTGTAGTTAACAATCACTATCTCATCCGATTGTAAGGCGTGTTGCAAGTCGTCGATGGTTCGATTTTCTGCAACGTCGATAGAAAATCCTTCTTTTCTCAGCGCGTCTATAAGCCCGTCGAGTGAAGTGCCGACCGCCTCGGTTGTGCCGGCGAGCTTTGCTGCTTCGTTCTGGGTTATTTTCTTACCATAGGCGCCTAAAATCATTTCAATAATTGCTGGGCCGCAGTAATAGTCGTTTTCTTGCTGTATAAGAGGAATCTGCATTATCTGATACTAATATAAAAGGAGCGGGGATAACAGGGTTGCTCAAGATACCCGGGCAGAGTATCGTGTGCGTATATGACCAGGAACAATCTCATTACCGGCATCGCGGTCGCTGTCGCGCTCGCGGTCGTCGGGATGTTTTTCTTCGTATTTAATAATCCGTTCGGGACGCCGAGCTTGTCTGCCACCAGCAGCGACGAGACTGCTACGCAGCTCGTAGCGCAGGACGAGACAGTCGGCACGGGTGCAACCGCGCAAGTGGGCGACACGATCACGGTCGACTATACCGGCAAGCTCGAGGACGGCACCGTCTTCGACACCTCGGTCGGCAAAACGCCGTACACCTTCGTGCTCGGCACCGGCAGCGTGATCCCGGGCTGGGATCAGGGCCTCCAGGGCATGAAGGTTGGCGGCAAGCGCCTCCTTATCATCCCGCCGAGCCTGGCGTACGGCAGCCAGGATTATGGGCCGATCCCCGCCAACTCGACGCTTATCTTCGAAGTGACGCTTATTAAAGACACGCCGCAGGCAGTGCAGCAGTAATGCGGCCGATTTCTC
The DNA here is from genome assembly GCA_035550415.1 of Minisyncoccota bacterium. GTDB lineage: Bacteria > Patescibacteriota > Minisyncoccia > Phycocordibacterales > SBAW01 > GWA1-54-10. Next base: position 1,802 of record DASZPE010000068.1, on the reverse strand, counting down.
TCCAGATTGAGAAGGAACTTCCCGGCTCGCTCGCGCGAGCCGGGATTTTGCACACGCCGCATGGCGATATTGAGACGCCTGCGTTCATCGCCGTGGCGACCAAGGCCGACGTGAAGGGCATCGAGGCCGCGCGGCTCGCTGAGCTTGGCGTGCAAGGCATCATCGCCAACACGTACCATCTCTACCTTAGCCCGGGCGAGAAGATCGTGCAGATCGGCGGCGGCGTAGGGAAGTTCATGACCTTCGACCGTCCGACGATGACGGACTCCGGCGGCTTCCAGGTATTCAGCCTCGGCGTCGGCTTCGGTAAAAAAATCTCTAAATTTCTGCCCGATGAGAGCCGAAAAGCTCCCGCAAAAGGGAGAGATGAACACGACCCCAACTCCCTTTTGCAGGACTTTTCGGCTCCGGCAGTATGGGATGAAGATTTGGCGACCAGCCACGGCAAGCTTGCAATCGTCGACGACGAGGGCGTCTCGTTCACCTCGCATCTCGACGGCTCGCTTCATCGCTTTACGCCCGAGCGCTCTATCGAGATCCAGCATGCGCTCGGCGCGGATATTATCTTCGCCTTCGACGAGTGCACGGCGCCTAACGCCGAATATGAGTATCAGAAGGAAGCGATGGACCGCACGCATCGCTGGGCCGAGCGCAGCCTCCGCGCGCATCGCCAAAATGTCGAGAAGAATGCCAAGCAGGGGATCTACGGGATAGTCCAAGGCGGCCGCTATGCCGACCTGCGCATCGAGAGCGCGCGCGAGATTGCGTCGATGGACTTCGACGGCTTCGGCATCGGCGGCTCCTTCAGCAAGCACGACCTGCTGGGCATTCTCGACAAGGTAAATATGGAATTGCCGAAGGAGAAGCCGCGCCACCTGCTCGGCATCGGCGAGCCGGAAGATCTCTTTATCGGCGCGGCGGCGGGCTGCGACACCTTCGACTGCGTGCTGCCGACGCGCAACGGCCGCACGGGCGGGCTCTATACGCACCATGGCAAGATCCAGATTCCGAATGCGGAGTATAAAGAAGATCAGAATCCTATAGACAGCGAATGTACATGCCCAGTGTGTGCTCGCTATACCAAGAGCTACATTCATCACCTCTTTCGCACCGGCGAAATGTTGGGGCCGATACTGGCGAGCCAGCACAACCTCTATTTTCTTGCCAACCTGGCGCGCCGCATCCGCGAGTCGATCATTGACGGCAGCTTCGAAAAATTCCGCGATGCGTTTCTTGCGGGTTATAACCATTGACGTTTATACAGATGAACTTATAGTGAAGATGTGCATCGCCCTCTTCTCTAATGGCTTCGCACAATGCCCTCCTTGGGCGTTTCCTCCCTGATGGGGCCGCTCTACTCTTACTTCCTCCCTAGAGTGTGAGCGGCCCTTTTTCTTTTTCATCATAAAAATGATAGTATGTCTATAAATGGCTTCGTTTAAGCTCAAATCTGAATATAAGCCGGCGGGGGACCAGCCGAAGGCTATCGAGCAATTAGTACGGAACCTCAACGACGGCGTCGATCAGCAGACGCTGCTTGGCGTTACCGGCTCGGGGAAGACCTTCACGATCGCCAACGTGATTGAGCAGTTCGACAAGCCCACGCTCGTGATCGCACATAACAAGACGCTCGCCGCGCAGCTGGCACAGGAGTACCGCGAGTTTTTCCCCGACAACGCGGTGCATTACTTCGTCTCGTACTACGACTACTACCAGCCGGAGGCGTACATCCCGCACAGCGACACGTACATAGAGAAAGAGGCGCAGATCAATGAAGAGATCGACCGCCTGCGCCACGCCTC
>DASZPE010000067.1:0-9648 GCA_035550415.1 Minisyncoccota bacterium | reverse complement strand
TTTTGTTTGTAACCTTTTTACATCTGCCGAGTTTGAATAAGTGGATTCATTGAGAATGGCAGGATAGGGACGCTCATCGGCGTATTGTGAGTGTGCGGATGATAGGGAATACGATATCGTATTCCCAACCACACCACTTCTTCATTTCTTTTTTCTCTTCACTTTTTCACCCCTTACTCTTACTTCTCTTCGTTCTTTCACTTCTTGTTTCTTCTCTTCTTGTTCTCTTGTACCTTTCTTCACTTCATTCTCTGCTCTTTCTTCCCGTTCTCTCTACCCCGCCTCGTCGATATCGACGAGGCTTTTGTATTTGCATTCTTAATAAAAAATGATATGAATAGTTTTAGACGCGACCGCCTAGTACTGCGACTACCGCCAAGTGACGCCAAGAAAGCGTGAATGCGACTGTAAGTCCGTAACTATGGTCACCAGCCTCTCCTCGGCTCTTAGTTGAGTGATGCTGATGGCTACGGGCCGGTGAGAGAAATCTCACCGGCCTTTGCTATTTGCATATTTTTGACCCCTGAGGTATAGTCTCGGGGACTCTCTAGACCTTCCTTCGGGAGGGTACGACATAGGGTTGTCCATGTCCCAGGCCTTCAAAAGCCACACAGGGGACCAATAGAAACCATGAAGTTTATCCTTGGAACAAAGGGCAAGATGCTCACTGTATATACCGAAGACGGTCGGGCCTTTGCTGCGACTGTGGTGAATGCTGCCCCCAACACGGTGACCCAGATCAAGACCTCCGAGAAGGAGGGCTACAACGCCGTCCAGATCGGCGCCGTCGAGGGCAAAGAAAAGCACGTCAACAAGGCGCAGATCGGCCATGCCAAGGGCAAGGCGCTCAAGCACTTCCGCGAGCTGCGCGCCCGCGATGGCTCACTCCCCGAGGGCGTCGAAGTCGGCGCCACGATCGACCTCTCAACCTTCGCCGTTGGCGACAAGGTCGAGGTCTCGGCGATTTCTAAGGGCAAGGGCTTTGCGGGTGTCGTGAAGCGCCATGGCTTCCACGGCGGCCCGCGTTCTCACGGCCAGAAGCACAGCGAACGCGCGCCGGGCTCGCTCGGCGGCTCAGGCGGCCGCGCAGGCGGACGCGTCGCGCGCGGCTACCGCATGGCGGGCCGCCTCGGCTCCGACCGCGTGACCGTACGCAACCTTTCAATCCTCCAGGTGCATCCGGAGACCAACGAACTCGTGATTTCCGGCGCGATCCCGGGCCGCCCCGGCACGCTGGTCGAGATCAAGGGCCTGTAAAACCATCATGGAAACAAAGATTTACAACATACAAGGCAAAGAGGCGGGCACGCTCACGCTCCCGGACAGCATTTTCGGTCTGCCGTGGAATGGCGACTTGGTCCATCAGGTCGTGACCGCCATGCAGGCTAACGCCCGCGGGCCGGTAGCGCACACCAAAGACCGCGGCGAGGTGCGCGGCGGCGGCCGCAAGCCGTGGCAGCAGAAGGGGACGGGCCGCGCCCGCCATGGCTCCTCGCGCTCGCCTATTTGGAAGGGCGGCGGCGTGACCCACGGCCCCCGCAATGAAAAGATCTACGCGCAGACGGTCACCCGCCAGGCCCGCCAGAAGGCGCTCCTCGTGACTCTCTCGCGCAAGTACAAGGACGGCGAGATCATCTTTATCGACTCGCTCGAGATGTCGGCACCCAAGACCGCCGAGGCCAAGAAGGTCCTTGCCGCGCTCGGCAGCAACTTCTCTGGGTTTAACAAGAAGAAGAACGCGGCTCTGATCGCGCTCCCGACCTCGCACGCTGCAACTCAGAAGAGCTTCCGCAATATCGGCAATGTCGAGGTTGCCGATGTCCGCAACCTCAACCCTGTCTCGGTACTCGGCGCCAAGTATCTCGTGATCGCTGAGCCGAAGGCCGCATTCGAGGTGCTCTCGGCCAAGAAGGTAGTGAAGAAATAAAGAATGTATATGAACAAGCACGCTGCACATATCCTTACCTCACCGCGCATTACTGAAAAGGGCGCGTACCTCGCCGAGAAGGGGGTGTATGTATTCAATGTCGCCAAGACCGCCAACACGCGCGAGATCGCCGAGGCAATCGAGAGCATCTACAAGGTGACGCCGCGCCAGGTGCGCGTGGTTGCGATACCCCGCAAGAGCGTGCAGACCCGCGGCACCAACCGCTGGGGCAAGACAGCCGGCGGCAAGAAGGCGTACGTATACCTCAAGAGCGGCGACACGATTGAGATCGCGTAACTAAATTTGTATGAAACACTATCGCCCCTACACCAAGTCCCGCCGCCACATGACCACGGTCACGTATCGCGGCAAGCTCACGACCAACGAGCCGCATAAAGCGCTGGTCTCCGGCGGCAAGCGCGACATGGGCCGCAACAACGCGGGCCGCATCTCCGTGCGCCACAAGGGCGGCGGCCACAAGCGCCTCTTCCGCGATGTCGACTTTTCTTACACCAAGCAGGTCCCTGCGCGCGTGGAGACGATCGAGTACGATCCCAACCGCTCGGGCTTCGTCGGCGTGCTTATTTACAAAGACGGCGAACGCCGCTACGCGCTCCTGCCGCAGTCGGTAAAGGTAGGCGACACAATCGCCGCTGGTGAAAGCGCTCCGGCGACGCCGGGCAACCGCCTTCAGCTCAAGGATGTGCCCGTCGGCGCCTTCGTTTACAATGTCGAGGTCAAGCCGATGGGCGGCGCCAAGCTCGGCCGCGCGGCTGGTACGCACATCGAGGTTGTCGCGCGCGACCAAGGCTACGTCGACCTCAAGATGCCGTCGAGCGAAGTGCGCAAAGTGCTCGAGACCTGCTGGGCAACGATCGGCGAAGTCTCCAATCCTGAAAATAAATTGATGAATATCGGCAAGGCCGGCCGCAGCCGCTGGCTGGGCATCCGCCCGACCGTGCGCGGTACCGCCATGAACCCGGTCGACCACCCGTACGGCGGCGGCGAGGGCCGCCAGGGCCGCGGTACGCGCCGCGCCAAGTCGATGTGGGGCAAGCCCACCGGCAAGGGCCAGAAGACCCGCACGCCGAAGAAGTACTCCAACTACCTTATCGTCAGCCGCAGAAAGGTCGGCAAGCGCGGCGCACAGCAATAAAGATAAAAAGAGAAAAGGCGCCTTAGGGCGCCTTTTGCATTGGTGTTGCCAGCGCTAAGCCAGCTGTCCGAAAAATAACGAAAACACGCTCCCAATTCGGAAACGGGGTGGACTTGATCGCTCAGGAATGCCGCACGATCGGCGCAATTTCGCCTGACAGCCAGGCGAACAGCACTTGAGCCGCCCTACCGGGTAGTTCATCCCGCCGCGGTCCTGTCTGCACTGATGACACACGTCGCCAGAGGTAATCACTTCACACAATTTCTTATGCTCCGCATTTTAGTCGCGTTGATGCCAATTTCGCCCCAAGAACTCTCAGCCTTGTGCCACCATACCGCCATCTGTTTTCTTTGGCAATATATTTTGCAAAAAATTCCGGTGCATAAATAAAACCCGCCGCGCGCATGCGTGGCGGGATGGTTTTCGTTGATCGTCAGGATTTTCTAAAGTCCTGGCAATGCGCCAGCGCCTCTTTCGTCGGGGTACATCCATTCGATCATTGCCCGTTGCGTAGCAGGATCATCTGGCAGGAGAGAGACATGCTCCCTCTCTATCTGTTGCCGCGGCCCCTCGTAGCTACCTTCCTTTAAGCTACTCGACACAAAGGTTGAGCCAGGATGCTTGGCAAGAAAATCGCGGATCTGGCCGTAGGCATCGTTTTTGTTCAGGGCCATGACATAGCTATGGTCCACATAGCGGCCATCCATGTACTTGAAACCGAATACTTTGTTCAAGGTATCCTCCTATGACTTTTCTAAGCCGACTATAGCACAAGTTGACTATTCTAACCTTATCCTGTACTATCCCAGTACTTCCGTGCCGCAAGGTTTGAGCGCTCTCTGCTCAAACGGGCAGGGAATTTCATTTTGGCCAGCGTTTAGCAAGGTCAAAATGAAACAATCATAAAGAATTTTGCTGATTTTATGGCACGAAGCCTCAAAAAGGGCCCATACGTAGACGAAAAGCTCCTCAAGAAGATTGAGGGCAAGAAGCCCCAGACCACTGAGGTCATTAAGACGTGGGCGCGCCGCAGCCAGATTGCCCCCGAGATGGTGGGCTTCAAATTCGGCGTCCACAACGGCAAGACGCATGTTGAGGTATTGGTGAGCGAGGACATGGTCGGGCACCGCCTGGGCGAGTTCTCCCTCACGAAGCGCTTCACCCGCCACGGCGGCAAGATGCAGAAGGAAATGGAAATGAAGGCCAAGGAGGCCGAGATCGCGGCCGCATCGGCTGCCAAGGCAGCGGCAGACGCGAGCGGCGGCAAGGCGGGCGCTCCGGCAGCAAAGAAATAATATTGTATGGCAGACGCATCCGCATCACTTAAGAATTACCGCCAGTCGCCCCGCAAGGTGCGCCTCATTGCCGACCTTATCCGCGGCAAGTCGGCAGACCGCGCGCTCGCGCTCCTCGCGACGCTTTCCAAGCGCGGCAGCGACCCTATGGCAAAATTGCTCCAGTCGGCGGTAGCCAATGCCAAGATGCCGGCAGGGGAGCTCTATGTATCTTCAATCCAGGTCAACGGCGGGATGGTCTTCAAGCGCCAGATGCCGCGCGCCCGCGGCCGCTCGAGCCTCATCCGCAAGAAGACCAGCCACATCACCCTGGCGCTTTCCAAGAAAGTAGCGAAGGCCAAGAAATAATTTTATGTCTAAAGTAGTCCACCCATTTGCCCATAGACTCGGTATCCTGCGCGACTGGCGCCATCGCTGGTTTGCGACCGGTGCCAAGTACCAGCAGTACCTGCGTAGCGATATTCTCTTGCGCGAATTCCTCATGAAGCAATTGCGCGGCATGTATGTCGCCGGCCTCGAGATCGAGCGCAACGAAAAGACGCTCCGCGTCATGGTTAAGACCTCGCGCCCGGGCCTCATCATCGGCCGCTCCGGCGAGGGCTCGACCAAGCTGCGCAACTCGATCGTCGCCTTCCTCACCAAGCACAAGCTCCCGGTCCCCGAGATCAAGCTCGACATCGAGGAGGTCCGCTCGCCAGAATCGAGCGCCGCGATCGTAGCCTATATGGTCGCCGAGAGCCTCGAGAAGCGCATGCCCTTCCGCCGCGTGCTCAAGCAGACGATCGAGAAGGTGATGGCCAACCGCGACGTCAAAGGCGTGCGCATCAGCGTATCCGGCATGCTCGGCGGCGGCTCCATGTCCCGCACCGAGGAGCTCAAGAAGGGCCGCATTCCGCTGCAGACCTTCCGCTCCGATATCGACTTCGCCAAGGAGCGCGCGAACCTGCCCCTGGGCGTCATCGGCATCAAGGTATGGATCTACCGCGGCGAGGTCTTCGCCGATGTCCCGAAGGAGAAGGGAGCGAAGTAACGAATCACCATCATGTTGTTTCCTAAGAAAGTAAAATTCAGAAAGTCGCACACCTTCCGCCGCAATCCTAAGCGCGCGCTGGTTGCCTCGCGCGGCGTTACGGTCGCCTTCGGCAGCCATGGCCTCAAGGCGGTAAGCCACGCCCGCATCCGCTCCAACCAGCTGGAGTCCGCGCGCAAGGTTATCGTCCGCAGCCTGGGGAAGACCGGCAAAATGTGGCTGCGCGTATTCCCCGACAAGCCCTACACCCAGAAGCCGCCGGAAGTGAAGCTCGGCAAGGGCAAGGGCGACCCGGTCGGCTACGAAGTCGAGATCTGGCCCGGCCGCGTGCTCTTCGAGGTGGATGGCGTCGCCGAGGCGGTCGCGCAGGATACGCTCGCCAAGGCCGGCAAGAAGCTTCCGCTTAAGACTAAGGTCGTAGCCCGCCACTAATACCCCTATGACCAAGAAACACTCACTCGCCAACAATAGCCCGGAGGAACTTGCCAAGATGGTAAGCGACAAGAAGGAGGAGCTTCGCGCCTTGCGCTTTTCTACCTCGGGTAGTAAGAATCACAATGTAAAGCTCTCCCGCGAGCTGCGCAAACAGACCGCCCGCGCGCTCACCGAGCTCAACAAGCGACACGCATAACTATTATGGAAACCCCTGCTGTACATAAGAAGACGCTCCACGGCACCGTTGTATCCACCAAGATGCAGGATACCGCCGTGGTCGAGGTCTCGCGCTACGTGAAGCACCCCAAGTACAAGAAGTACATGAAGTCGTCCAAGCGCTACCACGCCCACAACCCGGGCAACCGCGCGCAGGAAGGGGAGAAGGTCGCGATCCGCTCGTGCAAGCCGATATCGAAGACCAAGTCGTTCGAGATCGTTTTCGAATCATAGTATGATCCAACCCCGCTCACTCGTCGTCATTGCAGACAACTCCGGCGCCAAAATCGGCCGCATCTTCAAGGTGCTCGGTTCCGCCAAGAAGCGCTACGCGCAGATCGGCGAGCTCGTGACGCTCTCCGTGCAGTCGGCCGAGCCGCGCAAGGCGGTCAAGAAGAAGGATGTCCTGCGCGCCGTCGTGGTGCGCCAGCGCGCGCCCTTCCGCCGCAAGGACGGCTCGTACATCCGCTTCGACGAGAACGCGGTCGTGATCCTCGAGACTGCCGGCAAGGACAAGAAGGAGCCCAAGGCGGGCCGCATCTTCGGCCCCATACCGCGCGAGCTGTCTGAGCTTGGCTATCAGACCATCATCTCCCGCGCCCCGGAGGTCGTATAGTCCCTCGTAACCCTCGGGATGAATTAAGAAATTCACATGAACACACTACATATTAAAAAAGGAGACACCGTCACGGTCCTCTCCGGCAATGAAAAAGGGAAGTCGGGCAAAGTGCTCGAGACGTTCCCCACGCTCGGCCTTGTTGTCGTCGAGGGCGTCGGCATGCGCAAGAAGCATGCCAAGCCTCGCCGCGAGGGCCAGAAGGGCCAGATAATCGACAAGCAATTTCCGATCCACGCGAGCAAGGTGGCGCTCAAGAAGTAATTTTCAATTCGTATGACTACTCTTATTCAAGACAAGCAGAAGACCGTATTTAATGACCTCAAGGGCACCCAGGGGTGGGTTAATATCATGCAGACCCCCAAGGTAGAGAAGGTGGTCGTCTCGGTCGGCGTCGGCTCGATGAAGGACAAGAACAAGGTCGAGCTCGTTGCCGACCGCCTGATGAAGATCACCGGCCAGAAGCCGGCGCCCCGCGCCGCCAAGAAGGCGATCGCGACCTTCAAGACCCGCGTGGGCGACAAGGTTGGCTATCAGGTAACGCTGCGCGGCAAACGCGCGCAGGACTTCCTCAACCGCCTCGTGCATATCGCGCTCCCGCGCACCAAGGACTTCAAGGGCATCTCGACGGCTGCTATAGACGAGATGGGCAACTACACGCTCGGCATCAAGGAGCACACCGTCTTCCCGGAGACGGTCGACGAGGAGCTCAAGGACGTCTTCGGCATGGCGGTAACGATCGTCACCACGGCGCACAACCGCGACGAGGCGAAGGCCTATCTCACCCACCTCGGATTGCCGTTTAAGAAGACCGACGAGAAGAAGTAATTTTTAGAAATAGAGAAAGCATGCGGCCCGCGAAGTCTTACTTCGCGGGCCGTTTGTTTATTCGCTTAAACTTGCGCTTGAGATACTGAATGGTCATCTCAATTGTGCCGAAAAAGAAGATGACCACGGCGCTCAAAAACGCGAAGAATCCGCCTAGGAGAACCAACCCGAGCGCAAAGGGCTTATTGACTAGGAAGACAGGGCCTCCCGCAATCATAATCGCGATGGATGCGAGAAAACGGATGGCCCAATCCTGTATCTGCCGTCTGATGAAGGACTCGCGCTTCTTTCCCTTGGCCTTGCGGTAGGGAATAGCAGCACTACCTCTTGCTACTCGCGGCTTTGCCGCCTCGAAAGTCGTCATGATCTGCTCCTTTTGTACGAGACTATTGTTAGTCTTCTACAAATTTCCTCAAACTTCAAGCAATGGGCTTCCCAGTTGACTTATATCGGCCTATCGCGTATATTCTTGAGCAGCCCATCAGGGCTCCTTTTTTCTGTAAGGTGCCGCTTAGTCGCAAGGCGAGGCAGACCAACAGAATCATAACTCCCGAGGGACGGGGAGTGCCCCAGGCCAGTCCTGGGTACCCAACAAATACATGGCTAAGAAGTCTACTGTCGCGCGTTCTAATCGTGCCCCGAAGTTCAAATCTCGGGTTGTTCGCCGCTGCTTCCGCTGCGGCCGCAAGCGCGCCTATATGCGCGACTTCGGCATGTGCCGCGCCTGCTTCCGCGAGGCGGCAAACGAGGGCCTTATCCCGGGCGTCCGCAAATCGTCCTGGTAGTTCGACCACACTCACCACACGTAATCATTATGGTAACCGACCCGATAGCAGACTTTCTCATAAGACTTCGCAACGCCTCAATGGCGCGCAAGGACGTCGTGTCCGTGCCGGCGAGCAAGATGACCAAGGCGCTCAGCGAGCTTCTTGAGCGCGAGGGCTATGTCACGTCTGTCGACAAGCGCGTCAACAAGAGCAACCAGATCTCCATCGTGCTCGCCTACAAGAACGGCCGCGCGGTTATCGGCGGCGCCAAGCGCATCAGCAAGCCCTCGCGCCGCATGTACATGAGCGTCCACGACGTGAAGCCGGTCAAGCGCGGTCATGGCCTGCTTGTCCTCTCGACCCCGGCGGGCGTGCTCACCGGCAAGGAAGCCAAGGAGAAGCATGTCGGCGGCGAAGCGTTGTTCGAAATCTGGTAATCATATGTCACGCCTTGCAAAACGCCCCATCCCAGTCCCCGCGAAGACCGAAGTAACCATCTCCGGCGAGGCAATTACCGTGAAAGGCCCCAAGGGCACGCTCACGCGCCAGGCCAACCGCCTTATCTCGGTCGAGAAGGCTGCGGAGGGTATCCAGGTCTCGATGGCGAAGGACACGCTCGAGGCGCGCGCGCTGGTCGGCAGCTACGCAAGCCACATCCGCAACATGATCGAGGGCGTCAATCAGGGCTTTGTGAAGCGCCTTCTTATCGAAGGAGTCGGCTACAAGTGGGACGCGGCAGGCAAGACGCTTAACCTCAGCCTCGGCTTCTCGCACCCGGTCAAGGTCGCTATTCCCGACGGTCTCACCGCCGCAGTCGACAAGGGCACGCTCGTCATCTCGGGCTTTGATAAAGAACTCGTCGGCCAGTTTGCCGCGAACGTCCGCGCGCTCAAGAAGCCGGAGCCGTACAAGGGCAAGGGCATCCGCTACGACGGCGAGGTAATCCGCCGCAAGCAGGGTAAGAAGGCCGCATAATGTCTATGAAACACTCAACCGCTAAAACTCTCGGTCGCACCCGCCGCCACGCGCGCATCCGCTCGCGCGTTGTGGGTACTGCCGCGCGCCCGCGGCTCGCGGTCTACAAGTCCAACCGCTACCTGCATGCGCAGATCATCGACGATGAGGCAGGGAAGACGATCGTCTCCGGCACCACGAAGGGCATGAAGGCCAAGAAGACCGAGGCTGCCAAGCAGCTCGGCGCTGACCTCGCCAAGGGCGCCAAGGCTGCAGGCATCACGTCGGTTGTCTTCGACCGCGGAGGCTTCCGCTACGCAGGACGCGTAGCCGAGCTCGCGGCCGCAGCGCGCGCGGGCGGACTCGCTTTTTAATGCATATGGCTGACACTAACGAACAACAGAATATGGAAACTACGCAAGAC
>DASZPE010000066.1:0-9060 GCA_035550415.1 Minisyncoccota bacterium | reverse complement strand
AGTCGCCCTTCTTCTCCATGGCTTCGGCGGCGTAGCGGGAGAACTGGCTCTCGGAGAGGCCGTAGGTAAAGCGCGCCTTCTGCTTCTCGAGCAGCTGGGCGCCGTAGTCGCTTCCGCCGCCGCGCTTGCCGCGGGAAATCTTGCGGGGCGAGCGCGCCTCTGCGAGCTGGAACTTGGCGGTCTGGCACTTCTCGAATACCGATGCGCCAAGGCGTTTGCAGATTTTGTACTTAGGTCCTACCAACATAAAGATATATAAAAGGTGATGAGTTTATACGCGGCGGGGCTTCGGAGGACGCGGGCCGTTGTGCGGCACGGGCGTCTCGTCCTTGATAGAGGAAATATGGATGCCCTTGGTCGTGAAGGCGCGGATCGAGGACTCGCGGCCGGAACCGACGCCTTTGACGACGACCGAGACCTCGCGCACGCCCATCTGGGATGCCTTGTCGGAGAGGAGCTCGCCGACCTTGGCTGCCGCGAACGGCGTACCCTTCTTGGCGCCCGAGAAGCCCAAGGAACCGCTGGAAGACCAGAGGAGGATATTGCCCATCGGGTCGGCAAGAGAGACCTTCGTATTATTGTAGGTCGCCTCGACAAAGAGGATGCCGGTGTCGAGCTTGCGCTTGGGCGAGCGGGAAGACGCCGAGCTGCCCTCGCCGCCGTTATCCCCGCCCTTTTTGACTATTCGTTTCTTACCCATAGGTATAAGTCAGTAGATTACAATATATTTTAGGTCTTTTCAACCTTGCGGCGGCCCGAGCCCATAGTCTTGCGGACGTTGCCGCGGACGGTGCGGGAGTTGGTCTTGGTGCGCTGGCCGCGGACCGGAAGCTTCTTCTGATGGCGCAGGCCGCGGTATGCGCCGATATCCTTGAGGCGCTTGATGTTGCCCGCGACTTCGCGCTTGAGGTCGCCCTCGAGCTTGAAGGTCTCGAGCACGCGACGCACGGCCGCCTCCTCGTCTGCCGAGAGTTCGTCGGCCTTCTTGGTCGCGTCGACCTTGGCCTGCTCGCAAATCGTAAAACCAAGCGGAACACCCACGCCATACAGTGTCGCGAGTGAGTACGGAAGTCGTTTATTAGGGAGTGTGATGCCTGAAATACGCATATGCAAATATTATCCTTGGCGCTGCTTGTGGCGGGGGTTCGTGCACGTCACATAGATCCGGCCCTTGCGACGGACCAGTTTGCAGTTGGCGCAACGGGTGTGAATCGATGATTTGATCTTCATAACTTACATTCTGCGGGTGATGCGAGCCTTGCCGCCGTACGGGTCGAGCTTGAGCATCACCTTGTCCCCTACCAGGACCTTGATCCGGTGGAGGCGCATCTTGCCTGCCAGGTACGCAAGAATAGTCTCGCCCCCTTCAAGGGTGACCTTAAAGAGGGTGTTAGGGAGTGCCTCATCGACGACCCCTGATACTTCCTTGTCCTGGTTCTCCATTACGAGCGTTTTCTATAGTAACAAGATGCACTCTGGCTGTCAATAACAGCCTTACAGATCAAGCGTTATTGGGTCGATCCGGCACCGGTAACGACCTGCACTTTCCGAGGATCGCTGGGGAATGTGCTCTCCCAGAACGGTCTGACTTTGGCCTCCGCGCGCGCAACAGCGGGAGCGAACGACTGGATAATGCTCTGGAACTGGGATTTGGGCTTGCCGATCACGGCCGCTTTGATCGCTGCAGGGTCGTACTGCCAGACCAAGGTCGGCGTCCCTGAGATAGCGATCGTAATCGTGCCGGAGGGAGCGGTACTGGTCGCCGACGAGATCGAAATCTGGCTTGCATCGAGGAAGCCGACCGCCTCGCCGTTGTAGCCGGTTACCGTCTGCTTGGCGATTGCGGCGGCGAGGTCGCCCGTCGGTATAATGCCGCCGCTCATGGTGGCCGACTGCGAAATCGTCGCGGTGTTATCCTGCCCGGGCGTCTGCGTAATGTCGCTGAAGGTTACCTGGAGCGTGCCGGGGATCGCCATGTAATTGGAGGGAATTTGCGAAGCGAGCGATGACTGTGCCGCCTGGCTGAGGCTCGCCTTGAGATCATCGCTTGCCTTGGTGAGGTCGGCATCGGCGATAGCGGGTTCAGGTCCGATGTAACCGCCGGATATGGCGCTCCCTTGTGCGTAGAATTGATTGTACCGCGGGTCGCTCTTAAAGCCCGGAATCGTAAAGCGCGTGTCGGAAGCGATATTATATTCGGCACCCGGAGAATCAGCATAGACAATAGCGCTCGCCGAGCCAGGCGTTGAGGCGTTGACCTCGGCAGGGACGATGACCGAGTCATGGATGCGGTAGATTTTGCCGTTGGGCGCCTGGAAGCGCGTATTGGCGATAAGGCGCTGCGATGCGTTGGTGGCGTTGTAGACCGTGATCGGCCCGGAGGCGCTGCGCGAGACTTGCTTCGTGCCGCTTGCCGGCACCGTGGTCGTAGCCGAACGGGTCACGGTAATGACCGCATAGCCGAGAGACCCCGCGGGCGGGTTGAGCCCGGCGGTAAGCGTCGCAGGCGGCGTTACCTGCTCCTCCTTGGGATAGACGGTGACGGTCGCGCCGGCAAAGAGAGTCGAGAGCAAAAGCCCGCCGACAGCGCACAGAATGACCACGATCCCGGCGATGATGTAGAAGAGACGCTTGCCGCCCCCGCGCGACCGGCGGCGGATCATCGGCGGGCGTTCCTGCATCGCCACCTCTTCGGCAATCTCGTCTTGCGAAGGCGCTTCGCTGCGGCGGCGAGAGCTTACGGGAATATTGCGAATGGAGCGTCGCTCCGGAGGTACCATGTCGCGCATATAAAATTAGTATATACCGAATTTTTTATCGACAAAGAGCGCTTCGAGCATAAGGGGGACATCGGGGTGCAGGGCGTGCATGGCGATATGCGGGGCAACCTGGCTCGCGCGCAGCGCCTGCACAATGCTTCCTTCGGGAAAGAGCTCGTCGGAGCGCGCGTGATGCGCGAGCGACCGCGCAAAGAAGCTCTCGCTCGGCGTCGGGGCGACGACGATCACGCTGGCGGCCGGAGATGCGGCAAGAAGTTCTGCCGCCGCGTCGCTAAAGTGGTGCGCGAAGTCGCTCCCTGCCGCTTGCAGCGCCTCGTGCATGTTCTCCGTATTGCTTTGCGAAGCGAGCGTCACGAGCGAGCGGGCTTCGTGGGTTGAAAGGCCTCCATGCGCCATCGCTGTCCGCAAGATAGTCGAGAGCCCAGCCGGAATGGTCGCGCGGCCGCGCACGGCGCCGCCTTCGATAAGCAGCAGCTCCGACACTTCCCCGCCGACGAGGAATAACAGGGTGCTGCGCTCGAACGGGAAGAGAGAAAGCGCGCCGTGCGCCGCTGCTGTACCGAAGGGGTGCCGGCTCGAAGGGTGCTGGCCTAAGATATCGCGTACGAGGTCGCTTACGTGCTCAGTCATATGCGGCAAATAGTCGGCCGTGCCGCCCGTAAGGTGCATCGCGGCCCAGGGTGCTGCATAAAAGACCGCCGTATGCGCAATATCGCCGGTCATGGCGAGCTCTTCATGCGCGCGCACGCGCGAGGCGACTTCTGCGATATGGTCAATTGCCTTTCGTGCGGCTCGGAGCGCCTCGCGCGAAAGGTCAACCGAGCTGCGGGTAGCTAAGAGCGGCAATTCAATGCGCGTCTGGGCGAAGAGCTTCGGCGCCTCATCGGGCGCCAAGCGCACCAGCGCGGCCGCTACGCTGCCGCTTTCAACCTCGACAAGCGCGAGCGTCTTGCCGTGTTTGAGGTTCTTCTTCCCGAACATCGGGGGCATGCCAAAAGTATACCACTACTCCAAGACTGCTTTGATGCGGCGTACGCCGGCGGACACCGCCTCCTCTTTAACGATCTTAAATGTGCCTGATTCGCTCAATTGCGCGGTATGCTCGACGTGCGGGCCGCCGCAGAATTCTATCGAGAAAGCATGGTCAAGCGGGCCGATCGAGTACACCGACACGCGGTCAGGGTATTTGGCGCCGAATTCGTGCTCGGCATGGAGCGCCTCGGCTTCTTCCTTGGGCATTTCGGTGCGCACGACTGGCAAATCTTCGCGGATCTTTTCGTTGACGATATCCTCGACGCGTTTCTTCTGCTCGTCGGTCATCTTTTCTCCCCAGCTAAAGTCGATGCGCAATCTTTCTTGCGTGATATTGCTGCCGCGCTGGTGGACTGACGGGCCGAGCACTTCTTGCAGGGCTTTGAGCAACAGATGGTGAGCAGTATGCAGACGCGTCGTTTTCTCGCTCGTGTCCGCAAGGCCGCCTTTAAACTTAGTCTCGCTCCCGGCGCGCGAGAGGTCTTGATGCTTCTTCAATAATTCTTTAAATCCTTCGATGTCGATCTGCTTAATACCCTTCTCCCCCGCCTCTTCCATAATGAGCTCGAGCGGAAAGCCATACGTCGTTACCAATTGATAGGCGCCTTCGGCCGTGATCGCGCCGTCTTGCGTAAAGCGCGTGAGTTCCTTGAGACCGCGCGCGAGCGTCGCGCGGAAGCGGTCTTCCTCGCGAGAAATTTCTTCGATGATAGCGCCCGGCGCGTCCTCAAGGCTCGGGTATGCCGCACCGTAGTCGTCGATCACCGTCTGCGCGGCTCGCGCCAATGTGCCCTTGGGTACGCCGAGCGCATCGCAGAATCTGACCGCGCGGCGCAGCACGCGGCGTATCACGTAGCCACGCTCGACATTGCCCGGCTTGCCGCCATCGGCTATGAGGAATACGGCTGCCTTGATGTGGTCGGCAACTACGCGGAACGCACGCTTATTGTCCGCGTATTGCTTGCCTGACGCGGCTTCGAGATGCTCGATGATATGCTTATGCGCTACGAGGAAGACGTCGTCGGTATTCTGAGACACTGCCGTAATGCGCTCGAGGCCGCCGCCGAAGTCGACATTGCGCTTGGGCAGCTCGCCGAAGGTGCCGTCCTCCTTCTTGATATATTGCATAAAGACGGAGTTGCCGATCTCGAGGAAGCGCCCGCAGTCGCAGTTGGGATGGCATTCAGGGCCGAACTTGGTGTCGTGCGCTGCTTGCCCGTCTTCTTTAAATTGTCCGAAGTCGTAAAAGACCTCCGAGTCGGGGCCACCCGGCTCGCCGCCCGGCATCTTCTCCGGAGTACCTGCTCTGCTCCACCAATTTTTCTTGGCGTCGTAATAAAAGATGCGCCCGCCCTGCATGCCGACATGGTAGCCGTTCTCTTCCGAGCCTATCTCGACGATCTTCGCATCGATCCCCTTCTGCTTAAAGAGCTGTTGCCACACCTCTGCCGACTCGGTATCGCGCGGGACATTATTCTTTTCATCACCCAGGAAGGCAGTCACGTACAATTTCTCCGGGTCGAGGCCGACGACATCGGTTAGGAATTCGAAGAACCACGGCAGCTGTTCCTGTTTGAAATAATCGCCGAGCGACCAATTACCGAGCATTTCGAAGAAGGTTGTGTGGCGGTTGTCGCCCACCTCCTCGATATCCATCGAGCGGAAGCACTTCTGGCTGTCGACGAGGCGCGAGCCAGCGGGGTGATTCTTGCCCAAGAGATAAGGCACCAAGGGCTGCATGCCCGAGCCGGTGAATAGAGTCGTCGGGTCATTCTCGGGCATCAGCGAAGAGCTCGGGATCACGGTGTGACCTCGCTTGGCAAAGAAGTCCAGATATTTCGCCCGCACCTCATTGAGTTCCATACTATATATAGTAGCGCACCAAAGGACTTTTGGAGAGTATCGTTTTTTGTGGCAAAAGAAAAGGACCGCGCGTGCGCGGTCCTTGGTTTCGAAACCCGTACTTAGGAAAGATCCCTAGAACTCTTTCGTAAGTATCCGCGACCTAAGAAATCTGGCCATCCAGTCCATCCATTACCCTTGAACTTATTTGATGGCCATGCAGGAAGCCTAGGGTCCTGCTTTCGGTACTTAAGGTAGTGAGCTTCTGTCTCGATCTTCGCTTCTTGGACTATTCTAGAAGCCTCTTCGTAGGAATATGGCATCGCCTTGCCGAAGAAGTCGTTCCAGGTTTTCCACCCCTTGTCCTTGTAAGTCCTGGGTGGATTGGTAGGTAAGCGTTTGTCCCGCTCTTGCCTTCTTGTGTAGGTGGTGTAGTCCCTTACCTTCACTATCCCCAATTCCTGCACCTTCTTCGAAGCTTCGTCGTAGGTATAGAAACTGTTGTTGAGGAAGGTCGGCCAGCCTGGGAAATCCGGGTATTGCTGGTAAGGATTCGACGGTAAGCGCGGGTCCTTCCTGTACTCATGGGCATATCGGCTAACACTTTCTATCCCTAATGCCTGTGCTGCCGCGCCCGCCTCGTCCCAAGTCGGATACAGATCTGCATCAACGCGCTTCAGTATCTCCAAGAGATTGACGACGGAATTGGAGAAAGAGAACTTGAAAGCGTCTCCGATCAGGTTGAACATTTCTCCGGAGTTCCATTCGGGTGCTTCTTCCCAAGATATTGACTGATGTGCACTTCTCAACCTAAAGGCAACAATCTTATCGATCATATCCTTGACCATGCGCACGCGTTCAAGATTGCCGACGAAGTCGAGAACTACAACCTTCTTCTTACCTGGGCGTAACCCGCGACCCAGTTGTTGTAAGAAGATAGTCTTCGACTCGGTTGCCCGATAGAAGACCACTACTGAGACGTCAGGGAAATCCACGCCCTCGTTAAAGGAATCTACGACGAGCAATCTTTTTATCATTCCTTCCCGGAAGTTCTTAAGAATTTGCTTCTTAACATGGCGGAACTTGTCGCTATGATAAGTAGCGGAACTCTTCAGAAATTTTTGGAAGTGCGTCGTATGTGCGATGCTGCTGCAGAATACGACCGTCCTTTCATCGTATGCTTCGACTACACTCGCGACCTCCTTGTCCCGCATAGGGATGAAAAGACGGCGGTTGATTTGGGCGAGGCTGACCCTCCTGCCGTCTTCGATAACGTCATAGGCAATGTCTTCAAGTGCCTCCTGACTAAGACCTTGTTCAGTAAGCAGATGATATTCAATCGCGGGGAGAAGATTTCGGGCGATCGCTTCTTCGAGCGGGAGGTTGTATACCTCCTCGCCAAAAATATCCCGAATGTCTTTTAAGTCTTCGCGATCAGGTGTCGCAGTAATGCCTAGCTTCGAGCAGTCGAAGTAATCAATGACCTTCCGATAGGTTTCTGCTTGGGCGTGATGCGTCTCGTCGACGGTCATCCAACCAAAGTAATCTTTCGGGAAATCATCCAGATGTCCTAACATGGTCTGAAAAGTGGCGAATACGATGGTAGCTCCACCGATATCTTTGGAGTAACCATTGAAAAAGGCCATTTTCGCATGTCCGAACACCTTACGATATTCCTTTACTGCATGGTCGAGAATATCGTTTGAATGGACAAGGAATATTCCCCGTCCAGGACGAAACCCCTTCCATATAAAAGCCGAGGTGAGCATTTTGCCCAAGCCTGTAGCCATTACTACCAGGGCTCGGTCAGTCTTATCTAGGGCTTGACGGCCTGCCACAACCGCCTCGCGCTGATAGATACGAGGTGTGACCACGATAGTTCTCCTTACGGTGAGATGGTACTTCTGTTAGGTTTTTAACACGAAAAACAGGGTTTGACAATAAGTTCATTGCGGTCCATTTTTATAGTTATGTAATTCTATTGTTCGCGTATATAATCCCACCATGCAGAAGAAAGAAAAACTCGTGGGGTTTGACTTGCGCGATATGGATACGGCGGTGCGGCCGCAGGATGACTTTTACCATTATGCCAATGGAGGGTGGCTCAAGAAAAACAAGATACCGGCCGAGGAGAGCCGCTGGGGCAGCTTTATCGTCCTGCGCGTCGACGCGGAGAAAAACCTCAGGAAGATTATTGATGAGATTCTTGCCAAAAAGAAGTTGAAGATCGGCAGCCCGGAGCAATTGGTGGGCGACCTCTACCGCTCGGCGATCGACATGAAGACGCGCAACAAGCTCGGTGCCTCGCCGCTCGGGTCCCTGCGCAGCCGCATCGCAGCCGTCGAGTCGCGCGACGACTTGCTGACACTTATCGGCCGCTTCGATCAGCTCGGCATTGGGGCGCCGTGGCACCTCCTGGTCGACCAGGACTCCAAGGACAGCTCGCGCTACGCGCTCCACTTCTACCAAGGCGGGCTCGGACTCCCAGACCGCGATTATTACCTCAAAGATGACGCAGAGTTCGTGCGCGTGCGCACGGCATATACACAATACGTTACCCGTATTTTCAAATTGTTAGGCTACTCCGACAGAGATTCGCAAGAAAAGATGGAGACGGTCATGCGCACGGAGACCAAGCTTGCGCAGGCGTCGATGAGCAAGGAGGATAGCCGCGACGCTGAGAAGATCTACCACAAGAAAACCATGCCGCAGCTGCGCAAAGACTTCCCCAGTATCAATTGGAAGAAATATTTTAATGCCGCACGGCTCCCCGAAGTCCCCTACACGATTGTTGCCATGCCGAAGTTCCTCGAAGCAGCGACCGAGTTGATACAAAGCGGCCCGATCGAGGATTGGAAGGTGTACCTCGAGTGGCATCTTGCTGGCGATGCAGCAGGCTTGCTCTCGGAAAAATTTTACAAAGCGGCATTCCAATTCTCGCAGACGCTCACCGGCGTCAAAACGATGAAGCCGCTCTGGCGCCGCGCGCTGGCGGCCGTTAATGGCGGCCTCGGCGAGCCGCTCGGCCGCATGTACGTCGAGCGATACTTCGACCAGGAGAAGAAGCACAAGATGGACCTCCTGGTGAGCAACTTGTTTGCGGTCTACGAGAAGCGCATCAAGGAGCTCGATTGGATGAGTCCGGCTACCAAGCGCAAGGCCGTTGCTAAGCTGCGCATGATCAATCGTAAGATTGGCTACCCGCGCAAGTGGCAATCGTATGCGGGGCTGGTTATCAAGCCGGCAGAGTACTTTGAGAATATGATGCGGCTCACCGAACACGAGTACCGCCGCCAGATCAAGAAGCTTGCGCGCACAAAAGTCGACCGCGAGGAGTGGTTTATGAGCCCGCAGACGGTGAACGCCTACTGCAACTTCAATCTCAACGAGATCGTCTTCCCCGCCG
>DASZPE010000065.1:0-29104 GCA_035550415.1 Minisyncoccota bacterium | reverse complement strand
TTCCCCGCCGTAACATCCACTACGGTCGCGGGGCTCATCATGGCAGAGACTCCCTGCACGCGCAGATAGTCGGTGTAGTCAAACGTGCGGCCCGTGTCGGTCTCGAACGCTTGCGGCTGCTCGACTTTGCCGCTCACGGTTACCGTGTCGCCATACGCAACGTCCGCCTGCCGCGCCACGATCGCGAGCAACACTCCCCGCGCCCGCTCGCCATTGATCGTCGCAACAGCAATGTTGAGATGATCTGAGGTCGCGCGCAGGTCGGGGTCGGCAGACACGGTGCCAATCGCCGTTACCTGCTGGCCTTGATACTCAAGCAACGTATCCTTGGCCTCCTGCTCCCATAGCAACCCCACGCGCACAAAAAGGAAGAGCCCGTAGGCCGTAAGCAATACTATCCAAAGCAGTGCCCGCCGCATGCGGGCAACTTACCGTTATTTTTGCGCCGCGTCTATGGCTTTGTTTACCAGTTCGTCGGCATGGGCGTTCTGCTCTCTATAGACATGGCGGAAGGTCATGTTGGGCGCATCTTCAAGCCTGATCGTCGAGACTTTGGCGAAGCGCTCTTTCATGCCCGGATCTTTGACCTTGTAGATACCCGAAAGCTGGCGCACGACCAATTCCGAATCCATCTGCACTTCGATCTCCATGTCGCGCAGCGATGCGCCAAATAACTTTTTAGCTTCTTCGAGCGCGCGGATGAGGGCCTCGTACTCGGCGACGTTGTTGGTCGTCTCGCCGATGTAGTCAGAAATTTCTTTCAGCACTTCCCCGCTCTCTCCCTCGATAACCGCGCCGATGCCCGCAGGGCCCGGGTTCCCGCGCGACCCGCCGTCGGTATGAATAATGATTTTCTGCATGACTATATGATATCAACGATTCGGATGCGTGGTTTGCCGCGCCAGTCGTTTTCTATGTGGCCCACGATGTTAGCAGTCATGCCGCCTGCCGGCTTTTTATCAAACGATTCCGGCGTCGAGAAGAACGACACGCCGGCGATCTGCGTATCGCCCTTGCTCATGCTGATCTCAAGGTGATCGTTCGCCTTGCCAAATGTGCGCAAGCGCCCGATCTGCACTTTGGGGAAGATGAGGAGCGGCTTCGCATTGCCGACCCCGAAGGGTGCGAGCTGCGCGAGCGCGCGGCTGGCATGCGAGACTTCTTCAAGGCCCACTTCCCGCTCAAGCACTGTCGGCGCCACTGCACTCTTGGAAGCTTGTATTTTTATGTAGGCCGCTTCGAGCTTGGCGCTCAGTTCATGCACGCGGCCCTCCTCGACAGAAAATCCGCCCGAAGCCGAGTGCCCGCCGAACTCGATAAACGCATCGCGCGCGGCGGTCATAAGCTCCACGAGGTTCACATCATCCGGCGCGCGGCACGAGCCCTTGATCGTATCGCCGCCTTCGCGCCCCCAGAGGAAGACTGGCTTTCCATGCGCCTCGACAAGGCTGTTGGCGACGAGGCCCAGAATCCCGGGCCGCCAGTTAGGGTTGCCCATCACGATAACCGAGCCCTCGGTCCCCATATCAGCCAAGCGGCGATTGACTTCTTTCGTTGTCGCCGCAACTAAGCCCTTGCGCTCGTCGTTGATGCGGTTGAGGTCGTACGCAAGCGCCTGCGCGTCTTCCTGCGTCTCGGCAGCAAGCAATTCCGCGGCCTTCTGCGGCCTATCCATGCGCGATGCGGCGTTGATGCGCGGAGATACCATGAAACCGATATCGTCTTCGGTAAGCATGGACGCCTTTATCTTGAGAAGCGTGAGTAACGAGGCTAATCCTGGGCGGCGATTGCGGCGCAGCACGCGCAAGCCGAAGTGCGCGATCATCCTGTTCTCTCCTACGAGCGGCACCATATCCGAGAGCGTCGAGATGCCAACCAGGTCGAGAAACCATTTCTCCTGCCCTTCGGCAATGCCGTAACGCTCTTTACTCAATATCCCCTGTACTAACTTCCATGCGACACCCGCGCCGCACAGGCCGTCGAACCCATACGCGCTGTCGGGCCGCTTTGGATTAATAAGTGCGAATCCAGGAAAGTTCTGAGCAGACTCTTGCACAATGTGGTGATCAGTCACAATCACATCAATGCCTCTCTTGTTGGCGAATGCGATCTGCTCGATCTCGGTCGTGCCAAGGTCGATCGTAATAATAAGCGTGACGCCCTGCCCTGCCAGCTCCTCAATACCATTTTCATTGAGGCCATAGCCCTCGGTATGCCGATGCGGGATGTAGTGCTGCACGTCGAGCCCGATCGAACGCAAAAATTGCGTCAGCATGACGCCGCCCGGGATGCCGTCGCAGTCGTAGTCGCTCCAGACGCAGACCTTCTCGCCGTTTCTCGCTGCGGCGCGGATGCGCTCGACCGCTTTCTCCATATCGGGCAGGAGCATCGGGTCGCCGGAATCGCGGTCGAAGTCGGGCTCAAGAAACTGCTTCTGCGCCTCGTCCCCTTCGACACCGCGCGCGAGCAGCAGGTCCTGGAGGAGGTCGTCATACGCTCGCGGGCGCAACGTGTACGATGTCATCGAGAGAAGTATACTAGAGGGATGGACAACTGCATATTTTGCAAAATAGTGAGAGGCGATATCCCTTCTTATAAGGTGTATGAAGACGTCAACACAGTGGCATTTCTCGATATCCATCCCGTAAATCCCGGCCACACGCTCGTGATCCCCAAGAAACATTCTTACAACCTTCTTGATATAGAAGCCGTGGACTGGGCCGCTGTCGCCGAGACAACCCGAATTGTCGCCCGCATACTCCACGAGGTGCTCGCAGCGGATGGTATCAACCTGCAGATGAACAATCGCGAACATGCCGGCCAGTTGGTCGACCATCCGCACGTGCACATTATCCCGCGCTATAAAAACGATGGCCTCAGGCACTGGCCAGGCAAGTCATACCAGCCCGGCGAAGCCGAAGCGATAGTAGAGAAAGTCAAAAAGTTCGCTACTGCTTGAGCGGTTCGATACCGGGCAGCGTGCCTTGCGCCAAGAACTCGAGCATCGCGCCCCCACCGGTCGAAAGAAATACTTTTTGAGGATCAAAGGAGAATTTCTCAAGCGCATGTATAGTGTCGCCTCCTCCAATGACTGCCTGCACGCCTGTCTCGATTATTTTGTTAGCAATAGCATCCGTACTCTGCGTATAGCCTTTTTCATACCAGCCGAGTGGGCCATTCCAGAGTATAAAGGGCGCCCGACTCACTTCAGCAATATATTTCTCGCGTGTTGCGGGACCAATATCGAGCAACCCTTCGCGCTGGGGTATGCCATCAGTAGGCGCTTCAATATTGGGCACGGCGGGTACAAAATCAGCCGGCACCGGTCCGCCAACTAATACCTTGCCGTAGAGCGTAGCAAGTTTATTTACCAACGGAATCTTATCGATCTTGGTCACTGCCATGATCGCCACAGCACCCGCGGGCGGCGTGAGCGCGTGCGAGAGATGCTCAACTTCTTTCTCCATAAGTAACCCCGCATAGCTCGGCAGAAATTGCGTGATGCCGACGGTGGAGGCGTGCGCACGGTGCGAGACCGCGAACGCGTCATTTACAAAAATATCGCCCTTGCTCGCGAGCTCTTTGGCAAATGCAGGATCATTCGCCTCCTCGCGAGGGTCGAAGCGCAGGTTCTCGAGCATCTCGATGTCGCCTTGTACATATTCAGAGAGCTTCGCCATGAGCGGCGCGGTGCGCAGCTCTTCCACCACTTTGCCGTCAGGCCGCCCAAGATGCGTCAGTAGGATCACGTGCGCGCCGCGCTCAAGGAGGAGCTTGATCGTCGGCACCGCCGCGGTAATGCGCGTATCGTCAGTCACTTGGTCGCCCTGCATTGGCACATTGAAGTCGACGCGCAGGAGCACCTTCTTGCCGCCGACATCCGCATCGCGGACTGATCTCATTTGCATGCCATTAGTATAGCGAGAAATTGCTCGAGGTCGGCGCTCGCGTGCCCCACCAGGAAGCCGGCGACGCCGCTCTCCTTGATAAGCTCCGCCGCATTGGCAGGCTCCACCGAGCCGCCGTAGAGTATCGGCACCTTGAGCGCCGCCTTGCGGTCGAGCAGATCGGCGAGCGTCTTGCGGATAAAGATCACCATCTGCTGGAGGTCGCCCGGCTTCATCGCGTCCTCGGCGCGCTTGCCGATGGCCCACACCGGCTCGTAGGCGACGACCAGCTTCCGCATCGTGTTTTTTGAAATATTCTTGAGCGCCGAGTAGAGCTGCTCCTCAACGTCGGAGAAGTGCTCGCCTTCGCTCCCGTGCTCGCGCTCGCCGATGCACAAGACCGGCGCCAGCCCCGCCTCGGCCGCACGCTCGAGCTGCGCGCGCACATTGGCCTCGCCCTCACCTGAGGCGCGACGCTCCGAGTGGCCGACGATTACAAATGATGCGCCCGTAGCCTTGAGCATGGCACCCGACACCTCGCCGGTGTGCGGCGCATCAAGATGCGCCGAGAGCGCCTGCGCGCCCACTTCGACGGGCGAACTCTCGAGCACTTCGGCTGCTTCAGGTATGAGCACATACGGCGGCGCCAGCCAGACTTCGACGCCGCTCAGAGCGCGCACGCGCTTGCGCAGCCCGAGGAAAAATTCCCGCGCCTCCGCAGGGTCCTCCATATACATCTTCCAGTTGCCGACGACGAGACGTTTTTTTGCCATCTCCAGAACTATAGCATTTTTCGAGCACCAAAAAACCGCCCCGATAGGGGCGGTGTCTGGTGGCGGCCTTGGGGCTACAAACGGCTAGAGGATCCGTTTATAGCCCAAAAACCGCCAATGTAAAGAACAAGGCGGGGAGTACGCACAAACTATTTAACCTCCCCCTTTCAAATCTTCGAGATACCTCAAAAACTTGAAACGGGGCGGCAGATACATGGTCTGCCGCTCCAAACGCCTCACTGCACTTGTGGCTCGCCTAGTCGGCGAGACCAGTCTTGACGTGGAAGCCGTGGCGCCGCAGTTCAGCGGCAATGTCGAGAGCCGTCGCAGCGGCGCCCTTCCATACCTGCTTCCATGTTTTGTTCGGATAGAGCACACAAACTTTCGTCATAACACTTCTCCTCGAGTTGCGACGAGCACCATGCTCGTCTTTGGGCTGCACTATGAGCCCATTCAAAAGCTCGAAAATTTTCAAGCGCTTGAATCGGGGAGGGTTTTTAAGGAACCCTCCGGAAACCTTTCGACTAGTCTTGCGTTCCTTTGGTGAACGACACCACCATGATGGCGGTGCCAATCGCAAGTCCGAACATCGCGAGGACAAACGTGTCCACATAGTTCTGGTGAGCGACCGTGCTGGTCGGGTCGGCCAGGAATGCTGCGTCAGCAGCGTGGTACATAATTGCTGTGCCCAGCACCACGCTGGCCCCAACAACTGCACCGAGAACCGCAAAGAATTTCTTCATGACTTCCTCCTTGCCGCGTGATGCGGCGGGTTGAATGTGATTAGGGATTTGCAATCCCTCGTACCGTACCAACACTTGGTGAGCGTTAGTCCGGCAACGAGGAACAACATCAGTCTGCGTTTACGCGCATATTGTTCTGGGTTGTTCTCCTCGAGTCTGAGACTCTCGGAGTCGAATGACCTAATTGCTATGTAGTTGTCAGAGATCGGTTTACGATCGAACCCTTTCGACTCTGCTCAGGGTGTCGTAGAACGACAAAGGCGATTGGATGAGACTCCTTTTCGAGAAGTACCTTCCAATCGCCTCTATAGAGTATGGGCTTGCGCTCTTACTCCTATAGTATGCGGTTGCGGCCTCCTCTAAAAGCTGCTCCCTGCCTTATGTGATCGTACCTGGTAACAAGTATACACCCAATTAGACATGTTGTCAAGTATGTGCCTTTATGTATACCGAGATCGGTTAAAAATGGCCTAAAATAAGGCTTTTCTGCCTTGGCATCGAGACCGGGCTATTGCTCCTCCCCGTCTTGCTGCGATACCCGAAGCAACTCCTCGATACTTGTGATACCGGCTGCCGCCTTGAATATCCCGTCTTCCTCGAGGGTGAGCATGCCCTCTTCTCTCGCCTGGGCGAGCAGGTCGTAGCCCGGCGCGTCTCTATATATAGAGTCGGCCAGCGCGCGGCTGACGGTAAGCACGCTCTGGAGCCCTATCAACCCGCGATAGCCGCCCTCGCACTCGGGGCACGGATGAGCGCGGGCGAAGAGGACCTCCTTCCATTGCGTATCTTTGCCAACGATATCTTCTTCTTTAAGAGCAGCTAGCACTTTGCCGAAGTTGGCCACAGGCTCCAGCGGCGCGCCCTCGGCGCGCGAGAGGCGGTATTCTTCCTTTTCATACGGACAGAGGCGCTTCACGAGGTCGACTGCCACGACGCCGCGCAAGACGGCGGCGAGCAACTTCGCCGGAACACCCCACGAGCGCATGCGCAGGAGTGCCGCTACTGCCGAAGGCGACTCGATGCAGCCGATAACCAACATGCCCCGCGATGCCGCCTGCGCCGCCAGGAGCGCCGTGTCATCGTCGGCGATAGAGCCGATAAAGACGATGTCGGGGTCTTGCTTCAGCGCCGCGCGCAGCGCGGCAGCGGCTGTGATGCCGAGATCGGGGCGTATCTCAATATGCGATACATGCGGCAGGCGATGCTCGACTTCCGTCTCGACGGCCACGATTGATGTGGGGCGGCGGCCCAGCTCGTCGAGCATCGTGTAAGCAAGCGTTGTCTTGCCGGTATTCTCGCGGCCGGCGATAAGTATGAGCCCGGAGTCCTGAGCGATGAGGTTGTGCACGGACGCAAGCGACTCGCCATGGAAGCCAAGCGACTCGAGCGCGTAGCCCTCGCGCGCCTGCTGCGCGCGCCTGAGGTTGAGGAACATCTTTTCGCCTGCGGCGGTCGGCGTGTTCTGCACGCGCACGTGCACGGTCTCGCCGCCCCAGAGCGCGGTCGAGAATGTTCCCTCTTGCGGCACGTGGAGCGTGAGCGAAAGACGCGCGAGCTCTTTAATGCGCTCGAAGATATGCCCCGCTTCCTTGGGGAGCAGCATCGCGTCGTGGAGCATGCCTTGGATGCGGTAGCGCACAAGGAGGCCGGTCTCGCGCAAGTCGAGGTGCACGCCGTGAGCGTTGGAGAGGAGTGCATGAGCGAGGAGGGCGTTGAGCGTGTGCTCGCTGTGCGAGAGCAGCGACGCAAACTTCTCCTTAAGATACTTTTGATACGTGCGCAGCGTCTTCTTGAGCGATTCGGCCGTCGTGAGCCGCGGCACCGGGACGAGGCCGTACTCGCGGCGCAAGTAGCTGATTTGGTCGAAGGCGTCCAGGTCGAGCATCGCGACCTCGACGCGGTTCCCCTCCCGGGCGTAGGCCACGATATTGTAGGCGCGCGCAAGCGGCTCGGGGATGATCGAGAGCGTCTCGAAGGAAATCTGTTCAGGCTCGAGCTGCACGAACTCGACGCCCGAGGCGTGCGCGACGGCGCGACGGAGTTCGTCCTCGGCGACAATACCGCGCCGCACCAAGGCGTCATACAGCGCCTCGCCCTGGCCTTGCGAGATTACCTCGGCCAACTGCGAGCGCGTGACCAACCCGCTGCTCACGAGAAAATCCTTCAGCGCCTTCTCTTCGACGTACATTGGCGCCATTTTACCACGCACTTGACGAATTAATACGAAAAGAGTATCTTTTAATTATCTGGTAACCGCCCCGAGTGGGTGGTTTTTTCTTACCCAGATACGGGAACACGTATGCCGCGCCGAGCGGCCTTATCCAAATCAACCAACAGCAATATGTTTGACCTTAAAGTAATGAATTCGGTTCTCTCCGAGCTCGAGGAAGAGCGCGGTATTCCGCGCGCCAAGGTGATCGAGGCCATTGAGGCCGCGCTCGCGACCGCGTACAAGAAGGAGTATGCCAAGAAGGGGCAGATCATCCGCGCCGTTATCGACATGGACGCCGGCACGACGCAGTTCGTGCAGGTGAAGCAGGTCGTCGATGAAAACTCGGTCCGCTTCGCCGTCGAGGGCGAAGAGGAAGAGGCTCCTGCCGAGCCCAAGCTCGATGCCGAGGGCAATGTCATCCCCGAGCTCCCCTACTTTAACGAAGAGCAGCACATCATGCTCGCCGACGCGAAGTTCATCAAGCGCGACGCGCAGGTGGGCGACGAGCTCGTCTTCCCGCTCGAGACGAAGGACGATTACGGCCGCATCGCTGCGCAGACCGCCAAGCAAGTCATCATCCAGAAGATCCGCGAGGCAGAGAAAGTCTCGGTCGTGGCCGAGTACGGCGCGCGCGAGGGCGAGATTGTCTCCGGCACCGTGCAGCGCATGGAGCGCGGCAACCTCTACGTCGACCTCGGCCGCGCCACAGGCATCCTGCCGTACGAAGAGCAGATCCCGGGTGAGCGCTTCCGCCAGGGCGAGCGCATCCGCGCACTCCTCTACCAGGTAGAAGAGTCTCCGCGCGGCATTTACCTGCGCCTTTCTCGCGCGAATGGCGCCTTCCTTGCCAAACTTTTTGAGATGGAAGTGCCCGAGGTCGCGCACGGCACCGTGACCTTCAAGGCTATCGCGCGCGAGGCGGGCAGCCGCTCCAAAGTCGCGGTTGCCTCGAGCGACCCGCACGTCGACCCGGTCGGCTCTCTTGTGGGCCAGCGCGGCGTGCGCGTAAGCACCGTTACCTCGGAGCTCGGCGGCGAGAAGATCGACATTATCGAGTGGTCTGACGATACGAAAGCATTTATCGAAGAGGCACTCTCTCCGGCGCGCGTGCTCTCGGTCGACCTCGACGAAACCGAGCATAAAGCAACTATCAAAGTAGCCGAAGACCAGCAAAGCCTCGCGATCGGCCGCGGCGGACAGAACGTGCGCCTTGCGGCAAAGTTGACCGGCTGGCGCATCGACATCCAGTCGACCGGCGGCGCAAAGGTAGCCGAGGTCAATGAAGTGGGCGAAGAAAAGGAGGCAGCGCCTGAGACAGAATAATTACTCGTCGTATACTATCGTTATATGGCAAATATCGATCACAAGCCCTCCAAGTACATGCTTAACCTCCAGCACGTGCTCCCCGCTTTCGCTGACGAGGAGAAGGGCATCGTCAACGGCCTCGTCGAGATCAACACCAACTCGATCAACAAGTACGAAATCATCACCGAGTCCGGCCAGCTCAAGCTCGACCGCGTGGGGTACTCGAGCCTCACCTACCCTGTCGCCTATGGCCTCATCCCGCAGACGTGGGACCAGGATAACGACTTGCTCGACTTCATCATTGCCAATGTCACGGAGCCCTTGGTACCGGGCTCGCTTGCAGAGCTGCGCATCGTCGGCGTCATGAAGTTCGAGGACGGCGGCGAGCGCGATGACAAAATCATCACCGTCATTAACGACGACAAGCGCCAGGATCATATCGAAACCTTCGAGGACCTGGGCGGCCACTGGCAGAAGGAGACGCAGCATTACTTCGAGCACTACAAGGACCTCAAGAAGCCGGGTACGTGCAAAGTGCTGGGCTTCTTCGACAAAACAGAGGCTATAAAGATAATTAAAGAGTGCCAGGAGCGCTACCAAAAGGAGTACGCGCCAAAACTCGACTAATAATTTTCCAAAACGTGTCGCAAAAATCCCCCATCCCGGGGGATTTTTGCGATTATGCTATACTGTCGCCATGGAAATCCCCTCTCCCGACGAATTGCAGCAGCGGCAGGCGCCGAAAGAAGGGGTCGGGCCCTTCTTCGCGATCATTATTATCGTCGTCGTACTGCTCGCGGGCGGGATTTATTTCTTGGTCAATTGGGAAATGACGCATCGCGCAGCGCCAAGCGCGCAGCAGGCAAATTCCTAAGAGGTGTGCTAGTGTAGGCCGATGCCAGCAGCAGATATAGCCAAATCTTTTACGCGCAAAGACCTCCCCGGGTCCGAGGTGGAGCTCTCGGGCGACATTCCGTATGAAGCGATCGCCTCTTTCCGCGAGGCAGCACTCCGCCAGCTTGCGGGCCAGCTCGAGATGCCCGGCTTCCGCCCCGGCAAAGTCCCGACCGATATAGCGCTCAAGAAGATCGGCGAAGTCGGCGTCATGGAGGAGGCAATCGAGATGTACATGCAGGAGCTCTATCCCGCTCTCCTGGAGGCTCACAAGGTAGATGCCGTCGGCCGCCCCGATATCCGCATCACCAAGCTCGCTCCCAACAACCCCGTGAGCTTCACGATACGCGCAGCAGTGTATCCTACGGTAACGCTCCCCAAGGATTGGAAGAAGGCGCACGAAAAGATCGCGCTCGAGCCCGCAGCACCCGCGACCGAGGAAGAGGTGGAAAAGACATTGGAGTCACTCCGCCAGAACCGCGCCGTGCGTGAAGAGGGCAAGGAGCCGGTCCTGCCCGAGGTAACCGACGAGTGGGCCAAGACGCTCGGCGCGTTCGAGAATGTCGCTGCCCTTAAGGAGCAGATAAAGAAAGGTATTGACGAAGAGAAGGCTCGCGCCGCCAAAGATGCGCGCCGCGGCAAGATCATCGACACTATTATTGCCGGTACCACGGTAGACGTGCCGAAAGTCTTTATAGAGAGCGAGCAGGACAAGATCATCAGCCAGATGCGCGAAGACATTACCCGCATGGGGCTCACGTTTGAAGACTATCTGAAACACATCAACAAGACGGAGGACGCTGTGCGCGAGGAATTCCGCGACCAGGCCCGCAAGCGCGCCACGCTCCAGCTCGTGCTCAACAAGGTTGCCCAGGAGGAGGGTATCAAGGCCGACGAGCCGTCAGTCGAGGCCGAGATGCACCACGCCTTGCAGCACTTCCCCGATGCCAACCCGGAACTTTTGCGAATCCATATAGAAACCGTGCTGCGCAACGAACTCACGCTGCGCCGCCTCGAGGGCGACGAAACGCCGCTCGAGCCAAGCAGCCACGACCACGATCATTCGAGCGATATAGTTGAATAATGGTCTTGCAGAGCGTATAGTGTGCTCATGCAAAATAATTCTCAATCTAACACTATACAAAGCCAGCTCGTGCCGATGGTGGTCGAGAAGTCTCCTTACGGCGAGCGCGCATTCGACATCTACTCGCGCCTCCTCAAGGAGCGCATTATCTTCCTCTCCGGCGCTATCGAGGACCACACGGCCAACCTTATTATCGCTCAGCTTCTCTTCCTCGCTTCTGAAGACCCCAAGAAAGATATCCAGCTGTATATCAACTCTCCCGGCGGCTCGGTCACGGCCGGTCTCGCCATCCTCGACACGATGAACTTCGTGAAGCCGGACGTCGCGACGGTCTGCGTCGGTATGGCGGCGTCTGCCGCGGCGGTCATCCTCGCCGCCGGCCAGAAGGGCAAGCGCTATGCGCTCCCCAATGCCGAGGTGATGATCCACCAGCCGTGGGGCGGCGCGCAGGGACAAGCTACCGATATCGAGATCACGGCCAAGCATATCGTTGCCACCCGCGAGCGTCTCAACAAAATACTCGCCAAGGCGACCGGCCAGCCGCTCGAGAAAGTGGAGAAAGACGTCGACCGCGACTACTTTATGATGGCCGAAGATGCCAAGAAATACGGCATTATCGACGATATTTTCAGCGGCAAAGCCTCGGCGCCCAAGCAGCCGGGCAAGAAGGACTAGGGATTGCCTTAAGGCCAAAGTACTGGTAGTCTGAAGATGTGCTCTTCAGTCAGCTATTCTTTCGTATTTAAATTTTAGGCAATGTTCCCCTTCCCTCTTCGATTCCTATCAATGATTACTTCTGTGACTAAAGCGCCAGTAGCAGCAGCAAGAAAGGGCTAATCACAGCATCCGCATTGCGGGGCGTCGAACGGTTTGGGGACCCAAATCGTTTATGTCGCTTACATATGCATTCATCCTCATAGGGATTGCCGGACTCGCCGGCATCGCGATCGGGTACATCTTCCGGCTGCTCTTCGCGCGCGCGCAGCGGAACTCTCTTGAGGTCGAGGTCAAGAACACGCTCTTTAACGCCCGCGAGGAGGCCAAGCGGATCACCGACGAGGCCGAGAGCAAAGCCCGCGAGCTCGTCGAGAGCGGCGAATCCGCGCTTAAGGAGAAAGAAGAGAAGCTCACGCGCCAGGAGGAGCGCGTCTTCAAGCGCGAGGAGGCGCTCGACAAGAAGTCGTCCGAGCTCGACCGCGAGGTCGAAGGGCTCAAATCCCGCATCGAGGAGGTGAAGACGATCCGCGAGCGCGCCGAGGGGCTGGTCTCCCAGCGCGCCGAAGAGCTCGCCCGCGTCGCCGGCCTTACCAAGGAGCAAGCACGCGAGCAGCTCATGGCCGAGATCGAACGCGAGAACAGCGAGGACTTCATGATGCGCATGGCCAAGCTCGAGCGCGACGGCATGGAGCGCCTCGACCGCAAGGCCAAGGACATCCTTACCACCGCGATCCACCGCCTCGGCAACTCGGTCGCCTCTGACACGATGGCGACCGCGATCACGATCCCCAACGACGACCTCAAAGGTAAAATAATCGGCAAGGAGGGTCGCAACATCAAAGCGTTCGAACGCGCCACCGGCGTCGAGGTCATCATCGACGACACGCCGGGCTCGATCGTGCTCTCTTCCTACGACCCAATCCGCCGCGCGATCGCGCGCGTAGCGCTCGAGAATCTTATTATCGACGGCCGCATCCAGCCCGCCAAGATCGAGGACATTGTCGAGAAGGCCAAGAACGAGGTCAACAAGATTATTAAAGAGAAGGGCGAGCAAGCGGCCTTCGAAGCGGGGGTGCTTAACCTCGACCCGCGCCTTATCATGATCCTCGGCCGGCTCCATTTCCGCACGTCCTACGGCCAGTCGGTGCTGCAGCACTCGGTCGAGATGGCACATATCGCCGGCATGCTCGCCGAAGAGCTCGGCGCCAACCCGCAAGTCGCCCGCGCGGGCGCGCTGCTGCACGACATCGGCAAAGCGCTCGACCACGAGGTGCAAGGCACCCATGTCGAGATCGGCCGCCGCGTGCTCCAGAAGTTCGGCGTATCTGAAGAGGTGGTCAAAGCCATGCAGGCGCACCATGAGGAATACCCCTACGAGACGACCGAGTCAGTCATCGTCCAGGTTGCGGATGCCATCTCGGGCGGCCGCCCGGGCGCGCGCCGCGACAGCGTGGAGAATTATCTCAAGCGCCTCGGCGACATCGAAGACATTGCCAATTCGTTTACCGGCGTTGAGAAGTCCTACGCTATTTCAGCCGGCCGCGAGGTGCGCGTCTTCGTCAAACCGGACGAAATGACCGACTTTGCCGCCCGCGAGTTGGCCCGCAACATCGCACTACGCATCGAAAATGAGCTTAAATACCCTGGTGAAATCAAGGTAACCGTCATCCGCGAGACCCGCTCGATCGAATTTGCGCGATAATACCGCCTCCTCGGTACAAAAATAAGGAAATTATTTGAATATTTGTCAAATTTTCCTATCCCCGTGGCTCTATTGCGCGGTTTTTTGAGATCACTATACTAAAGGGCAGGTTTTTTCGCCTCTTACCAGGGCGAAAAGCGAAAGAACCCCCAATTGGGTGTGCGCGAGATACCGCGGCTGCAGGCCGTATTTATCCGTTATCGTAACTATAAGCCCTATGAACAAGCAGGATATCGCAGAGAAGGTGCAGGGAGTGCTTGGCGGCACCAAGGCTGATGCCGAGCGCGCCGTTGAAGCCATGATCGACACCGTTGTCGGCGCCCTCAAGAAGAACGAGGAAGTGTCTATCGCCGGTCTCGGCATCTTCAAGACCAAGATGCGCGCAGCTCGCACTGCCCGCAACCCTCGCACGGGCGAGGCGGTCAATGTGCCCTCCATGCGCGTGCCGAAGTTCCAGCCTGCAAAGGCGCTCAAGGACGCAGTGAAATAAGGTTCTGATCCTCTCGAAACGAAAAACCCGCACTTTGTGCGGGTTTTTCGTTGCCCGTTAATTAATCCCGGGCTTGAGGATGTCTTTGACGTCAACAAGAGGAATCTGCACCTCGAACGACCCTGCCGCATAGGCCGCAGCCTGATAAGGCGGGATGAAGATCCGGATGCGGTCGCTATCGACGACGAAGTTCTCGAAGTTTTCCGCCTTGGGCGCAACGCCGTCGGAAATCATGCTCTGGTCGGCGCCGTCTCCTCCCTGCATATCCAATTGCGCCGCCACTTGCTGCTGAGCCGCCTGCGAAATACGGTCAAGATAATCAGAACCAGGGGTAAAGAGGTCCGCAAGGCTCACCGTAGCGCCATTCATATCGAATACGAGCGTCTTGTAGGAGCTGATCGGGTGCGCGCCGCCGGTATCAGTGAAGACATCGAATTCGTACGAGACAAAAGACCCTGATGAATATGCATGGTAACCGACATCAAGCGAATATTTTATATTGGCCGCGGTGAGGCGGTCTTTCTCGTCCTGGCTTATTGAGTCGGCGGTATCCTTAAACTGCGATATGAAATCGTTCAGCGTCGCCGCGATCGTATTTTCTGCGCGGCTCTCGGCACCCCAGCTCCCGCGGGTCGCAAGCGACGTGGTCGCGGGATAATTGACCTGGATCGTGTAGTACTGCGTATCTTCGCGATGCTGGCGGTCGCCATTTTCAATCACGGCATAGGATAGCGAATTCTCCGGAGAACCATGCAAGTACGCAAGCGCTCCCGTCGCAATAATAACAAGCGCGATGACCACCACTGCTACGGATGTAGTTCTGGACATAAGTTCTTTATTGCAGCATACCTACGTGAATAATCGATGATGTGCGGGATGGGAGAATCGAACTCCCGACTTCAGTTTGGAAAACTGACGTTTTACCATTAAACCAATCCCGCCTGCGGGCATAAGCGTATACTATAGGTAACTATGGAATTTATCCATACGCTGCTCAGCTTTGTCGCATCCTTGATCGCCGGAGGGATGCTATTCGTGACGGGCATACTGGCGAGCTACCAGTCAACGACTCCCCCGATATCGATCGCGCCTCCGGCAGAGATGCACGCCGCCTCAACCACGCCGGCGGCGGCGACAAGTACCCCGACCATAAAAACATCCTCCACAGCGCAGAAGCCCGCCGCCAAGCCGCCGGCAGGCACCAAAACCGTTGCAACTGCCGCATCGCAGGCTTCTGCGCCTCAGACCTCGCAGCCTGCACCTCCGACCATCGACCCGGTAGCGCTTAATACCGACACCCGCGCGGCGCTGGTGAACATTCTCTGCCTTTCGGGCGGCGGTGGCGTACACTCGATTTCCGCGAGCGGCGTCTTTGTAGACTCGCGCGGCGTCATCCTTACCAATGCCCACGTGGGGCAGTTCTTCCTCCTTAAGGATTATCCAACCCCCGACAATGTACGATGCACGGTTCGGACCGGCAGCCCCGCGCAGTCCGCTTACTATGCAACCCTCCTCTACCTGCCGCCGGCGTGGATTACCGCTAACGCTGCGCAAATTACTTCTACGCAGGCAGTCGGTACCGGCGAAAACGACTACGCCTTCCTGCTCGTAACCGGGAGCGCATCGGGTACTTCCCTGCCAGCGGCATTCCCCGCCCTCCCCATGACTTCCGACGAGCCGTCGCAGGGCGAGAACATGCTCCTGGCCGGATATCCGGCCGGCTTCCTCGACGGGTTCACAATCGAGCAAAACCTCTACATTTCCTCTGCATTCGCCAATGTGACCCAGCTCTACACCTACGGCACCGGACAGGATATTGACCTGGTCTCTATCGGAGGGACCATCGTCTCCCAGGGCGGCGCCTCGGGCGGTGCGGCGGTGCGCGCCAGCGACGGCACTCTTCAAGGCATTATCGCCACCGCTACCACGGCAGATACAACCGCTGGGCGCGACCTGCGTGCAGTTACGCTGGCGCACATCAACCGCAGCCTCAATGCCAGCGGTGTGGGCGGCGTGGCGGCGCTTCTCTCGGGCAACGTAGCGGCAGAATCGGCACAGTTTAACGCCGCCATAGCCCCAAGCGAGAAGGCTGCCCTTGTAAACGCTATCCAAGCCAGTAATTAGGCCTTCCAGCGCGCAAAGATGCCGCACGGAAGCGCCCGCTTCCCTGCCTGCCCTGAGCCTGTCGAATGGGCCTGCTCCTCTATCGTGAGGTCGCCATAGGTTATATCTCCTCCGAACTTTTTAACGAACGGCTCAAGATTGTACGCAAATGCAAGCGGCGAATAACCCGCAGCATAGCCATTTATTAGCATTCCTACCGGATGAGCCGTGAGGAGCTTTTCGCACGCTTCCAAAAGGGGCAGCAGGTCCTCCTCTATCTTCCACAGCTCGTCATTGGGCCCGTGGCCGAAAGCCGGTGGGTCCATAAGAATCAAATCATACGCATTCCCCCGCTTGATCTCCCGCTCCACAAAAACCATCACGTCTTCAGTAATCCAGCGGATCGGCTTGTCTTCCAAGCCCGACTTAGCTGCATTCTCACGAGCCCACGCCACCGCGGTCTTAGAGGCATCAACGTGCGTCACCTGCCCTCCTGCTTGAGCCGCTGCAAGCGACGCCCCGCCGGTGTAGCCAAACAGGTTAAGTACCGCTACCGGACGATTGGCAGACTCTATGGTCGTGCGCAGCCAATGCCAATTCGGCTCCTGCTCTGGAAAGAGCCCCGTATGCTTAAAGGACGTCGGCCGGATGAGGAACGTAAGCCCGCCGAATTCTATCGGCCACTCTTTGGGAAGGCTGCTTTTTGCTTCCCACTTCCCTTCCTTGCCCTCGCGGACATAGCGCGCATCAGCCTTTGCCCACTCGTCGGGTGAAATAGCCTTATTCCACAACGCCTGTGGGTCAGGCCGGCGCAAAAGGACACTGCCATAACGCTCGAGCTTCTCTTCCCCGCCGGAGTCGATAAGCTCGTAGTTCTGGGAGGGTTTGGTTACTAATGTTTGACGTTCCATGTGTAACAATCGGGCTGCTGGGAATTGAACCCAGTTCTCGTGCTCCCAAAGCACGCATACTACCGGTGTACTACAGCCCGTGGTACCCCGAGGATAGCATTACAATACAACATTCTCCAACACCTCTACTCGGGCCGTGTGGCTTGAGAAGTTCAGATACGCGCACGCAAGGTCAAGCTGCCACTTGGTATGTTCAGGAACTTTGTGGTCCAAAAGATAGGTTTGGATAGCCCGGTGCAACCGTTTTATCTTCGCCGGATGCATATTCTCCTCCGGACGGTATGTTCCACGTGAACCCTCGGCATTGTTAGTGTCACGTGAAACTGACTTAACCTCAACAAAGCTTAAAAGGCCCTCTTTTTCGGCCACAATGTCGATTTCTCCCCAGGGCTTCCAGTAATTGCGCTCCACAATCGTATACCCCCTGCCCTCAAGGTACTTACAGACAACTCCTTCGCCGACGTCTCCTATCTCCCGTTTCCGCGATTTAGCCATATATTGCTTAGGATTTTACGGTTTCATGTGAACCATCACCCCTTCTATAAGACCTCTTTAAGGACGTCCTTTATGCACATGTCCCCAATCTTATCCACAGAATGTCTGTGAAAAACTCTCGGTGCGGATAGGGAGAATCGAACTCCCACCTCGTCCTTGGCAAGGACGCGTCCTACCACTAAACGATATCCGCGGTAGTGAACAATTGAGACTATAGCACAATCTTGCGCGCCCGGCAGGACTCGAACCCACAACCCCCTGGTTCGAAGCCAGGTGCTCTATCCATTGAGCTACGGGCGCATGGCCCTAAGGGAGGGCGTGCTAAGATTGTGCCATGGAGTTGCGGCCAAACCAAATACCGGAAGACGTGGTGAATGCCATTAAAATGCTTGAAAACGCCGGATTTGAGGCCTGGGCAGTAGGGGGATGCATTCGGGACTTACTGCTCAAAAGGCCCCCTAAGGACTGGGATATTACGACCAATGCGACGCCCGAGGAGATCCAGAAGTTATTTCCGGAGACCTATTACACGAATGATTTCGGCACCGTCGGCATTGTAACCGGCTCCGACGACCCAACTCTTAAGGTCATAGAGGCCACGCCATACCGGCTAGAAGGGAAGTATAGCGACGCAAGGCGCCCAGATAGCGTTATTTTTAGCCATAATTTAGAGGATGACCTTAAAAGGCGCGATTTTACTATCAACGCCCTGGCCTATAGTCCTTTATCGGACAAGATTATTGACCTTTATGATGGAGTAAAAGACATAAAGGACAATCTCATACGGGCAGTGGGGGACCCGAGCGAGCGATTCGAGGAAGACGCGTTGCGCATACTGCGCGCCATCCGTATCGCTGCCGAGCTTAACTTCGCTATAGAAGGGGAGACACGCGCTGCTATGGCCAAGCATGCCAAGCAGCTGGAGAAGATCTCCAAAGAGCGCGTCCGAGACGAGTTTATCCGCATTCTCAACTCGGACAAGCCTATGAAAGCGCTTGTTCTAGCGCAGAGCATCGGCGTACTGCGCTATATAGCGCCTGAACTAGAGGAGGGGATCGGTATTGAGCAGAACCAGGCCCACTCCTACGACGTCTTCGAGCACAACCTCCGGGCCCTCCAGCATGCCGCCGACAAAGGCTGGAGCCTCGACGTGCGCCTGGCAGCCCTGTTTCATGACATCGGCAAGCCAAAGTCTCGCCGCTGGTCGCCGGAGAAAGGGGATTGGACCTTCCATGGCCACGAGGTAGTGGGGGCCCGTATGACCAAAAAGGCGCTTGAAAACCTCCACTTCCCGCGGGAACTCATAGACAAGACCGAGAAGCTCGTCCGCTGGCATATGTTCTTCTCTGATCCGGACAAAGTGACACTTTCGGCGGTCCGCCGGATTATTAACAACGTTTCCCGTGAAAACATCGAGGACCTGGTAGAGTTGCGCATCTGCGACCGGATCGGCACGGGCAGGCCCAAGGAGCAGCCTTTCCGCCTGCGCAAATACCACTCGATGATCGAGCAGGCGCTGCGGGACCCGATCTCTGTCGGTATGCTCGCGGTAGACGGCAAGTCGGTCATGGAGGCAGGGGAGAAGCCCGGGCCGCGGATCGGCTGGATGCTCCATGCGCTTTTGGAAGAAGTATTGGACGACCCGGCGCGCAACACGAAAGAATATTTGGATAAAAAAATCAGAGAGCTTTCAAAACTTTCGGACAGCAAACTGCGTGCGATAGGCGAAGCGGGGAAGGAGAAAAAGGATGAAGCTGAAGAAGCGGAGATACAAAAGCTGCGCCAAAAACACTTTGTAGAATAAAGGGTTTCTACGTTCTCCACCGCGGATGTCCTTTATAAGAAAAGATATCCACACGCGTGTCCTTTACGATGTCCTTTATAACCGTATGATTAACGTTAGAAAAATCTCACACTATAACTTGCCCTGGTATAGAAGTTGAGTAAACAGTTCTGTCTGCCAAATGCGATGTACACGCATTGAACAGACATTTGGAGTTGTGTTACCAAGTCATTGTCGTCAGCCACTGGTGTGGCATCCTCTCAAACGTTCTATAAAAAGTGGATCAAGCGACACGCAGTAGTTGAATGGAACCTCATGTTCCTTCTCGATAACACGCCGACTCGAAATGTTGTTCGAACGCCCTACGCCACTCCGTTGTAGGGCGTTTTCTATTGCAAAATCAGACTATAGCTCAATGAGGACCGGGCAATGGTCGGAGCCCATGACCTCCGGCAATATTTCAGCCTTTTTGAGCTTAGAGGCCAGCTTTTTGGATACGAAGAAGTAGTCTATGCGCCAGCCGATGTTGCGCGCCCGGGCATTGGCCCAGTGGGTCCACCAGGTGTAGTGGCCATTGCCCGTGGGGGTGAAGTGCCGGAAGGAGTCCACAAAGCCGGCCTTAACAACCTGGTCGAGCCCCTCGCGCTCCTCGGGGGTGAAGCCGTGCTCGCCCTCGTTGGCTTTGGGGTTGGCGAGATCGTCGGCGGTATGGGCCGCATTGAGGTCGCCGCAGAAGATAACTGGCTTCTCCTTTTCAAGCTCCCTCATATAGGCCAGGAAGGCAGGGTCCCAGTGCTTGTGGCGCATAGAGAGGCGGCTGAGGTCGGGCTTGGAATTGGGAGTATAGACGGTCACCACCCAGAAGTCTTTAAACTCAGCGGCAATGATCCGCCCCTCGGTGCCGGTGTCGCCGTAGTCGTCCTTGAGGCTGTACTTCTTGGCAATACCCTCAGGGAAGCCGAGCCGGATGCTGAGGGGCTTGAGGCCGGCATCCTTCCCGCTCCCCTTAGTCCTCACGAAGATCGCCGTGCCGCTGTAGCCCTTCTTCTGGGCTGAATTCCAGTACTCCTCGTAGTCGGGGAGGTCGATCTCCGCCTGGCCCTGCTCGGCCTTTGTCTCCTGCAAACAGAGGATATCGGGCTTGTATTTCGTAACAAAAGGCACAAAAAGCCCCTTATTGTGTACAGCCCGTATCCCGTTAACGTTCCAGGAGATGAGTTTCATCCGCCCATGCTATCACGCATGAAGTAAAAGATTTAGGCTCTTTATGACTATCTGTTACAAATTTCGTAGTTAACCTAAAATCCACACATCGCTTGCTAAGGTTTGATTACCCTGTAACAATAGGGGTATCTCTATTCCTTTCGGGGTGTAGAGATACAGGGCGTTATCAGATAACTACCCTGTGGGTTTAATAATATGAAAAAGAGCATGAGAAATTATGACCTCACTAAAATAATAGGAGAGGAACATGCTGGGAAATGGCTTGCACTCAACTTAAATCGCACCAAGATTGTTGGTTTTTCGGAGAACCTAGAAGATTTAGAGAAGAAAATAGGTAGGAAAAAAGTCGTGTACATGAGAGCCTCGACTAAGGGGGCCTTCTCCTTTGTAACTGCCTAGGCACGAGTTAGAATGCTTGGGTGGAAAAAGAGTACCCATACACTCAAGAACGTAACGGTGACAAGACCGAGCTACGTCCTTATATAGACGTGGAACTAATCCATGGCGAGAAAAGACGCACATATACAGATGCCCTTGTCGACTCTGGCGCAGAATCTACTCTAATAAACCTACCAATTGCAACACGCCTGGGTATAAACCTCGAAGACTGTCTTCCTGTTCCTGTTTCAGGCGCTGGAGGAATAGGGAATAAAGGCTACGAGACAACGATTCGCCTTAATATAGTAGATTTTAAGTACGAATACCCCACTAAAGTGATATTTACCCCAATACCAGCAACAATAATATTGGGCGCAGATTTCTTTGATCGCTTTCGCATTTACTTTGAACGAGATCAGAAAATATTCTGGGTTACTGCCGTACCAAGCCTAAAATTTTAAGCTTTTTTATTTTCTCCGTTGGCCGTGGAATTTTTTGTGGATCTCTCTTAAGTGCTTGTCGGTGACGTGGGTGTAGACCTGCGTTGTGGTGATATTGGAGTGGCCGAGCAAGGCTTGGACTGAGCGCAGGTCAGCGCCATTCTCGAGGAGGTCGGTCGCGAAGCTGTGGCGGATGACGTGCGGCGTCACTTTGCGGGTAATGCCGGCCTTGGTGGCGTACTTCTTTATAATCCGTTCAACACTGCGCGGGGTAAGGCGCAGCTGTTTGGCGCCCTTGCTTGCCTTGCCCATCTGGATAAACAGCGCGTCGTCGATGTCGCCGCGCTTGTCGAGGTATACCTTAACCGCCGCCTTGGCAGCAGGGGAGAGGAAGACGACGCGCACTTTCTCTCCCTTGCCGCGCACAGAAAACTCGTCGCGCGAGAGGTCGAGGTCGCGGTCGAGGCCGCAGAGCTCCGAGACGCGCAAGCCTGTCGAGAAGAAGAGCTCCATGATCGCGCGGTCGCGCAGCGCCTGAAGGGACGTACCCGTCGGCCCCGCCATAAGGCGGCCGAGCTCGTCGGTGGAGATGAGGTCGAGGTCGCGCGCGCCGACCTTGGCCAGCTCGATGCGCTCGGGGTTGAGCGACTCGATGTCGCGCTTGCGCAGGAATTTGAGGAATGCTCTGAGCGCAATGAGGTAGAAGTTCTGCGTCTTGTGCTTCATCGTGCCTGCGGTGCCCGCTTGCCTATTGAGATGGAGCCTGAACTCGCGCACGCTTTGCTCAGTGATGCGCGCGGGGGAGGAGACCTTGGCGAAGACGAGGTAGCGCGAGAGATAGCGGTCGTAGTTCTCGACTGTCTTTATCGAGCGGCCCTTCTCGATCTCGAGATATTCGAGGAACTCGACTTTGAGAGATTTGAGGTCAGCGGAAGCCATAGTAAGCAGCAAAGATTAAGTGTCGCACAATATTATATACCCTACACCCACTAACCCCTTATTTTAAGCCATAACTTGACAATAGT
Source organism: Minisyncoccota bacterium (assembly GCA_035550415.1). Classification (GTDB taxonomy): domain Bacteria; phylum Patescibacteriota; class Minisyncoccia; order Phycocordibacterales; family SBAW01; genus GWA1-54-10. The sequence goes on along the minus strand of DASZPE010000065.1, from coordinate 6,938 downwards.
GTTACAATATGCTATAGTTTATAGCGGTTAAGTGTCCGGGGGTCGACGCGTAACAACGTCAACCGGAGTATTGAAAATGCGGCATATCTATGGAGTACTGGCCCTTATCCTGCTTGCGTTCTGTGCGGTAGGAGAGGTACAGGCAAGTACTGCAAGCGACGAAGAGGCCTTCTTCCGCTCGCAGATCATCCCGATGGCGCTCAATGTCTATCATGAGGCTCGCGGGGAGAATGAGCTTGGCCAGATGATGGTGGCGTATGTCACCCTCATGCGGGCCGAGGACAACCGCTCTATGTGGGGCGGCCATACGATCTTGGGCGTCGTGTTCAAGAAGAAGCAATTCTCCTGGACCGATGATCCGAAGATTGCGAAGTCGCTGCCGCACGGTCCCGCATGGGACAAGGCGCTGGCGGTCGCCACCTGGGTGGCGATGGGGTTCTTCGAACCTCCGGACGTACTTGTCGAGGCTCGGTACTACCTGAACCCGGCTACGGCCGATCATCAGAACCTCTGCCTGATGGCAACGCGCCTCATACAAGTAGGGATCGTGGGCAACCACCGGTTCTACCGTGAGGCAAGCCCGGGCGAGAAGCCGAGGTTCGTACCGATCCCGTTCCACTGCACCTAAAAAACTGATGTTCAAAACAGGCCCGCCGCACAACCGGCGGCCTTTTTGTTTCCTAAGGAGCGGCTTGCATAAATTGACAGCCTGTGATACTATGTCCTCATGCTTACCAAGCAGAAGAAAGCGAAGGCAATAAAGGAAGTGGCTATCCACGATGCGGACACGGGCTCGCCCGAGGTCCAGATTGCCGTGCTCACCAAGCGCATCGACGAGCTTACCTCGCACCTCAAGAAGCATCTCAAAGACAAGCACTCCCGCCGTGGCCTGCTCCAGATGGTTGCCGACCGCCGCACGCATTTGAAGTATCTCGAGGGCTCCGACAAGAAGCGCTACAACGCGGTTGTTAAGAAGCTCGGTTTGAAGAAGTAGTTCCGGAAGGGAACCTTTTATACTTCTTCGTCGTATACTTATACGCAGGTCGATGGTTCGCGAGCCGCTTTATTCTGGCGCAGTCAGCAGTTCTTCATTTTTAGTAATTTAGTGTTACGTTCATGGCTATCATCAAACATAAAAGCCAGCGTGTCGGCATTTTTATAGACACGCAAAATCTCTACCATTCCGCAAAAAATCTTTATAAGTCCAAGGTGAACTTCGGCAACGTCGTCAAAGAGGCGCTCGCCGGCAGGCAGCTGGTCCGCGCGGTCGCATACGTTATCCGCACCGAGTCCGAGGAGGAGAAAGGCTTCTTCGAGGCGCTCAACAAGCTCGGCATCGAGACGAAGGTAAAAGATATCCGTGTCTTCGCCGGCGGCGCCAAGAAGGCAGACTGGGACCTAGGCACCACGATCGACATCGTCGCGATGGCGCAAAAGCTCGACTCTGTGATCTTAGCGACCGGCGACGGCGACTTCGTGCCGCTGGTCGAATACCTCAAGTACGCACACGGCTGCCAGGTGGAAGTTATCGCCTTCGGCAAATCTTCAGCAGGGCAGCTGCGCGAAGTGGCCGATGACTTTATCGACATGTGCGACAACCCCAAGGAGTATCTTATCGGCTACCGCGGCGGCGGGCGCTGGATACCGGGCTTCACCTCCGGCTCCAACGACCGCTCGCAGAGCGCCGACACGAGCCCGGAGAATACCGAGGCGAAGGATGACTACAGCGACGGCAGCGGGGAAGACCCGGCGATACGTATGTCGGGCGAGTAAAAACAATATATAAAGGAAAGCCCCGCTGGAAACAGCGGGGCTTTTTTGTTACAGTCCTTATATATACGTAACCGCGAAGCGGGTGGATAGGTAGATTCCAAGACTGCTTGGGACCTAAAATCCAATCGTTTCGCTCATGCGAAATGATGCAGAAGAAAACGTACGAGCTCGAGGTCGGCGGAAAGAAGATGATCGCCGAGTTCAGCGACTTGGCAGAGCAGGCGAGCGGCTCGGTCATATTGCGCTACGGCAACACGGCGGTGCTCGCGACCGCAGTCATGTCAGCAAAGACGCGCGACGATATCGATTACTTCCCGCTCACGGTCGACTACGAAGAGCGGTTTTACGCAGCAGGCCAGATCTTGGGCAGCCGCTTCGTGCGCCGCGAGGGGCGGCCTAGCGAGCAGGCGATACTCTCCGGCCGCGTGGTCGACCGCACGATACGCCCGCTCTTCCCGCAGCATACACGCCAAGAGGTGCAGGTCATCATCACCGTACTCGCGCTCGATGAGGAAGACCCGGACCAGATCGCTGTTAACGCGGCGAGCCTCGCGCTCGGCACCTCCAACATCCCGTGGGCCGGTCCCGTTGCATCGGTACGCATCGGGAAGGGGAGCGACGGGCAATTCATCATCAACCCGACCTACAAAGAGCGCGACGCTTCGACGCTCGACATCCTCGCCTGCGGCAAAGATTCTACTATTAATATGATCGAGGTCGGCGCTGACGAGGCTTCGGAGGACGAGGTTGCAGCCGGCTTCGCGCGCGCAGTCGAGGAGCACAACAAAATCATCGCGTGGCAGCAGAGCATCATCGCCGAAGTCGGGAAGCAGAAGAACGATGCCGCGAAGCCCGAGATCCCCGCAGTATTGCAGGAACTTTTCGACACACAGTTCGCGTCTAAGGTGCGCGACGCGGTCTTCTGCGGCGTGGCCGGCAAAGACGCGATCCATCACGCGCAAGACGAATGGAAAGCGAAATTAAAGGAGGAGCAGTATGCAGACATTAACCCTGGGCTCGCGAAAAGATTCTTCGACGACAAAGTTGACGAAGAGATTCATCGCGGCGCGATCGAGGACAACAAGCGTCCTGACAACAGAGCATTCGATGAGATCCGCCCGCTCTACGCGCAGGCAGGCGGCGTCTCAGATATTCTCCATGGTTCTGGTATTTTCTATCGTGGTGGGACGCACGTCTTTACCGCGCTCACGCTCGGCGGCCCGGGCGACAGCCAAGTGGTCGACACGATGGAGGAGCAGGACGTGAAGCAGCGCTTTATGCATCACTACAACTTCCCGCCGTACTCGGCCGGCGAGACCGGTCGCATGGGCGGGCTCAACCGCCGCATGATCGGACATGGTGCATTGGCGCAAAAGGCGCTTGAGGCGGTGATTCCGCCGGCAGAGCAATTCCCCTACACCATCCGTCTTGTCTCGGAATGTTTTGCCTCAAACGGCTCGACCTCGATGGGCTCGGTCTGCGCATCTACTCTTGCGCTGATGGACGGCGGCGTGCCAGTGAAGCGCGCGGTCGCGGGCATCGCGATGGGCGTCATGACGCACAACGGCGAGAATAAAGTATTGACCGACATCCAGGGCCCGGAAGATGAGTTCGGCGGGATGGACTTCAAGGTCGCGGGCACGCGCGAAGGCATCACCGCGATCCAGCTCGATATTAAATTGGATGGCATACCGCTTGAGGTACTGACTGAAGCGCTCGCGGGTGCGAAGAAGGCGCGCTTCCAGATTCTTGATGTGATCGAGAAAGCAATCGAGGCACCCCGCGCAACTATCAGCCCCCGCGCTCCGGAGATTATCACCATGAAGGTGAAGCCCGACCAGATCGGCCTCGTGATCGGCGGCGGCGGCAAGACCATCAACGGCATCAAAGATGTCTCTGAAGTGGACGACATCACGATCGAGGACGACGGATCGGTGTTTATTACCGGCAAGAACGGCGCCGCGCAGATGGCCAAGGCCATGATCGAGGCGCTCGTGAAGGAATACAAGCCGGGGGAAATTTATGACGGTGAAGTGACGCGGCTCATGGACTTCGGCGCGTTCGTGCGCATCGGCCCCGGCAAAGATGCCGAGGGCCTCGTTCATGTATCTGAAGTCGCGCCCTTCCGCATCGACAAGATATCAAGCGCGGTTGCAGTAGGAGACAAAGTTCGCGTTATGATAAAGGAGATAGACGAGAAAGGTCGCATCAACCTCTCGATCAAGGCCGTTGATCCGGATTTCGCGTCTCGCAAAGGCCTCGTGCCTTCGACACAACCCAATGCCCCAAGACCCGATCGCTCCCAGCGCCCCCCAAGAAGGGAATTCTAACCCGGCTCTCGATCCGAAGAGCTTCTTACTGCCTAAAAAAGACGCTGCGGCGGCAGAGACTGCGCAGCGCGTAAATGCCGGCGCGCTCCTGGCGCAAGAGGAGGCTGCCGCAACGCAGCCACTCCAGCCCTCGGTACCTGCGGCACCCAAACCCGCGCCCATTACGGTCGCGCCTAAAGCGCCGGAAGGCATACAGCAACTGGAGACGTATCAAGGCGATATCGAACACCTCGTCGCGCAGAAGAACGTGTCTGTGGTGTCGATCGCGGCAGCAGAAGCCGCGCGGCGCGGCACTTCGCAGGAGCCCTCGCAGGTCTCTGCGCCGATCGATTGGGGCATGCTCGCCAAGCGCGCAGGCATGGTTGTCGCGGGCATGGTGCTCATCATGGTCGCGGGTGCGGCTGTCTGGTATGTGCTGAGGCCCGCGCCAGCGGTACAGATTGCCGTGTCCGACTCGTCGCCATTCATCACGGTCGACGACACCAAGGTGCTCACCGTGCCGGCGGGGCAGATCGACCATTCGGTCTTTATGCAGGCGCTTGCGCAGCAGCGCGACCAGGTAAGCCTGGGGCTCGGGCTCATCGAGCGCTTCGAGCTTGCCACCATGGCAACCAGCTCGGACGGCAAGCAAGGGTACACGCTGCTGTCTGCCGCCGACCTGCTTGCGCGGCTCTCGCCCGATGTGCCCGCGAGCCTCTTGCGCTCGATCGACCCCACGCAGTATCTCCTCGGCGTTCACGCGTACGACGGCAACCAGGCGCTGCTCATTTTTAGAGCGACCTCGTATGAGGAAGCGTACGCCGGCATGCTTGCGTGGGAGAAGGACATGCCCGCCGACTTGCAGGCGCTCTTTATGCGTACGCCGCCGGTGCATATCAATACGAACACGAACGACGCGACCTCGACCGCCTCGAGCACGCCCGCTGCGGCGCCAAGCGTCACCAACACCGGCTTCGTCGATCAGATCGTCGACAACCACGACGTGCGCGCTATTGTCGACGATGCAGGCGATATCCTCATGCTCTGGAGCGCGATCGACCGGCAGACATTTGTAATAACTACCAACGAAGCGACGCTGCGCGAGGTCATTTCTCGCTTAGAGAACTCATCCATTGTCCCGACGCCGTAGGGCTGGTAGTATTGCGTCATGAACACCGAACACTTTAAGCAGAAGCTCGAGAAGGAGTTGAAGACGCTCAATGCGCAAATCAAAGATAACGAGCGCATACCCGGCCAAGAAGACGAAAGTGCAACCGAGTCGGACGAGGTCGCCGATAAGATCGAGGATATGGAAGAAGAGGAGGAGGAAAATACCACGCTCACGGCGCGAAGAGCGGATGTCGAAGCTGCGCTCGAAAAGATTGCCAACGGTACGTACGGCATCTGCGAAGTATGCGGCGGGCCAATAGAGGAAGAGCGCCTCGAGGCGGACCCGGCAGCAAAGACATGCAGTAAGTGCATGTAATATCTCCACTCCTCGGCAAAACACCGGGGGATTTTCGTAACACATTATATAAAACGCAAGTTGCGCAAATAATCGCGCCAAGTAGTATAGCGCGATGCACTACGCACGCGTCTACGGCGCTCAGACCTCGCTCCTTTCGCCGTACTTGGTTTCTATAGAGACTGACCTCTCGCGGGGCCTCCACGCCTTTACTATCGTTGGCCTCCCCGACAAAGCAGTCGAGGAATCGCGCGACCGCGTCGCCGCGGCCATCAAGCACAGCGGCTTTGACAGCCCGAAGTCCCGCAATCAGAAGATCGTCATATCGCTCGCACCCGCAGACCTCAAGAAGGAAGGGCCGCTGTTTGACCTGCCGATCGCGCTTTCATACTTGCTTGCGGCAGAGGATATCAGGTTCGACCCGGAGCCGTACGTATTCATCGGCGAGCTCGCGCTCGACGGGACATTGCGCCCCGTGCGCGGCGTGTTGCCGCTCGTCAATGAAGCCAAGAAGCAAGGAAAGCGGGGCGTATTCGTCCCGAAAGAAAACGTCGAGGAGGCCGCGCTCGTAGGCGGCATAGATATCTTCGGCGCAGGGAGCCTGGCGGAAGTGATCGAGCATCTCAATACGCGTACCGAAAAAGACGCCACCAAGCAGCCGCGGAAATTGCTACCCGCCATGCAGACTAAAGTAGAGCCCGACTTCGGCGAAGGGAAGTTCGCGCTCGAAGATATTCGCGGACAGGCAGGAGCCAAGCGCGCAGCGATCATTGCTGCGGCCGGCGGCCACAACCTGGGCCTCTCCGGGCCGCCGGGCACCGGTAAGACGATGCTCGCCCGCGCGCTGGCGTCGGTCATGCCGCCGCTCACGTTCGACGAGCTCATGGAGGTGAACTCGATCCATTCGGTGGCGGGGATTTTGCGCGGGAGCCTCATCACGATGCCGCCGATGCGCAGCCCACACCACACCGCTTCATACGTTTCGATCGTGGGTGGCGGCGCGAACCCGCGCCCCGGCGAGGCGACGCTCGCGCACCGCGGTGTACTCTTCCTCGACGAGTTTCCTGAGTTCGAGCGCAAGGTCATCGAGGCGCTGCGCCAGCCGCTCGAAGACCGCATCATTTCTGTTTCTCGTGCGCGCGGTACCGCACAATTCCCGGCTCGTTTCACCCTCGTGGCCGCGATGAACCCGTGCCCCTGCGGCAACTATGGCCACCCCGAGATAGCCTGCACCTGCAGCCCGATAGCGCTCGAACGCTACCGCCGCAAGATCTCCGGACCGATCGCCGACCGCGTCGACCTGTGGGTCACGATGGGCCCGGTTGAATTGGGAGAATTGGGTAAGAGAAATAAAGAAGGGACCGAGACATCCGCCGCGCGCGAGCAAGTGC
>DASZPE010000064.1:0-1525 GCA_035550415.1 Minisyncoccota bacterium | reverse complement strand
ATGCCGGTATCGGCTCCGGCGAATGCGGGTGCCAAGAGAGCTCCGCTAAGCACTATCGCACTGACGGCACGAAGAAGCTGTGTGAGAGTCATATTAGAATTCCTGCTGCGTTGGCTGGTCATTGAGGCTGCTGTTGACATTGCTCTGGTCGGAGCCGAGGCCCTGCATCTGAGCGTCGACGGCCGCAGAGTCCTGCGCGATTGCCGCGTCGGAGTCGTCGCTCTGGCTCGTCGGCAAGTCGCTGGTCTGCTGCGGCGCTTGCTGCTGCGTAGTAGCAGGCGTCGTGGTTGCCTGCTGTATGAGCGCCGTAGCGCCCGGGAGATAGGGCTTAAGAAGGCCGCTGAACCACAGCCCGGTGCCCGCAATAATGAGAAGCACAAGACCAATAAGCCATTTCATCATACGTGAGAGGTAGTCTAAGAATTAACCCTAGTAAGGAGCTGCCTATCAAGTATACCTCTTTTTTAGGAATCTTTAAGGAGTTTCTTTTCTTCCTCGGTGGGCTCGAGGTCGAGGCAGACCGAGTTGAGGCAATAGCGCTTCCCGGTCGCCGTAGGGCCGTCGTCGAAGACGTGGCCGAGGTGGCTGCCGCATTGCGCGCACATGACCTCGGTGCGGTGCATGCCGTAGGCGTTGTCAGCCTTGAACTCGACCGCGCCCGGGAGCGCCTGGTCGAAGGAGGGCCAGCCGGTACCGGAGTCGAACTTGGCATCGGAGGAGAAGAGCGGATTGCCGCACGCCGCGCAGCGGTAGACGCCGTCGCGATCCTCGTGGAGCAGCTTGCCGCTGAAGGGAGCCTCGGTCCCCTTCTCGCGCAGGACCGCGTACTGCTCGGGGGTGAGCTTTTGCTTCCAGCCGGACTCGTCGTGGGGCATGTCGTCGCGTGGGTTCATAGGAGTAGATCGATTAAGAGTGAATTGATATCTATAAGTATACTGGAATTTAGTCATACACTACTTCGGTGATCTCTGCGTGAGGATTGGGGATAACGCACAGGACCTTGCCGGCGATTTTGAAGTCCTCGCGCAGGACAATCGGCTTGTATTTGGGGTTTTTGGACTCCGGGTAGAGGATCGTGACACCCTCGCGGCGCTCGTAGCGCTTGACCGTTACCATGTCGCCTACGATCGCGGCGACGCGGTCGCCGTTCTGCGCCTCATTGGTGAAGCGGATGAGCACGTAGTCGCCCGGGTGGATGCCGGCGTCCTCCATACTGTCGCCGACGGCGCGTACCGCTACGATGCTGCCCTCGTCGCCGCGCGGACCTTCGGCCAGTGCCGTGTCTACCTCGAGGAATTCGTCGCGCTGCTCTTGGGCGAAGAGGCTGAGATCGTCGCAGCCGACGTTGGCTACCACCGGCACCGAGACGGTATCGTGCGCGGGCATGCCGTCGGCGTCGGCGCCTCTGAGCTCGATGTTGCGGCGCGCGTGCTTGCGGCGCACGATGTAGCCCTTCTCTTCAAGGCTCTCGAGATACTGGGTCACGGTGCGCAGAGAACTTACTTGTAATAGTTTGCGGAGCTCG
>DASZPE010000063.1:0-6052 GCA_035550415.1 Minisyncoccota bacterium | reverse complement strand
ATATGACCTTTAAACAACATAGGAATATATCCGAATTTATTAATAATTTTTAATAATCAACGCTAAATTGCGGATGCCTTAAGTATAATCCCCTTATTCCAGGCTCAATGCGCTCGTGTGGATATCTTTTATACGCTTCCGGCGCTGTTGTAGATCGGGAGCAGCACCGAGGCCAGGAGGAAGCCGACGCCGAGCGCGAGCAATATGATGAGCGCCGGCTCGATAAGAGAGACAAGCGTGTCGACCGCCGCGTTGACCTCGCGGTCGTAGAACTTGGCGAGGCGCTCGAGGATGGGGCCCAGTTCGCCAGTCTCCTCGCCAATCTGGATCATCTGCACCATGATCGCGGGGACCTCGTGGGGATAATTGTTGAGCGCTTGGGACATGGGGCTGCCGGCCTTCACGGCCTCCAGCGCGTCGTGGAGCATGCCTTCGTAGACGGCGTTGCCGACAACGGTCGAGGTGATCTCGAGGGCGCGCACCGCGGAGATGCCCGAGGTGAGCATGACGTGCATGTTATCCGAGATGCGCGCGAGGAAGAGCTTCTGGTACAGCTTGCCGACCACGGGGAGCGCCAGCTCGAAGTGGTCGACCGCGAGCTTGCCTTGCGGCGTGCGCGCAAAGCGGAAGAGGAAGAAGCCGCCGATAATGAGCGCGATGAGGAGGAAGATGCCGTAATCGACGAGGAAATTGCTGAAGCCGAGCACGATCTGCGTAATAAACGGCAGGGTCTGCCCCGAGTCGGCGATGATCGCGCCGATCTTCGGGATCACGACCGTGAGCATGAGGGTCATGACGGCGACGAACGTGAGCATGATGAAGCCCGGGTAGACGAGGGCGTTGCGCGCCTTACTCGTGAGCTCGTACGAGCGGTCAATGTAGTCGGCCAGGAAGAGGAATGTCTGGTCGAGCTTGCCCGACTCTTCGCCGGCCCGCACCATGTTGACATAAAAGTCCGAGAATACCTTGGGATGCTTGGCGAGCGCTTTGGAGATCGAGCTACCCGCCTGGAGCTCGTCGCTGATGTCGACGAGCGTATTGCGGATGACCGGCTTCTCGGCCTGCTCGGAGAGGAGCTTGAAGACGCGCAAGGCGGAGACCTGCGCCTCGAAGAGGGTCGCGATCTGGCGCGACAGCAGCACCAGGTCGCGGTTGCTGACGCCACCGAAGATCGTGATGCCGCCGATATTGGCGAGCACGCCTTTGGCACCGCCCTGCGAGAAGGCGGTGATCGTGAGCCCCTTGCGCTGGAGCGTCACAATCGCCGCGTCTTGGTTGGCGGCGTTAACGACGCCGCTCTGGGCTTTGCCGTTCGTATCGAGTGCTTCGTACTTGAATTCCATAGATGATTACAAAAGCCGCTGCAGGGTCTGCGGGTTCCACGAGCGGGCGTAGGCGCTCTCTGCGGTGATCTCGCCGCCTCTCACCAGCTCGGCGAGGCTGCGGTTCATGTCGATCATGCCCTCCTCGGCGCCGGTCTCGACGACGGTCTGGATCTCGTGCGTGCGCTTCTCGCGGATGAGGTTCGCGACCGCGGGTGTCGCAATGAGGAGCTCGTAGGCCGGGATAAGCCCGCCCGCGATGCGCGGCACCAGACGCTGGGAGAAGATGCCCGCAAGCGAGCCCGCAAGCTGGATGCGGATCTGCTCCTGCTGCTGGGCGGGAAACGAATCGATGATGCGGTCGATGGTCTGCGATGCGTTGTTGGTGTGCAAGGTCGAGAACACGAGGTGGCCCGTCTCGGCGGCGGTAACCGCGGTGGCCATGGTCTCCGGCGTGCGCATCTCGCCGATCATCAGCACGTCGACGTCCTGCCGGAAGACGGACTGGAGCGCGATCTGGAAGTCGCTCGTGTCGACGCGCACCTCGCGCTGGTCGATGAGCGACTTCTTGTTTTCAAAAATATATTCGATCGGGTCCTCGATCGTGATGATGTGCTCGCTGCGCTCGTTGTTTATTTTCTCGATGAGCGCCGCAAGCGTCGTCGTCTTGCCCTGCCCCACCGGCCCCACTACGAGGAAGAACCCCTGCTGCCGCGTCGTAAACGACTCGAGCGTCGGCGGGAGGTTGAGCTCGGCGATGGTGCGGATAACGCGCGGGATAAGGCGCAGCGCGATGCTCACCTGCCCGCGCTCGACGTACGCGTTGCCGCGGAAGCGCGCTTTGTCGCCGTATGCGTAGGAAAAGTCCGCCTCCTGCGTTTCAAAAAATTTCTTCACCTTATCCGGCGAGAGCATCTCGCCGAGGAAGCCGCGCATGTCCTCCGGGGTCAGTATCGGGTCAGAGAGGAGCGGCGAGAGCGAGCCCGAGACGCGCATGACCGGCTGGATGCCTGCGCCCAGGTGAAGGTCGCTCGCGCCTTGGGCGATGAGCTTGTCTAACAGTGCTGAAAGTCTCTCTTTATACTGCGGCATGGTGCTGGTGGTGAGTTCTATCGACTATACTTTGATCTCTTTCTCCGGCGGCTCCGCCTCGGCCGCGGCTGCTGCTTGCGACGCGGCTTCGCCGTCTTCGCCCAGCGCGGTAGGCGCCGGTGCGGGCGCGGTTTCTTGCGTCTCGGCCGTGTCGTCGTCGAGCTCGAACTCGCCGCCGAGCGTGTTGACCTCCTCAAACGGCACCTCGCCGCGCGCTGATTTGATCATAGCATCCTCCTTCATGGTGAGCATGCCGTTTTTGCGGGCGATGGCGAATAATTCGTCCTCCGGCTTGCCCGCGAGGATCGCATGCTCGAGGTCGCTGTTCATGTCGAACATCTCGTACACCGCGACGCGTCCGCGCGTGCCGCTGGGACAATCCGGCGTCGGGTTGAGCCGATAAACTTCGTCGAATGACGGCACTTCTTTCTTGTATTCCGGCGGCAGGTCGGCGAATTCCTTGGTGAGCATTTCCTTCATCGAGACGTCGACCGGCATCTTCTTGCCGCCGCCGGGGCAGAGCGTCTTAATAAGGCGCTGCGCCATGCCGAGGATGAGCACCGGCGGGATGAGATACGGCTCGACGCCCATGTCGAGGAGGCGCGGAATGATGCCGACGGAGTTATTGGTGTGGATGGTCGAGAGCACGAGGTGGCCGGTAAGCGCCGCCTGCACCGCCAGGTTGGCGGTCTCGGCGTCGCGGATCTCGCCGACCATGATGATGTTCGGGTCCTGGCGGAGCGTCGTGCGCAATCCGTTGGCGAAGGTGTAGCCGATCTCCGGCCTGACTTGCGATTGGCTCACGCCGGGGATGGTGTACTCGACCGGGTCTTCGAGGCTCAGCACGTTCTGCTTTTCGCGGTCGACTTCGTTGAGGAGCGTATACAGTGTGGTCGATTTACCGGAGCCGGTCGGGCCCGAGATGAGGATAAGGCCGTAAGGCTTCTTGATAGCGGTGCGGATGAGCTCGAGGTTGCGGGGGCTGAGCCCATAGTTCTCGAGCTTGAGCACCTGGGCGGAGGCTCCCAAAATTCTCATCACCACCTTCTCGCCGTAGTAGGTCGGGAATGTCGACACGCGGAAATCTACCTTGTTGCCGCCGACTCTCGCGGAGAAGCGCCCGTCCTGCGGCTTGCGCTTCTCGTCGAGGCGCATATTGGAGAGCACCTTGATGCGCGCCACGACTGCGCTGTGCACCTTGGGCGGCAGCGTAATGTTGGTGATGAGCACGCCGTCGATGCGGAAGCGCACGCGGGTCTGGTCGGCCATCGGCTCGATGTGGATGTCCGAGGCGCGCTGCTCGGCCGCGTGGCGCAGCACGGTCGCCACGATCTTCGTGACCGGCGCGTCTTCAGTAATAGCCTCGGCGCCGGTGTCGGTGATCGTATCTTCCTCGAAGTTGATTGCGCGTTTCTTGCCCTCTTTTTCGTCCTTCTGCGTCTCGACGTTGAACTCGGTCTCGAGCTCGCCGAGCGCCTTGCCGACTTCCCCCGAGAGGCCCTTGTACTGCGTCAGCAGATGGTCGAAGTCGGTCTCGGTGATGAGATAAATCTTGTACGGCATGCCGACCTTTGCGGAGATGAACGTCAAGGCGTCGCGCGCCTCGAGGTTGTCGGGGTCGGTAACGCCGACTTCAAGCGCGCCGTCGACGATGCCCAGCGGCACGAAGCGGTAGTGCCGCGCCGACTCCTCGGGGACGAACTTGAGCACGTCGAAGGGGACGCTCTTATCCCCCACCTCGCGGGTCGGGAGGCCGTAATAGTCGCCCTTAGCCTTGAGTATGGCCGCGAGCGAGACGCCGTTTTTCTGCAGCACGCCTTCCGGTGTCTCGCCGGGTTTGGCGAGCTCGGAGCGCAGCGTCGGGCCTGCGTTTGGGTCAATGACGCCCGCGTCGATTACCAGTTGAATGAGATCCATAGTCGTACATACGCGCTACAGCGGAGAGAACGGGTTCCGGCGGCCGGCAGCTTCGGAGGGTATCGCCACGCTGTAGTCCGAGAGCGCGGTAAACACCGGGTCGCTGAAGATCGACGGGTCGAGCTTGATGGTGTTGAGATTGGAGAGCGTCGAGAGCACGTCCGGCGAAAGCGGCGACGTGGGAGAAGCGGTAGTGAGGAGCGACGCCCTGCTTCCCCCGCTGAAGAACGTGAAGTAGGCCCAGACGCACAGCAGCAAAACGGCGATGATGCCGATATAGAGTTTGTTGTCTTTGATAAATTGCATACGAGTTTAGTGGAGCCAGTAGGTCCTGATCGTCATCGAATAGTCGTTGTTGCCGCCCTTGGGGTCGACCGTGAAGGTTATCTTCTCGACGTCGATGAGGCGCAGACTGTGCTCGAGGTCCTGCAGGAACGCGATGAAGTCGTCGTAGGACGCATTGACCGCGAAGCCAAGCGTCACCGAACCGACCGGGTCGCCCGAGTTGCCGACCGTGAGCGCGTTCGCCGCGCCCGATGAGCCGGAGATGGTGCCGAGCTGAACGTCCTTGAGGCTGAGCCCGTGGCGCGCGGCGATGTTGTTGATATCGATGATGAGATGGATGTTGTCGACATTGTCGGGCAGCACTTCTTCGAGGCGCGACTTTTGGTCAGCCGAGAAGGTGTTGAAGGCGGCGACCTTCTGGTCGCGGATCGTGCGCAGCTGCTGGGACTTGTTGAGCGCGTCGTCGTAGGTAGCAACCTCCGCCTGGATGCTCTTGGTGCCTTCGTACCACGGGTTCGTAAAGCCCACGAAGAGCCCGATGGCCGCGACTACTAATAAGATCGGTACGATGAGTCCTTTCATGGCGTTGTGGTTGATGCGCTGCTGGTGCTGGTCGAGGTGTCCGCGGGGAGCGTCTGCTGCGCGGTGAGGTTCTTGCTGAAGAGGATGAGCGACGGGTCGACGTCGGCAGTCACCTTGAAGGAGACGGTGCCGTCGCTGTTGACGGTGATATCGGAGAAGATGACGTCTTTGAGCACTTTGCTGCCGCCGAACTGGTCGGATTGCAGCGCCACGGTGGAGAAGCTGTCGGCAACGCCGCTGAGCTCGATCGAGGGAGTGCCGTCCGCGCCTATCGCGTACGAGAAGTCGGTCAGCTGCACCTTAACCAGCGTCTGCTGCGCAAGAAAGAAGAATATATTGGACGGCTCGAGGTGCTTCTGCAAGATAATTTGCGCCTGCTGGATGCGGGTGTCGAACCGCACGAGCGCCTGGATGGTCGGCAAATCGTACGAATCCTGGTACTTCGCCAGAGAAGCCTTTTTGGAATTGAGCGCGCTCTGCAGGTAGCCGCTGTAGGCGAACGCGGCTCCGGCGGCCACGAGGGAGGCGATAAATATAAGGAGCGCGAGTATAAAAATGAGGCTCGCAGCACCGCCGCGGCCGCCGCGCGCATCGTTAAGCGGTTTCTTCGGTATAAAAGAGGCCTGAACGGAAGGGTCCATTTGTTTTAGTATACAGCCTAAAAATTACAGCACGTGCTCTATCAACATGATGTCAGCCCACTTCCTGCAGCCGGCGCAGCGCCAGCCCGACCGCGACCGCGAACTCCGGCCCCGCTTCCTTTAATATGCCTTCGAGGAACGCGGGCGCCTGCGTCTTGCCGAAGGGGTCGGCGAGCCGGATCTCGTTCTGGACCTTCGTCTGCGCGAATTGCT
>DASZPE010000062.1:0-3571 GCA_035550415.1 Minisyncoccota bacterium | reverse complement strand
AGCCGCGCGAGCGTCTTGTCGCGGCCGAGAAGCCCCGCAAGCGTAAACGGATCAGGAGACTTTTCCTTACCGCTGAGCGCTATGCGCATCGGCCACAGCACCCCTGCCCTGCCGACCTCGGTTGCGTAAGGAAATATCGCCTCTTTTACGCTCTCTGCGGTGAACGGTTCATCGAGATGCTCGAGAATCTCTGCAACACGCGCAAGATATATTGCTACATCGCCGGCCTCCGCCTTGGCTCCCTGGAGCAAGAGTTCTTTATCATACGAAATAGTATCTCCCATAAAATCGAACTCACCCGCCTTTATTAACTCAAGTGGTTCTAGCAGAGTTCGGGTACGTTCTTTGAGTACACTGTGAATTTGGGAGAAGATTCTGAGCTCCGTGGGTGAGATTAACCCTTGCTTACCTATTACGGTTTCAAATAATTTTGCAAACTGCTCGTCTGAAAGCCTTTTTATATGTTCATGGTTGAGCCACAGGAGCTTGGCCTCGTCGAATTTGGCGCCGCCCTTCTGTACGCGCTCGATCTCAAACGCTTTGATGAGTTCATCGACAGAAAATACTTCCTGCTCGCCCTCGGGGTGCCAGCCGAGGAGTGCCAAGAAGTTAACCATCGCCTCGGGGAGATACCCTTCCTTGCGGTAATCGAGGATATCTTTGGCGCCGTCGCGCTTGCTAAGCTTCTTGTGGCCGTCGGGGCCGAGGATCACCGGCATGGTGGCGAAGTGGGGCGGCGTCTCGCCGAGCGCTTCGTAGAGTGCCAAGAACTTCGGCGTCGAAGCAATGAATTCCTCGCCGCGCATGACGTGCGTCACCCCCATCTCGATATCGTCGACGATGTGCGCGAAGTTGTACGTCGGGTAGCCGTCCGACTTGATCAGGATAAAATCGTCGAGCGCCTCCTCCCCTGCGGTGAGCTCCCCGCGCACGATGTCCTGCCACGTATATCTTTTTATCTCTGGGACTTTAAAGCGCAACGGCTTCGTGCCGTCCCATGCCCCTGTTGTGGCTGGTCGATGATCGCGGTAGAGGAACGGCTTCTTCTGTGCTTCGGCCTCTTGTCGGAATTGCTCGACCTCACTCTCCGTATATGGGTCGGGGTATGCGAGGCCCTTGTCGATAAGCTTCTGCGCCCAGGCCCGGTAGGTGTCGAGGCGCTCGGACTGTTTGATCGGTCCCTGGTCCCACGTGAGCCCAAGCCAAGTTAGCGACTCCTGGATGTGCTCGATCGAGCCTGCTACCTCGCGCTCTTTGTCGGTGTCTTCGATGCGCAATATAAAAGTGCCATGATGCTTACGAGCGTAGAGCCAGGCGAAGAGCGCCGTGCGTACGCCGCCGACATGGAGAAAGCCGGTCGGGCTCGGCGCGAAGCGGGTGACGACAGGGTTAGGACTCATGGGAAAGCGCGATATCCATCAATGCATTCGCGATCGTCTTGGCGGCGTCGGGGCGGCCGAAGCTGCGCGCTGCCTCAGACATCTGATGCACGAGCTGCGGGTTGTTGAGAATGCGGTTGACCTCGGAGATAAGGAGGCCGGGCGTAAGGTTGTTCTGCTCCACCACAACCGTTGCGCCGCTGCGCGCATAGGCGAAAGCGTTCTTAGTTTGATGCTCCTGCGCCGAGCCCGGGAGCGGCACAATAATTGAAGGCAGGCCCCACGAGGCGATCTCGAATATGCCGCCCGCGCCTGCGCGCGAGACAACCAGTGCCGCGGCGCCTGCGGCCATGCGCAGTGCCAGGTCGTTGAGGTAGGCAAAGGGCTTATACCGCTCGCCGTAGGGCGAGTTAACGAGTGCTACGCGCGCGCGGCCCTCGACCTCGGCGATATTGGCCTCCCCTGCCTGGTGGATCACCTGATACTTTTCTACCAGTTGCGGCAGCGCTGCGAGCACGACGTCGTTGAGCGCCTGCGCACCCTGCGAGCCGCCAAGGATGAGTATGGTCGGCAGCTCACGCTTGAGCTGCAAAAATTCATACGCTCCTTCGCGCGAAGGCAAGAGCACCGCCTTGCGGATCGGGTTGCCGGTAAAGGCGACTTTCTCCTTCGGGAAATATTGCGCGGCTTCTTCGAAGGAGACCGCTACCTTCTCGGCAAACTTGCCGGCCCAATGATTGACCCGGCTAGGCTCGACATCGGTGGCGTATATGACGATTGGTATGCGGAAAAGCCGCGCGGCGAGCAGTGTCGGGAATGCCGCGTAGCCGCCGGTCGCAAAGACGACGTCTGGGTAAAGGAAGAAGATCCGCAACACCGACTTAACGATGCCCCAGCCGGTCTTGAAGAAATCGATGATATTAAGGACTGAGAAATAGCGCCGCACTTTGCCGGCCGAAGTCGGCACGAAGGTGATGTTGTTGGCGAGCAGCATCTCGCGATCGTAGGGCTCTGGCGCAGCGTAATAAAGCTGCGGCTCAAGGAGTTTGCGCTCGCGCGTGAGGTCCTCGATAGCCTCCGCGACCGCGATAATGGGGTAAAAGTGCCCCCCGCTGCCCCCGCCGGTAAAAAGGATTTTCATGAGTCGTTATGCCTGATGCCGCATCCTGCGCGACACGCTTAATATAACACCCGCCTCGACGAACGCCATCGCGAGCGCCGTGCCGCCATTGGACACGAATATGAGCGGCACGCCGACCAGCGGCACCAGCCCCAGGCTCGAGGCGATATTAAAGAATGACTGTCCCACAATAAGCACTACTAAGCCCACAACCAGCAGGCCACCGAAGGGGTCGGATGCGCGCGCGGCGATGCGCAGCCCCAGCAAGCCCAGCGCGATAAACAGCCCGACTAACAGTAGACTTCCCACGAAGCCGAACTCCTCGCCCGCAACGGCGAAGATAGAGTCGCCGATCGGCTCGGGAAGATACGAGAACTTCTCGATCCCCTGCCCGAAGCCGCGGCCGAAGAACCCGCCCGAGCCTACGGCAATGAGCGACTGCTGGATCTGCCACCCGGCGCCCTGCGGGTCGCTTGATTGGTCGAGGAAGGTTTCGATGCGCTGCGAGACGTGCGGATACATAAGCGCTGCGGCGCCTATAGCGAGCGCGCACAGGAGCGCCAGCAGGCCCATGTGGAGCGGCCTCCCGCCGGCGGTAAAGAAGACCACGATGCTGGTGGCGCCGAGCATCGCCACACCCGCCGTGTTGGGCTGCAGGAGGAGGATCAGGGCCGCCGGTCCGGCAATGGCGAGAAGCGGTATGATGCCGCCTTTAAGCGTCGGCACCTGGCGCATACGCGCAGCGTAGTAGGCGGCAAGCATGGCGATAGTTGCGAGCTTGAGCACCTCTTCAGGCTGGAAGGATACCGGCCCCAGCACCAGCCAGCGCGAGGCGCCCTTTAAGGAGAGGCCGATGTGCGGGATGAGCGTGAGTGCCGTGAGAAAGAGCGCGAAGCCGAAGAAGTGCGGCGTATAGGCGCGCCATTTCCGGTAATCCATCCGCGAGACGAAGTAGGCCACCACGCCGCCGAGCACGAGGCCGACAAGGAGCTGCTTGATGGTCACCGAGGAGAACGATGCGCCATCGCGCGCCAACAGTCCCAGCGCCGCGGAGGTGAATATCAGGAGGCCG
>DASZPE010000061.1:0-12258 GCA_035550415.1 Minisyncoccota bacterium | reverse complement strand
CAGCGCCGGCTATCCTCGACGGCGTGATGGTTGAAAGTTACGGTACGCGCATGACCATAAGCCAAGTCGCCAATATATCGGTCGAGGATGCACGCACGCTGCGCGTAGTGCCATGGGATTCGTCCCAGGCCAAAGAGATCGAGAAGGCGATAACCATGGCGAACCTCGGCCTCTCGGTCGGCATGGACGAGCGCGGCGTGCGCGTATCGTTCCCCGAGCTCACCAGCGAGCGCCGCGCGCAGCTGGTTAAACTGGCGAAAGAAAAGATCGAGGAAGGCCGCACGAGCCTGCGCAAGCTGCGCGACGACATCTGGAGCGACATCCAAAAGCAGGAGAAGGACGGCAAGATGCCCGAGGACGACAAATTCCGCGCCAAGGACGACATGCAGAAGCGCGTCGACGCCGCTAACAAGAAGTTCGACGAGGCGCTCGAGCGCAAAGAGAAAGAGATCGCGAGCTAGCTATGTCGCTGATTATATTCATCCTTATTCTGGCCGCGCTCATCCTAGTGCATGAGCTCGGGCATTTTGGCGTGGCGAAGCTCTTCGGGATCAAGGTCGAGGAGTTCGGCATCGGCTTCCCCCCACGGCTCCTTTATATACAGAGAGGCGAGACAGTCTACTCTATCAATCTGCTCTTCTTCGGCGGCTTTGTGAAGATATTCGGCGAGGACGCCGCCGAGGGCAAGGGCGGCGCGCGGAGCTTCGCGAGCAAATCCCGCTGGATTCAGGCTGCAGTGATTGCGGCCGGCATTGGTATGAATATTATCTTCGCCTGGCTCGCGCTCTCGGCCGGCTATATGGCGGGACTTCCGACCAGCGTCGACCACGACGGCTTCGGGACGGTCACCAACAGCCAGGTGATGATTACCGCGGTACTGCCCAACTCGCCCGCACAATCGGCCGGCCTCGCGGCAGAGGATGTCATCGAGAAATTGCAGACAGCCGACGCCTCGCTCGACATCCGCACGCTCAACACCAGCGAGCAGGCTGATGTTGCGCGCAACTTTATCGCCGACCACGGCTCGCAAAGCGTGATACTCACCGTGCTGCGCAATGGGCAAGAGAAGACATTCCTCGCGCGGCCGGTTGCCGGGCTCGTTGAAGGGAAGATGGCGATCGGCGTTGAGCTCGACGACGTCGGCACGCTTAAGCTTTCTGCGCCGCTCGCGCTTGCACAAGGCGGCTTGCTCACGTATGAAATGACCATCTCGACCGCGCAGGGGCTGGCCGGCTTCTTCTGGCAGATCGCGCGCGGCGTCGCCGACTTCGGCTCGGTCGCGGGGCCGATCGGCATCGCCTCGATCGGCTCGCAAGCGGTGACTCAAGGGTTTTCGAGCGTCGTCGTCTTAACCGCGCTGATCTCGATCAACCTCGCGATTATCAACCTGCTTCCGATACCCGGCCTCGATGGCGGGCGGCTCTTTATCATCCTTATCGAGGGTGTGAGCCGCCGCACGATCAACCCGCGCATAACCAATATCATCACGATAGGCGGTATGGCAGCGCTCATCCTCCTCATGCTAGTCGTTTCTTACCACGACGTCTTGCGGCTGCTAGGGTAAAAGAAAGCCCCGCGCAGAGCGCGGGGCTCTTTGCGGGGTCTTGCGGGCGGTTAAGCGGCGACACTCTCCTTGCGTCCCATGCACTGACCGATGAAGGCTTTGGTGACGTAGCAGTTGCCTACTTCGTCCATGGCGATATAGATCTCGCGCGGAGCGGAAATCATTTCGCTCATCCCGCCCATGTGGATGTGTCCGCCGATGAGGCCTGAGAACATAAGATTCGGATTCCAACCCTTCAGTTCGTAGAACCGGCGCAGTTCATCGATTGTGAAGCGGCACCAATGTCCGCGAAGTTGAAAGAATTGAATGAGATGGCCAGCAGTCTCCTCGATCTCTGCGATACCAAAGCTGCTTGGCCCACTCATTTCTCCGCTGAGTGGGATCTGATCCGGCCGTACTACGGATGGATCTATCCTCTCAGCGATTTCATCAATTACCTCGATCTCTTTCATTGCCCTTCTCCTTTTCTGGCAATTCCTAAAACAAAATACATTAGATTATAAATTTAGTCAAATTCTATTTCTTTACAGATTTCTTTTGCCTAGCCTGCGGTTTAGCCGTACAATGGCGGGCATATGCGCCAATCGCAACTTTTTACCAAAACCAGGCGTGAAGCTCCCAAGGATGAGGTCGCCAAGAACGCGCAGCTCCTCATCCGCGCGGGCTACATCCACAAAGAGATGGCAGGCGTCTATGCCTATTTGCCGCTTGGTCTGCGTGTCGTTGAAAAGATAAAGCAGATCGTGCGCGAGGAAATGGCCGCTATCGGCGGGCAGGAGATCATTATGACGAGCCTCCAGCGCAAAGAGCTCTGGGAGCGAACCGGCCGCTGGGACGACGAGGTTGTAGATGTATGGTTTAAATCAAACCTCAAAGCTGGCGGGGAAGTCGGCTTCGGCTGGTCGCACGAGGAACCGATTGCTGACATGATGAAAAATTATGTTTCAAGTTTCCGAGACCTGCCCATCTATGTGCACCAATTTCAGACCAAATTGCGGAATGAAGTTCGCGCCAAATCAGGTATTATGCGCGGACGCGAATTCATAATGAACGATATGTATTCCTTCTGTCTTGGCGAAGAGGATCATACGCGTTTTTATAATCACGCAATTGAGGCATATAAAAAAGTCTATGACCGTCTCGGTATCGGTGCAGATACCTATGTCACCTTCGCGTCCGGTGGAGCATTTACGAAATTCAGCCATGAGTTCCAGACTATTGCCGAAGCGGGCGAGGATACTATCTTTGTGAACAGGGAGAAAAAGATCGCAGTCAATACCGAAGTACTTAACGAAGAGACTCTCAAAAATCTTGATATCACGCGCGATGAGCTTGAAGAAGTGAAGACAGCCGAGGTTGGAAATATCTTCAATTTTGGTACGCAGAAGGCTGAGGCGCTTGGTTTGTATTACAAAAATGAAAAGGGAGAACAAATTCCAGTCTGGATGGGTTCGTACGGCATTGGGGTTACTAGAGTCATGGGCCTTCTAGTTGAAAAGTTGGGAGATAGCAAAGGGATTGTATGGCCCACGAGTGTCGCGCCCTTTGCTGTGCACTTGGTAGACCTCGCCAATGGCAGTGAGGACGTGCAGCGCGCGGCGCAGAGCATGTATGACGAGATGACAAAGGCGGGCATCGGGGTGCTCTGGGACGACCGCGACTTGCGCGCCGGCGAGAAGTTCGCCGACGCCGACCTCATCGGCATCCCGAAGCGCGTGGTCGTTTCGGCTAAAGCGCTCGAAGCAGGGAAGTTTGAGTGCGTCGATCGTGCGACCGGCAAAACTGATATTCTTACCACGGCTGAACTCCTGGAATCGCTTCGCCATGTTTAAAAAACTCAGAGAACGGATCAATTCCTACCTCTCCAACGATATCGGCATCGATCTCGGTACCGCTAACACGCTGGTGTATCTGCGCGGGAAGGGGATCGTGGTCAACGAGCCCTCGGTCGTCGCCGTCAACCAGAAGACGGGCCAGGTAATTGCTGTCGGCGCTTCGGCCAAGGCGATGCTCGGCCGCACGCCGGGGCACCTGGTCGCGGTAAAGCCGCTCGTGGGCGGCGTGGTGTCGGACTTCGAGGCGACCGAGGAAATGCTCGCGTACCTTATCTCGCGCGCGCAAACGTATTCTAAAAAGTTGCTCGGCCCCCGCGTCGTTATCGGCGTGCCGTCGGGCATTACCAACGTCGAGATACGCGCGGTCAAGGACGCGGCGCATAACGCCGGCGCGCGCGAGGTGCATATCGTCGAGGAGCCGATGGCCGCAGCGCTCGGCATACGCCTGCCCATTGCCGACGCGATGGGTTCCATGCTGGTCGATATCGGCGGCGGCACGTCCGACATCGCAGTCCTCAGCCTCGGCGGGCTCGTGCGCGCCAAGAACCTCCGCATCGCCGGCGACAAACTCGACCAGGACATCATCGCGCACGTGCGCAGCGAATTTAAAATATTGATCGGCGAGAAGACGGCCGAGCAAGTGAAGATGGCGATCGGCTCCGTTATCGAAGCCGACGGGCACCTCGAAGCGATCATCCGCGGCCGCGACCTTATCACCGGCCTGCCGCGCGAGATCGTCATAACCGACTCTGACGTGCGCGAGGCGGTCTCGCAGTCGATCGACACGCTGATCGAGTCGATCCGCGAAGTGCTCGAGACCACGCCGCCCGAGATACTCTCCGACGTGATGCGCTCCGGCATCGTGCTGGTCGGCGGCGGCGCGCTCATTAAAGGCCTTGATGCGCTGCTGGCGGAATGGCTCAAGGTGCCGATTTTGGTGGCGGACGATCCGCTCACGGCGGTAGCGCGCGGCACCGGCGTTATTCTTGAAGATATGGACCGCTACCGCGATATTTTCCTCGAGCATGACGACGATATCGCCTAACCGCCGGTATCGTGCGCAAGGCGCGCGTCTGCGCGCCATAGCGTGGTCAGTCGGCGTCGGCCTCGTGCTCCTCGTCGTCTTTATGCTGCGCGGGCCGCTTGCAGGCGTGCTATGGCGCGCCGGAGCGCCTCTTATGGTGGCGCGCAGCGCGTTCGCCGCTTCAAGCGGGATATTCTTTTCAAGATTTTCCTCCAATCAATCATTGGCGGCGCAGAATGCCGCGCTGCGCGCCGAGCTTGCCTCGACCACCATCGCCCTGAAGGATCGCGATCTCCTCTCGGCGCAGGTCAAGGATCTGCAGGCGCGCCTGGGCCGCGACCAGTCGCGCACGCGCACGCTCGCTGCGGTGCTCATGGTCCCGCCCAGCAGCGCCTACGACACGCTCCTGCTCGACGCCGGCAGCAACCAGGGCGTTGTGCAAGGCGACCTTGTCGCCGCGGGCGGCGCAGTCTATATCGGCCGCATCACGGAGGTGTATCCGACCACGTCGCGCGCCACGCTCTACTCGGCCCCCGGAGAGACATTCGAAGCCGTGCTGACGCATGCCGCAAGCAACGCCACAACGCCGATTTCGGTTGCCGGGCAGGGCGCGGGCAGCCTCTCTGGCGAGGTGCCCGCCAGTACGCCGGTCTCAATCGGCGATACGGTGACCTTCCCGGGTCTTGGGGTACAATTGGTAGCGACCGTCAGCGCTACCGAAAGCAACGCTGCGCAATCGTTTACCACGGTGTACCTTCAGCTGCCGGTCAATCCGTTTACGCTGCGCTATGTCGAGCTCGAGCATGCAGCGCGCTAGCCGCAAGGAATGAAAAAGAATTCCTACATCGCCATTGCAATCATATTTCTTATCGCCGCCGCGGGGTTTCTGATCCCGTTCTGGCCGCTGACCGTGCTCGGCGTCGCCGCCATGGCGCTCGCCGGATATCCGCTGTGGGCAATCGCGCTCGGGCTCTTGCTTGACGTGGCCTATGGCGCGCCGACCGGCACGCTGCATCTACTCATATTTCCGTTCACGATCGTAGCGCTCGCGGGCATCGTCGTGCGCGAAGCGGGGAAGCGGTATTTTATGGATTCTTCATCCGGCGACCGCGTGTGATTGTGCTACACTAGCCCCCATGCTGGGCTACCGATGGCGGAGAAAAAAGCGCTCAATCGAGATCGCGCCTGACGAGATTTTCATCGATTCCTCCAACATACCCGCCTTCGACGCCGACCAGCTCGAGGGCCGCATCGAGCAGCCCATCGGCCGCCAATCGCTCTTCCTCGCCGCCGTCATACTCGGCATCCTTATGGCGCTCTACATCGGGCGCGCGTGGGACCTGCAATTTATCCAGGGCACCGCGTACGCCAAACAGGCGGCGGAGAATCAGCTCTCTGAGCGCGTGCTCTTCGCCGACCGCGGCGTCATCACCGACCGCAACGGCACGCCGCTCGCGTACAACGAGCGCGCGTCGGTCGACGATGACTTTGCGCAGCGCGTCTACTCAACCTTCCGCGGATTGGCGCATATCGTGGGTTACATCAAGCCGCCGGCGAAGGACTCTTCCGGCTTCTACTTCCGCACGTCGTTCGAGGGCATCGACGGCGTCGAAAAGGTCTATAACAATCAGCTCTCCGGGCAGAATGGCACGACGCTGACCGAGACCGACGCCAAGGGTGCGGTCGTGTCCCAGAGCGTCAAAGTGGCGCCGACGCCGGGAGAAAAATTAACGCTCTCGATCGATGCCAACGTGAACCAGGCGCTCTACGACTCGATTGCCGCTATTGCGCAGCAGTCCAACTTCCAGGGCGGCGCGGGAGTGATCATGGATGTGAAGACCGGCGAGCTGCTTGCGATGACGAGCTACCCCGATTATTCCTCCCAGGCGCTCTCCGACGGCGACCAGGCGGCGATTGCCGCGCTCAATACCGACCCGCATCAGCCCTTTCTCGACCGTGCGACGAGCGGCCTCTACGCGCCGGGCTCTATCGTGAAGCCGTTCATGGGCGTCGCCGCGCTCAACGAGGGCGTTATCGACCCGAGTAAGCAAATACTTTCAACAGGTTCGATCAGCCTCCCGAACCCCTACGACCCCGCGCATCCGAGCGTGTTCAAGGACTGGCGCGCCAACGGCCTCGTCAACGTGCAGCAGGCAATCGCGGTCTCCTCGGACGTGTACTTCTACGAAGTCGGCGGCGGCTACCAGGACCAGCCGGGTCTCGGCATCAACCGCATCGATGAATATCTGCGCATGTTCGGCTTCGGCTCGACGACCGGCCTCGCGGGCTTCAACGACGCGGCGGGCAATATCCCGACACCGGCATGGAAGACAGTTAATTTTCCCGCCGACCCGACCTGGCGCATCGGCGATACGTATCACACCGCGATCGGCCAATACGGCACGCAGGTAACGCCGCTCCAGGCCGTGCGCGCGGTCGCGAGCCTCGCCAACGGCGGCACGCTCGTTACCCCGACGCTTATCGCCAGCTCGACGCCGCTGGGGATTAAGCTTCCGATCCCCGCGAACCCCATCGATATCGTGCGCGAGGGCATGCGCATGGGCGTGACCGAGGGCATCGCGACCGCGGTCAACGTGCCGTATGTCGATGTCGCTGCCAAGACGGGCACTGCGCAGGTCGGCACGCAGAACCAATACCTCAATTCGTGGATGGTCGGCTTCTTCCCGTACGACAACCCGCGCTACGCGTACGCGGTCGTGCTGGAGAAGGGTCCTGCTGGCACGCTTATCGGCGCCTCCGCCGCCGTGCGCAACTTCCTCGATTGGATGCATCTCAATGCTGCACAATACCTTAAATAAGGGCCCGGAACGGTTGGATTGACTTAGGGCCCGGTTCCGGTACAATTGCAACGACCTTATTTGATGCGTTAACCCCTCATACATTTTATGCCAGCAGAACTTCTCTCCCAGGAAAAATTCGAAGAGCTTACCCGCGAGCTTGAGACGCTTCGTACCACGCGCCGCAAGGAAATTGCGGAGCAGCTTGAATATGCGCGCAGCCTCGGCGACCTCTCGGAGAATGCCGAGTACCAGGAGGCCCGCGAAATGCAGGCCGCGGTAGAGGAGCGCATCGGCAAGCTCGAGAGCATGCTCAAGAATGCCAAGATCGTTGAAGGCGCCAAGAGCGACACGGTCGGCATGGGCTCCGTCGTCGTCGTGCAGCCCACCGGCAAGGACGCCGACGGCGAGAAGCGCACGTATACGATCGTCGGCGCCGAGGAGACCAATATGTTCGAGGGCAAGATTTCCTACCACTCGCCGCTGGGCGCCGCGCTTATGGGCAAGAAGAAGGGCGACGAGTTCTCCTTCCACACCCCCAAAGGCACGCAGAAATTCAAGATCCTCAAAGTCGAGTAGGGAAATAGCATAAGAAAAAATTGTAAAAACAAAACCGGCGGATCATTCCGCCGGTTGTTGATTTTGCACCCGCATTATTCGTCGCCGTCGCGGGCTTCTGCACGGCTGAAGGTGACCAGTTTGCGCATCACGCGCTCTTCCAGGCCGCCCAGCAGGTCAATGATTTCTAAAGCGACCTCGCGCATAGCCGGGCTCAGCGTGTGGAGCTTTCGCTGCAGGTTACTCTGTTGCCGTCTCGCGGGCAGCTTTTTCTTTACGACGCCCTTCTTTGGAACTTTCTTCCCCTTGGTCACGACTCCTCCTCGACTTCGTAAAGGATATGTCCAATCCCGCATCGTTCTACCATAAATACTCATCCTGGGCTACAATCACCCTATGTTTTGGGCAGATAGAATCGCAGGGGAGATATTGGAACGCTTTGGGAAGGAGAAGGCCGAGCGTACGCCCATTGTCATACGCGACGAGAAGACACTCTCCGGCCGCGTACATATCGGCTCTATGCGCGGCGTCGCTATCCATGGCGCGGTGCATGACACGCTCGCCAAGCAGGGAATACCGGCCGTATTTCGCTACGAGCTCAATGACTTCGACCCTATGGATGGCTTCCCGGTCTATTTGCCCGAAGAATTCCGCAAGTATATGGGCATGCCACTGCGCGATATTCCGTCTCCCGATGCATCGGCAAAAAATTTCGCCGAGTATTTCGCTAACGATTTCAAGGCTGCGATTGCGCATGCAGGATTTGAGCCCGAATATTATTGGGCCAGCGAACTGTATCTCTCCGGCCGCATGGACGGTGTTATCCGCGAAGCACTCGAGAATGCCGACCGTATCCGCTCTATATATAAAGAAGTGTCAGGTTCTACCAAGAAGGAAGGGTGGCTTCCCTTGAGTGTTATCTGTCCGCAGTGCAAGAAGGTTGCGACGACGGTTGCAAGCGATTTCGACGGCGAGACGGTTCTCGTCAATTGCTACAAGACAGCAGTCGATTATACCGAGGGTTGCGGCTTCGAGGGAAGGATTTCGCCTTTTGGCGGCAAAGCCAAACTCCCATGGAAGGTCGAATGGCCCGCAAAGTGGAAGGTCAACGACGTAATGGTCGAAGGCGGCGGCAAAGACCACTCGACAAAAGGCGGCTCGCGCGATGTGGCCAACCATATTGCGCGCGATGTATTCAATTATGAGCCGCCCTTTGACGTACCGTACGAATTTATTCTTGTGGGCGGCAAGAAAATGTCCTCAAGCAAGGGGCGCGGAAGCAGCGCGCATGAGATTGCCGATCTCCTTCCGACCAAGATCTTCCGCCTTATGCTGCTGGGCAAAGATATCAACCAGCAGGTCAACTTCGACCCGGAAGGCGACACGATCCCGGTGCTCTACGACCAGTACGACAAGCTTGCCGCTGGCTATGCGCTCAATAAAGATGATGATTACGCGCGGCTGTACGAAATGATTCATATCGATGGGCCGCAGGACGGGGTATTTTTGCCGCGCTTCAGCCAGGTAGCGTTCCTGGTACAGATGCCGCATCTCAATCTTGAGGAGGAAGTGGCGGCGATGAAGGGGAGAGCGCTGACCGATGCCGATAAGGATGAGCTTGCCGAGCGCGTCGAGTATGCCAAGCGATGGCTCCAGAGTTACGCACCGGAAAAATTCGTTTTCAAACTGCAGGATACATTGCCTGCCGCAGCTCACCAACTCATATCGGCACAAAAAGCAGCCATCAAAGAGCTGATAAGCGCTCTTGAGGCCGATTATCCGGCAAACGGGGAAGCGATGCATGCGCTTTTGCGCGAGATACCCGCGCGGCCGGGCATTGACCTGTCTGCCAAGGAATTTTTTACCTCGTTTTATATACTCTTCTTCGGTAAAGACAGCGGTCCGCAAGCGGGATGGTTTCTTGCTGCGCTACCGAGAGACTTTGTCCTCAAACGCTTGCGCGAGGCAATAGTATAAAAGCAAAAGGGCGACCCGGAGGTCGCCCTTTGTATTGGTAGTGCACGAAATCACACGGACTTCTTGTGCAGGGGGTCGCCCTGCTCGTCCCGCAGAATCTGCAGGAAGAGCTGGTCGAGCGCCTTCTGGTCCGCTTCCTTGTACTGCGGCGCGATGGTCGGCCGCAGGTGAGGGATCGGGGCCCAAGCGGGCGCCGCAGTCTTGAGCTTGTCGGCGCTCGCAATGCCAGCTCCGACGAAGACGGTCGAAGCCAGAGAAAACGCCGCTGCAATGGCCCGAAGGCCCTTATCATTGAGTATTTTCACGCTAACTCCTTTGGGTTGGGTGTTAACGCCTGCCTGTAAGGTACGTATTGTTATTCTATATAGTTATACATAAAAATAATAATTAGTCAATAGGGCTAGAAATAGGCTCTTTTTTGTTTCCCAATGCTGATTTGGGGCGGAATTGTGTATAAGTGGTTTGGGGTGGAAGGGCGGGATTGTATACTGGGACTTAGTGGGATAAAGTGGGATAGAAAAGGATATGTTTATCGGCGAATACCTGCACACTCTGGACGACAAGAAACGGGTTTCGCTTCCCGCCAAATTCCGCAAAGAGGTCGGTCGCATGGTTGTCGTCACGCGCGGGCTCGACCAATGTTTGTTCCTCTTTCCGGCCAAGGCTTGGAAGGAGATTGCGGCCAAGCTCGCAAGCCTCCCGTTCGGCCAGGCCGACACGCGCGGCATCAGCCGGTTCCTGCTCGCAGGCGCCGTCGAGGGCGAGGTCGACAGCGCAGGGCGCATACTCATCCCCGATTTCCTCAAGGAGTTCGCGAGCCTTAAGGGCAGGGTAGTGCTTACGGGAGTCTCGGAGCGCATCGAGATCTGGGACGAAGGGGTCTGGAGCGAGTACAAAGCCAAGATCGAGGGCAGCGCCGAGGCGATGGCACAGACTCTGGGCGACGTGGGCATATTGTAAGCCGTTTGACATAGCGTATGACGACTCATTCTTTAACTCCTGTTCGTGTAGAGCAGCGCCTCCGTCGAGAGGAGGGTGCTTCTCCACGCGAGCGGGAGTTAGGGAAGGGAAAAAAGACCACGCACGAGAGCGTGATGGTAAAGGAAGCGATTGAATTGCTTGATCTCAAGCGCCTCGATATGGTGGTCGACTGCACGCTCGGGCTCGGCGGGCATACCGAGGCGATATTGCGTGCGGCGCCGGTGACGGTGCTCGGGCTCGATGCTGACCCTGCGGCGCTCGCGGCGGCACGCGAGCGCCTCGCGCAGTACCACAAGCGCGCCGAGCTTGTCGAAGCGAACTTCGGAGACCTCGAAGCCGTGCTCAAGAAGCAGAAGATCCCGCTTGCCAACAAATTCCTCTTCGACCTCGGCTGGAATATGACCCAAATGAGCTCGGGCCGCGGCTTTACCTTTATGCACGACGAGCCGCTCGTCATGAGCTACGGCGAGCGGCCGGCCTCCGGTTTTACTGCAGCAGAAATTCTTAACACTTGGAAGGAGAACGTGCTCGCGGACGTGATCTTCGGCTACGGCGAGGAGCGCTACGCGCGCCCTATTGCCAAAGCGATCGTCGCGCGCCGCGAGATAGCGCCGATCGCTACGACGCTTGAGCTGGTGGAGATCGTCCGTGATGCGGTGCCCGCGCGCTACCGCCACGGCCGCCTCAACCCGGCGACAAAGACTTTCCAGGCGCTGCGCATCGCCGTCAACGACGAGCTGGGCGTTATTGATCGCGGCATCCGCGCTGCGTGGAAGCACCTCGCGCCGGGCGGCAGGATCGTCGTCATTACCTTCCACAGCATCGAGGACCGCGCCGTAAAACGCCTCTTCGCGGAGCTCGCAAAGGAGCATACGGGCAAGCTTGTTATTAAAAAGCCGCTTGCCGCGACGCGCGAGGAAGTCATGAAGAACCCGTCCGCGCGCAGCGCCAAAGTCCGCGCGATCGAAAAGTTAGCAGCTAAATAATAGTTATGAAAAGCATCGCCATCACCTACACGCCCTACTTCAAGCGCCTCAACGCGCTCTTTGCCGCGGTCATCGCGCTGTCCGTATTCCTCTACGGCGTATTCCTGCTCGAGGCGGTCGCTAACACGGCCAAGCGCACCGATGCGCAGAAGGAGTTGAGTGCCATCACCACGCATATCGGCGAGATGGAGTCGGGCTATCTCGCGTCGACGCGCGACCTGACGCTTGAGAGCGTCGAGGCGATGGGCTACGTCGCGCCCGCCGCGGTAACCACCGTGCTCGCCGACGGCTCGATGAAGGCGCTCTCGCGCAGCCGCTAATCATGAATAGTGCGCGCTTCGCAGTGCGGATACGGGTCATCACGGCCATTTTTGCCTTGTGCGCCCTGCTTATCGCGGGGCGCCTGTACGTGCTCCAGATCATGCACGGCGACATGTACGCCGCGCGCGCCGACGCGCAGGCCAACCCGACGACCGGCCCCATCGTCGACCGCGACGCTATTTACTTTACCGACAAGGACGGCACGCCGTGGGCC
>DASZPE010000060.1:0-12672 GCA_035550415.1 Minisyncoccota bacterium | reverse complement strand
AAAGGCATAGACGATGAAGGCACTCCCAAGCCCTATGAGCACAAGAGCAGCCCGTCTTACTAAGAGGTCGGCCATGGCGATTCCCTCATCTCAGTCGCCCAACCTGCTACCATTCCGCCATCAGAGTACGCCTTCTAGTGCCCGCTGCAAGGGAGTTATCCACGGCGGGAATTGCGTTTTTATACTTTCATGGTATTCTATTTTTAGATGTAGTCTATCGTTCATCGCATCTCAACTCGCTCGCAACGGAGGAATTCAGAATGACAATGGCACCGACGGGCGGCGCATGGCCGCCCGAAGAAGGCAAGACATACGGCTTCAATCTCAAGGCGGTCACACTCAAAGAAAGCCGATTGTTCAATCAGATCGGCGGCGATATGAATCCGATTCATCGTGAGCCGGGTTGCCGGAGCCTTGATCGAGAAATTTGGCCCCGGCGTTACAATCGGCGAGATTCATGCGCTGGTGTTCAAGCGGCCCTTGTTTACCAGTCAGCCGGCGT
Source organism: Minisyncoccota bacterium (assembly GCA_035550415.1). GTDB lineage: Bacteria > Patescibacteriota > Minisyncoccia > Phycocordibacterales > SBAW01 > GWA1-54-10. The sequence continues at coordinate 12,170 of DASZPE010000060.1, read as the reverse complement.
ATATCACCCTTGTCCCCCTGAAGCAGATCTCCAAGAGGAGCTGGCGCGTGTCGGTGGAGTTACTGCTGTCGGGACAAGCCGCCGACCCGCTCGTGACCGCCCAAGCTGTCGTAAACAAGGCAGTTCTACCCCCTCGCTTCCAACGCGTAGCGGCACCCATCGACGAAAACGGGCTCGAGACGAGCGCCAACCTTATGGTCCCACCGCTGGAGGGCGAGAACGTGCTCGATCATGAGTCGGTCATCCCGGGCCCGCGGGGCATATGGCCCAAGCTGGTCGGTGATGCCGAACCGCTCGACAAGTAAGCGGCATGGTGAGTTCAAGCCCGAGGGGATACCCTCGGGCTTGCTTTTTTCTATATATCAGGCTATATTTTGCGGGCATCTATGGATAAGGAATTCGCCATTATCGAGACCGGCGGCAAGCAGTACATGGTATCTGCCGGCGATACCGTAAAGATCGAGAAAATCTCGGGCGATTTCAAGGCGGGCGATAAAGTCTCCTTCGACAAGGTCCTGGTCGTCGACAACGGCTCGGACACGACGATCGGCGCTCCGTATATCAAGGGCGCCCAGGTCTCCGGCGAGATCAAGAAGGTTGCGCGCGCCAAGAAAGTTGTCGTCATCAAATACAAGGCGAAGTCCAACTACTTCAAGAAGCGCGGCCACCGCCAGCCGTACTTCGAGGTCAAGATCACCGGCCTCAAATAAAAATCCCGCCGCTCGGCGGGTTTTTATTTTATTGTCTACTCGAGAGCGCGCTTGCTATCGTGTCCGGGTCGGCGTATTCCAATTCACTGCCGGTTGAGAGGCCGCGGCCTAAGGAGGAGAGCTTGAAGTTCATGCCCTCACTCATAGGGCGAAGTGTTTCGGCCAACAGCTGCCGCGTATGGTCGCCCTCGGTCGTGGCCGAGAGGCCGAGGATTACCTCGTTTAATTTGAGCGCCGAGCCATCACGCTCGACGCGCGCAACCAGCTCGTGCAGCCGCACGTGCTTGTGCGGCTCTTCGCTTGCCAGCGGGATGGTACCGCCGAGCACGAAGTACAGGCCTTTGAAGCCGCTCTTCTCGACATTCTCGAGGTCGGCGTCTTTTTCTACCACGAAGAGTATCGAAGGGTCGCGGCGGCTGTTGCTGCATATATTGCACACGCCGTCCTTCTCGGTGTTCTTGGCCGACCAGCGGTGGCACTCGCTGCATTCGAAGGTAAGCGCGCCCAGTTTATTGATGTCCTGCGAGAGCGCCATGCGGAAGCTCAGCTGCTGTACGAGCAGGAATTGGACGAACCGGCGCGCTTGCCTGGGCCCGATGCCGGGGAAGCGCTCGAATGCTTGCGTCAGGCGGTCGATGGGGTTCATAGATTAAAATGGCGCGTCGTTGGACTTGCTCTCGAAGACGCCGAAGTCGGTCTTGGCGAGCGACTCGAAGTTGGCGTGCTTTTCGTTGAAGAGGAGATCGATTTTGCCGACCGGGCCGTTGCGATGCTTCTCGACCAGCACCTCGGCGATGCCGGTGTGCTCGGCTTCTTCGTTCATCTTGTCCTCGCGATGGATGAACATGACGACGTCGGCGTCCTGCTCTATAGAGCCCGAGTCGCGCAGGTCCGAGAGGCGCGGCTTGCCGCGGCGCTGCTCGACCGCGCGCGAGAGCTGGCTGAGCGCGAGCACCGGGACGTCGAGCTCGCGCGCGAGGATCTTGAGCGAGCGCGAGATCTCGGTCACTTGCTGCACCATCGAGTCGCTCGCACGCGTCTGCGTCGGCACCATGAGCTGGAGGTAATCGACCACGAGGAGCCCCAAGCCGTGCTCGCGCTTGAGCCGGCGCGCAACCGCGCGCATCTTGAGGATATTGTTGCCGGCCTGGTCGTCGATAAAGATGGGCGCTTGTGCCAGGCGGTCGTACGCTTCGCGGATGCGGTCAAAGTCCTCGCTGTTTTCCTTGATCCTGCCGATGCGCCAATCCCACGCGTTGACGCGCGCTTCGGAGGCGATCATGCGGTCGACGAGCTGCTGCGAAGACATTTCGAGGGAGAAGATGCCCACGACCGTGCCGTGCTGCACGGCTGACTGGCGCGCGATATCAAGCGCGAGCGCGGTCTTGCCCATCGAGGGGCGCGCCGCGAGGATCACAAGATCGGATTTCTGCAGCCCGGCGAGCAGGTTATCGAGGTCCTTAAAGCCGGTGCGAACGCCGCGCAATTCGCCCTGGTTTTCCTGCAGGTGCGCATAATGCTCCCAGGCTTTGCCGAGGCTTTCCTTGAGCGAGGTGAACTTGGTGAGGCTCGGCATGTCGGTCACCTCGTAGATCTTCTTCTCCGCTTTGTCGAGAGTCTCTTCCAGCTCCTCGCTTTCCTCGAAGCCGAGCTCCGCCACATATTCTCCCGCGTCGATCAGGTTGCGCAGCATGAACTTCTTCTGCACCTGGCTCGCATAGAAGCGCGCGTTGCTTGCCGCCGGCACCTCGCTCACGAGCTCCGCGAGATACGAGACCCCGCCGATGTGCTCGAGCTGCTTGCTGTCGGCAAGGCTGGCGCGCACCGACTCGATATCAATCGGCTCGTTCTTGCCCCAGAGCCCCTGCATCGCGCGGTAAATGATGCGGTGCTTCTCGCTGTAAAAAGCATCCGCCGACAAGACATCTACCGACTCGATCATGCCCTCCGGGCGCACCATAAGCGCTCCCAGGAGCGCCTTCTCGGTCTCGAGCGTGTGCGGCGGGATGCGCAGCGGGTCAGCCTTTTTCTTGCCTGCCATGACTTAAGAATACTCTTTTTAGGCGCCGCGGAGTAGCGGCGGATTTTTGCCAAAAATGTGGGTAGGGGGATAACCGGGGGATAAGCTCGGGAAGGCTATTTTTTGCTTATTTTCTGACCCTCTTTCGTATCGCTCACCTCGTATCCGGCTTCTTCTATCTTTTTGCGCAGATCGTCGGCGGCGGCAAAATCTTTTTCTTTGCGCGCCGTCTCGCGCTTTTCTATAAGCTCTTGGATATCGGCGGGGAGGTCGGATTGCTCGATTACTTTGAGGGTAGTGCTGACGCGCTCGTCGGTAAGGCCGAGGCCGAATACTTTGTCAGCAAGCGCGAGGTTGGCGAGCTTGTTTCCAGAAGAAAGTGTTTGATCTTTGAGCATTTCCCATACGAGCGCCAGGGCCCGGGGAGTGTCGAGGTCGTTTGCTAAGGCGGCGTGAAAGTCCGGAATGAAGTTTGTTTCGGACTTCTTGTCGGCAACTGGTGTCGTCGGAGGGTTTTGCAGTTTCGTTCCCGTTGCAAGTTCAATGTAGGTGCGCGTTAAACGGGTGAGCGCTTGATGGGCGCCCTCGATCGCCTCCCAGCTGAAGTTCATCGGGCTGCGATAGTGGCCGGTGAGGTACCAATAGCGCAAGCTCCGCGGGCTGTATCCGCGCTCGATGATCTGATGTAGATAGATAGTATTGCCGATCGATTTCGAGACCTTCTTGCCCTCGATCGTAATGAACGCGTTGTGCATCCAGTACTTAACAAACGGTTTGCCCGTCGCGGCCTCGGCCTGCGCGATCTCGTTGTTGTGATGGATGGGCGCCAGGTCGATGCCGCCGATATGGATGTCGATCTGCTTGCCAAGGGTTTTGAAGATCATCGCCGTGCACTCGATATGCCAGCCCGGGAAGCCGACACCCCAGGGGCTCTCCCATTCCTGCTGGCGCTGTTCCCCGGTAGGGGAAAATTTCCACAGCGCGAAGTCGTGCGGATTTTTCTTCTCCCTATTTTCCTCGACGCGGGCGCCCGCGCGCTCGCCGGCCAAGTCGACGTTGCCGAGCTTGCCGTAATTCTTGAACTTCGACGTGTCGAAATAAATGCCGTCAGAAATTTTATATGCATAGCCTTTTTCCCACAGCGTCTTCACCAGCGCGATCTGCTCGGGGATGTAATCCGTCGCTTTAGTGAACTGCATCTTGGTGCGGTCGATGCCGAGCGAGTCGAGATCGGCATAAAACTTTTCCGTAATTTCTTCGGCGATGTCTTGCGCCTTGCGGCCGGTCTTCTTGGCGCTCTTCTCCATCCGGTCTTCTCCGGTGTCCGCATCGCCGGAGTTGTCGCCAGTGAGATGTCCGACGTCGGTGATATTGCTCACGTGCCGCACGCGGTAGCCCCACAGCGCCAATACGCGCTTGAGGGTGTTGGCGAGGATGGGCCCGCGCAGGTTGCCGATATGCTGCTCGTCGTAGACGGTCGGCCCGCAGTTATAGAGGGTGGCGACGCCGGGCGACAGGGTAGTAAAACGCTCGATCTCGCGCGAGAGCGTGTTATAGAACAGAAGTTCCGGTAGCGGCGCTGCCGGCTTTTTCCTGAAGAAAGAGAATAGGCTCATATCCATCCGCGATGCCTAAAGTACATGAAAATGCTCATGGCCACCAGCACCATGCCGCCCAGAATGAAGAAAAATGCATAGGGGTTGCTTTGAAGCGGCACGGGGATGCTCATGCCGAAGAGTTGGCCGATGAACGTGAGCGGCAGGAAGATAAACGCGACGACGGTGAGCGTTTTCATGATTTCGTTCTGCTTGGTCGAGAGAAGGGAGTTGTTGGTTTCGCGCAGTTCTGCAAGCGAGGCGTACAGGTTGTCGATTGTGTGCTCAACGCGCTCCTCCGCGCCGATGAGGTCGCGCAGATAGTACGAGAATTCCGCGCCGAAGAGCCGCGTGGCCACCGGCTCGAGCGAGGTGAGCATCTCTTTGTGGGGGGCAAGCGCCTGGCGGAAGTCGTGCAAGGTGCGGCCGGTCTGCGAGATCTCGATCACCATCTGCCGCTCGTCGCCGGAAAATATGCGGTCCTCGATGTCCTGGAGGCGCTGCGTGAGCGTGTGCGACTCGGTGATGAGCGCCTCGTACAGCGCGCGCGCCATCGCGGTAAAGAGGTGCCCGCCGTGCTGGTGCATGATCGGCCGGCCCAAGACGGTATTGACCTCGAACGCCTGCGCGAAGGCGTGCAGGGGGTCGACATTGCCGTAGCGCGTCGTGATAAGAAAGTTCTTGCCGATGACGAAGTCGATCTCCTGCTCCTGCCGGCCATTGCCAAGCCCGCGCAGGACGGGGAAGTGGAGGATAACGTAGATGATGTCGCCGCGGCGCTCGACCCGCGGCTTGAAGGAGGGCACGAGCAGTTCCTCGGCGATCAAGGGGTCGATGCCGAATTCCTTCATGAGCCCGCGGACCTCCATAGGCGTCGGTGCGACAAGGTCAATCCACGTGGCGCTTTTCTGCCCGTAGCGCGTGAGCATATACCTAAAGTATAGCAGAGGATTTTCTCCCTTCTATTATAACGATGTGATATACTGTGAGCATGAGTAAGAACAAGCTATGGGCGCTTGGCGCCGTGGTCGCTTTGATGGTTGCATTCACTGCAGGACTTTATACCGGCGTTGCGCAAAATATATCGCACACGGTCTTCGCACAGACGACGTCGACTATCACTATCGACCTTTCTGGCAATAAGCCGCCCAGCGACGTAGACGTGAGCGAGCTCTGGAAGGCCTGGGCTCTCCTCAAGGCTAACTACGTCCCCACGCATGCCTCGAGCACGATCCCGACTGACCAACAACAGCTCTATGGCGCGATTGCGGGGCTGACGGCAAGCTATGGCGACCCGTACACGGTCTTCTTCCCGCCGGCGGATGCACAAGTCTTCGAGCAGGACGTCAACGGCTCCTTCGGCGGCGTCGGCATGGAGCTCGACAATGACCAGAATGGCAACCTTATCGTCGTTGCGCCGCTCAAAGACTCTCCGGCGCAGAAGGCGGGCATCCTGACGGGCGATCTTATCCTCTCGGTAGACGGCACTTCGACCCAGGGCATGGTCGCCGACGACGCGGTCAAGATCATCCGCGGCCCGATCGGTACCTCGGTGAAGCTGTCCGTCCTCCACGCCAGCACTACGAAGCCGGTCGACATCTCGATTGTGCGCGACACCATCAATATCCCCATCATTAATAACTACGAGCGTTCCGACGGCGTCTACGTGATCGAGCTCTACAGCTTCTCCGCCAACTCTGCCGACCTTTTCCGCGGCGCGCTGCGCGACTTCATCACCTCCGGCTCCAACAAGCTTATCCTCGACCTGCGCGGCAACCCGGGCGGCTACCTCGACGCGGCGGTCGACATGGCGAGCTACTTCCTGCCGGTCGGCGACACAGTCGTAACCGAGGACTTCCGCGGCAAGCAGGACCCGATCGTCCACCGCTCGGTCGGCTACAACGTCTTCGCGGGCAAGAACCTCAAGATGGCGATCCTGGTCGACCAGGGTTCCGCCTCGGCCTCCGAGATCCTCTCCGGCGCGCTGCAGCAGCATGGCGTCGCCAAGCTGGTCGGCACGCGCACCTTCGGCAAAGGCTCGGTGCAGCAGCTCATGGACCTGGGCGATGGCGCAGAACTCAAGGTAACAATCGCCCGCTGGCTCACGCCCAACGGCACCTCTATCTCCGACGGCGGCCTCCATCCCGATATTGAGGCGACCACCACGCAGGAGCTGAAAGCCAATAATCAGGATCCGCAGACTGACGCGGCGGTTAAGTATCTTCTCGGCCAGTAAAACTTCTGCTATAGTCGGGGGCATGAAAGTAATACTGCTCAAGGACGTGCGCGGGGTAGGGATGCATAGCGAGGTAAAGAACGTCGCCGACGGCTATGCGCTCAACTACCTTTTCCCGCACAAGCTGGCGGAGCCGGCCACCGACGACAAGATACAGAAGATCTCAGACGCTAAGGCCGCGCATGAGGCCGAGCTTGCCAAGAGTGAGGAAGAACTCTCGGGAAAGATCGCTCAATTGCGCGGCAAAAAGATCGTGCTGTCGGCCCGCGCGACGGAGAAGGGGGGCCTCTTCAAGGCGATCGACGCCAAGGATATCGCACGCGGCATCAAAGCCGAGCACAGCCTCGACCTGCCCGAGTCCACGATCGTGATCAAGGACCATATCAAGACAACCGGCGATCACGAGGTAACTCTCCAGAGCAAATCTCTCAAAGCAAGCCTCACGGTAACCGTGGTCGCAGCAGCATAAGATATAAAAAGAACCCCGGCCGAAGCCGGGGTTCTTTTGCGTTAATTACTTGACGATGACGTCGACGACCGGGCGCACGGACTTGGAGCCGTCGAAATTCTGCTTGCGGGCGGTGCGGAAGGAGACGATGCCGCTCGCGAGCGCGAAGAGCGTGTGGTCCTTGCCGATGCCGACCGCCTTGCCCGGGAGGTAGCGCGTGCCGCGCTGGCGCACGATGATATCGCCCTCCTTGGCCGGCTCGCCGGCATAGAGCTTCACGCCGAGGTATTTCGGCTTGGAATCGGTAAGGTTTTTAGCTGTTCCGCCTGCTTTTTTATGCGCCATAGCGTGGTATAGTGAGCCCACATACCATAGCAGATATGAAGCTCCAAGGCAAGCGCATCATCGATTTCTTCCTTATCCCGGCGATCGTCGTCCTCGTGGGGGTTGCCGCCTTCGGCTTGGGCCGGCTGTCGGCCCCCATGGGCAGCGCTTCGGGCCTTGTTATCCACCCCGCTCCGGCAGAAAGCCATTAATACCATGATGCGCCACACCAAAAGGACCCTTATCTTCGTCGTCGCGATCGTGCTTATCGTGCTGGGCATCATCGGCCTCGTGCTGCCGTTCCTCCAGGGGCTCTTGTTCCTCGCGGCAGGCGCGGTACTGCTCTTTATCCTGTTTCCGTCGCTGCGCGAAGAGAGCCACCGCCACACGGTGAAATATCCGAAGGTGCACTCCTTTTTGCTCAAGGTGGAGGACAAGCTCCGCGAAATGATCGGAGATTTATAATGACTACACAGACATATGCTAGCCGTTGATGTAGAGACGTTCGGCGTCGAGCCGCACAAAAATTCGATTTATAGCGTCGGGGCGATCGACCTCGGCGACCCTTCGCGCGCACACTTCTACGAGGAGTGCCGCGCGGCGGAGGGTACGCACGTCGAGCAATCCTCACTCGACTTCCTGGGCCTCAGCCCCGAGGCCGCGGCCGACCCCCGCCAGCAGTCGGAAGGGGAGCTGGTCCACAAGTTCATTACATGGGCTCTCATGAGCGAGGACCGCACCTTCGCGGGGCAGAATGTCTCCTTCGATCGCGACTTCCTGCGCAACGCGGCGCTGCGCGCGGGGCATACCGACTGGCCCTTTGCCCACCGCACGATCGACACGCACACACTGTGCTGGATGCATATGGTGAAGCGGGGCATTACGCCGCCTCTGGACCCCGAGCATAAGCGCTCGGCCTTAGACCTCGACGCGATATTGGTCTATTGCGGCATCCCCGAGGAGCCGACGCCGCACAACGCGCTCATGGGTGCGAAATCCCATGCCGAGGTCATCTCACGGCTGCTCTACGGCAAGAAGCTCTTGCCAGAATTTGATAAATACGACATTCCTTTCTAGTCGGGCCGCCGGGAATTGAACCCGGTCTACATGCACCCCATGCATGTGTACTGCCGGTATACTACGGCCCGTTTCTTCCAGTCTTTACTACCATACCTCACTCTGCTAGTGTTGCGCTAGTTACGTTCCTCAAACAGCCAAGGGAGACGATCATGGCCGAGAAACGGCTCATTCCGAGCGGGGCAGATCACGTCGGTGAGATTAAGCGCCTGCAGGCTTCGCAAAAGGCTCGGAAAGCAGCTTATGAAGCCGGTATAGCTGAAGACCAGCGGGAGATCGGCAGGAATCTCGATTACCTCCGCGATAATATTAAGGCCGGCAGCACGACCGGCGACCGCATTCGCGACCTGCTGATCCGGGTGCATGGCGTCAGCGACGAGCTTGAGACTATCTACCGTCAGCTGGACGCGGAACTGATCGGCCGCCGGGGCGAGTTCGTTCTCCTGAGCTACATCGTCAAGGAACGCGCCTATGGCATCCGCGATGACATGCGCTCGGTCGACTATTACCGCCTCGGCGTGCTCGAAGGCGAAGAACTGATCTACCGCGAAGGCATCGGCACGACGCTGCCCATCTCGAGATATCTCATGGGGCCGAAAGTAGTGGTATTCGAATCAACGCAACTGAAAACGAGGGAAGATCTCGAGAAGGTCCACTGGGTGGAGAAGAAGGGCAACATCTTCGAGAACCAACTGCTCTTCGGGCCCCCGAGCCTCGACCGGCATTTGATATCGCAGCTCCCTGAGGCGCCGGCGGCCCTTCGGCCATCCAATCTCCTCATTACTGTTGGCGATGAGGCGGTGGAGACCTTCCTCAAGAATATTGCCATGCAGGGCTTCCTGCCGCTCGCCAAGAATCTGCTTTCGCACCGGCTTGAGCTTGAAGCCAGCTGAAGCATGATCACCAATACGCCCCGCCGGCTTGACCGGCGGGGCTTCACTTTTATAGAAAAAGAAAACGACCGTGAAAGCGGGGGCGAACCCCTGGGGTTTGCTTTCACGGTCGTCTTAGCCGGCGAACGTTGGGGAAAGACCTTACTCTTAAGAACCCGGTCCGCCGAGACGAATCTAATCCCTCTCCCTCACGAGGAGGCCCTCGATCTCGATGCCGTTGACGACAGCCGCAGCGGGCCAGAGGGTAAGCGACCTGCCGTCGTAGAAGATCTCCATATCGCCCTGGGTGTCGAAGTCGACCAGGGCCGTCGCGGGGATTGGGTAGCACGCGATTAACCCATGGTAGTCGTAGGCGACGTCCTGGAGCGATTCTCCGGGAATATCCTCCGCCTGGTCGTCGAGCAGCTGGGCGGCTTCCTGGGGGTCCTGACACAGGACGACCCATGCCGGCGCCTGGCTGGAGAGATTCTCATCCAAGCTCACGCTGGTGAGCGGGGAGGAGAGTGCAAGGGCGGCTGCCCCTGCAAGGATATGCAAAAACATGCCAAGGTACCTCCCGTTCGGGTTACTGGACAGCCCACTGGCCCGACTATACCACCGCCTGAAGCAAAAGTGAAAGAATAAGTCGAAAACGGGGGCTCTCTTTAGTCAAAAGCCTTTATTTGCAACGTATTTTAGGATTCATGGGGCAGGGGTATTTCTTGTCAAGGGGTCCCTATTGACCCTATTGACAAAAGTGTGCTACCATTATCTTATCTCCGGAGCTGTCGAGCCCGGAGCTTTTTATTTTCCGGTGCGTAACCATGTGCCCGTTCGCCCAGTCCCTCATAACCTATGAACCTTACTGCTACTATCGTCCTTGCCGCAGCGGCCGCGTTCAACGTAACGCCCGCCCAGGTATCGACCCTTGCGGCTCCGATGCCGCAGGTGCAGACCGTCGAGGAGTATGTACGCGACTACTTCGCCGACGAGCCCATCCTCGCAGAGGTCGCCTCGTGCGAGTCGCACTTCCGCCAGTTCGACAGCAACGGCAACGTGCTGAAGAACGCCAACAGCTCCGCGATCGGCATCATGCAGATCATGGCCTCGGTTCACTCCGAGACCGCCGCAGAGCTCGGGCTCGACCCGACCACGATGCAGGGCAACCTCGCGTACGCCAAGTACCTCTACGACAAGAATGGCCTCAGCCCCTGGAATGCCTCCAAGGCATGCTGGAGCAAGAGCCAGGCGTACAAGGACCTCCAGTCCGCGCAAGCTAAGCTCGCGATCAATAAGAATTAAAGTAATTAGTGAAAGCTAAACAAAAACCGTCCCGAGCCAAAAGCGAGGGGCGGTTTTTGTATTTAAAACAGGGAAATTGATCTCCAAAGTTGCTAAATGCTATTATTTATTGTATTGTAATCGTGGCGTTTCCAGCACACATGGAGTATCTAATGACTAGGAAAGCAACCTACGAAGAAATGGTGGAGGCAGCAGCCCGACAACGCGGCGATATGGAAGTGCCGCGACCTTTCATCATCGAGGCTATCGACCGCATCAAGCAAGGTCTTGAGCAGTCCGAGCATTATCCGAGCGGTCAGCCGACCTTGATCGGAATCTACAAGGTCGCAGTTCAGCTCCAGGGTCGTGCCTCTGTCGCACATTAGAAGGAAATCGGAACATCTCAGAGAGCCGCGCACTTGGCGCGGCTTTTTGTTTGGAAAAGTAGGGAAGTGCTCCCCTCTTATGGCCGAGATTTTTAACGAGGTTCAAATCCGGCATCAGGAAGTTGAGGATAAGTGATGTTAGTACTTTTGTTGTTTAAAAAATATGGATACAGCATACCGAATACAACAAAAGCAGCACCAAAGAAAAACATAGTAATGCACCAAAAATAGATATTGCTCTTCTTGGGTGGTGGCGCAATAGTGCTCTCGTTATGTTGTCTTACGGCATTATTTTGGCTTTCAGACCACTTATTCCATTCATCAATAAATTCGTGAGCTTCTTTTCTATGTTCGACTACATCTTGGTGAGCATTTAAAATTGCACCGATTGGGGCTCGTTCATCATGCCATTGAGTCAATATAGAATACACTCGGTCATTTTCGTTTTTTAAGACGAGAAAGAAAATGATGATTTCATCCAAAAAAAGCAATACAATGCCCACGATGACTAGTATATGTTGACTTTGGATTTCAGAACTCAAAAGCACCAGTGCTGCAGCGGCAGTCGTGCCAATTCCAAGAGCAACATTCTTTAAAGTCTCTTTAAATTCACGAGAAGCTTCCGCATAGGCGGCCGCAAATTTCTGATCATCAGAACTGCGCATTTTTCTAAGATTTTCAGCCTCCGTCTCTAAATCGTTCGGTAATCTATATCTGTCCATCCAGGGAAGTATAGCCTAATGCATCCAAATATATCCAATCGTTTTAAGAGGCTCGTAGCGAGAATTTTATTTTAAAGCTTAGGGAAGGGGTTGATCGGACCCAAAGGCCTTTCTAGGTATATATACGTCGCAAAAGATATATTGTGCGACACTTATGCCCTCGCATGGGCCACGGTACAATAGCTAGTACGTATGCGGTACCGCGATCAAATCCGAGCCCTCCTCTCCCCCGCGGAGCGCCGGGTCTTTGGGAAGCTCAAGACGCCGGAATTGATTCAAGATTATTTGGATGCACTCCCCCAGAATTTTTCTTACAAGGCGGGGGAGACCCACCGCAGCCCGCGGCGGATACTGCAAAGTAAAGCCTCGCAGAAGGCCTACTGCTTTGAGGGCGCGGTATTGGCCGCGGCAGCGCTGGCCTACCACGGGCATCCTCCCCTCCTGCTCGACCTACAAACAGATGACGAAGATGAGGACCACGTGCTCGCGCTGTTCTCTA
>DASZPE010000059.1:0-11446 GCA_035550415.1 Minisyncoccota bacterium | reverse complement strand
TCCGGGCGAAAAAGCGCAGTAAACCCTTATAAAACAAGGGTGGATAGCTCAATTTGACAGGTTTTGGCTAGCGAGTATACTTATATACGAAACCAAGGCGGGGCATCCTGAGGCGGTAAGCCGAAGGAAGATTGAGTATCGAGGAGCGGGGTTTCGATACAAAACCAGTGGTAGGACAGACTACCTAAATATCGCTTGAGAAATCGAGCAAGGGAGCTTAGTGCCCCCGTTATTTTCGTGTTTTGAGGCTGTGGATAGAGTTCTTGCAAATTTTTCAAATGTAGTGGTTCGACTGTGCAGCCTTGTGCTTCATGTTCGCCTCATTATTAAGCTCGCCTAGCAACAATTACAAAGCCCATGCGTAATCAAAAGTACTTCTCTCGCTACCGTACCCCCCGCGTCGAGACGCCCAACCTCGTGGAGGCGCAGCTCAATTCGTACAAGTGGATCCTCGAGGAGGGGATCAAGGAGACGTTCAAGGAGTTCACGCCCATCAAGGACTACTCGGGGAAGAAGTTCGACCTTGAGTTCGTGAAGATCGAGATCGGCGAGCCGAAGTTCGACGAGCACTATGCTAAGGCGCAGAAGATGACGCTCGACCTCCCCGTGCGCGCGATCGTCAAGCTCAAGAACAAGGCGAACAACAGCGAGGTGGAGCAGGAGATCTTCTTGGCCGACCTGCCGGTCATGACCGACCACGGCACGTTCATCATCAACGGCGTCGAGCGCGTCATCGTGCCGCAGCTCGCGCGCTCCTACGGCGTCTTCTTTACCGCCGAGGAGGTTAAGGGCAAGCGCCACTTCGGCGCCAAGGTTATCCCGGCACGCGGCGCATGGATCGAGTTCGAGACCGATGCCGACGGCCAGATCTCGGTCCGCATCGACCGCAAGCGCAAGTTCCCGGCGGTCTCCCTCCTGCGCGTACTCGGCGCCAAGTTCGACAGCGACATGAAGTCGCTCTTCTCCGGCAGCCCCGCCGAGAAGCATTGGATCGAGGCGGCGATCGAGGCCGACTCTGCCAAGACCGTCGAGGATGCCTATGTGGAGATCCACAAGCGCCTGCGCGACGGCGACCTCGCGACCGCGGCGAACGCGCGCGAATATATCGACTCCATATTTAATGAAGAGCGCTACGACCTCTCCCGCGTCGGCCGCTACCGCTTCAACCAGCGCTTCAATAAGTCGCTCGCCGAGGGCGAGCTCTCGCGCAAGACGCTCAGCCTCGACGACATCGTGACGGTCATCAAGCACACGATCGCGCTCGAGAACGACCCGGAGGCGCTTGAGGACAATATCGACCACTTGGGTTCCCGCCGCGTGCGCTACGTCGGCGAGATGCTCCAGTCGCGCCTGCGCGTCGGCCTCACGCACATGAAGCGCAATATCCAGGACCGCATGTCGACCATCGACGCCGAGGCGACGATGCCGGTCATGTTCGTCAACCCGCGCCCTCTCCAAGCCCGCATCAAGGAATTTTTCACCACCAACCAGCTCAGCCAGTTCATGCAGCAGACCAACGCGCTTGAAGAGCTCGAGCACCTGCGCACGATGTCGGCGCTCGGTCCGGGCGGCCTTACCCGCGAGCGCGCAGGCTTCGAGGTCCGCGACGTGCACCCGTCCCACTACGGCCGCCTCTGCCCGATCCATACTCCTGAAGGTCCCAACATCGGCCTTATTTTGCGTCTCGCCAACTTCGCGCGCCTCAATGACTTCGGCATGATCGAGACGCCGTATGCCAAGGTGCACAACGGCAAGATTACCGGCGAGATCGTGTATCTCAACGCCGCCGAAGAGGAGAAAGAGCCGATCGCGCACGCCGGCATCGAGCTCGACGGCGACTCTATTAAAGAGGAGGCGGTCGAAGTGCGCCTCGGCGGCGCGCCGACCCGCGTTGCCCGCGAGGAGGTGACTTACATCGACGTCGCGCCCGAGCAGCCGTTCTCTATCGCCACCTCGATGATCCCGTTCCTCGAGCACGACGACGCCAACCGTTCTCTCATGGGTTCCAACATGCAGAAGCAGGCCACGCCCTGCATCGTGCCTGAGGCGCCGCTCGTTGCCACGGGTATTGAAGCGCGCGCAGCGCGCGACACCGGCCGCCTCCACTACGCCAAGGAAGACGGCGTCGTGACGCAGGCAGACGGCAAGGTTATCCGCGTCAAGAACGCCAAAGGCAAGGAGACCGAGTACCCGCTCATCAATTACGTCCGCACCAACGGCTTTACCGCGCTCCACCAGCGCCCCAGCGTATCGGTAGGCGACAAGGTCAAGAAGGGCGACCTCCTGGCCGACACCTCGACCTCGGCGGAGGGCCAGCTCGCGCTCGGCCAGAACGCGCTCGTCGCGTTCATGACGTGGTCGGGCAACAACTACGAAGACGCGATCATCATCTCCGAGCGCCTCGTGAAAGATTCTAAATTCTCCTCTATCCATATCGAGGAGTTTGTTTGCAACGTGCGCGACACCAAGCTCGGCCCTGAGGAGACCACGCACGACATCCCCAACGTTTCTGAAACCAAGCTTCGCAACCTCGACGAAGACGGCGTTATCCGCGTCGGCTCCGAGGTGCGCCCAGGCGACATCCTGGTCGGCAAGATTACTCCCAAGGGCGAGACGCAGCTCACGCCTGAAGAGCGCCTCCTGCGCTCCATCTTCGGCGACAAGGCGCGCGATGTGAAAGACTCGTCGCTGCGCATGGAGAACGGCAAGCGCGGCCGCATCATCGGCGTGAAAGTATTCTCCCGCGAACAGGGCCACGCGCTCGAGAGCGGCATCATCAAGCGCATTCATGTCGAGATCGCGCAGCTGCGCCCCGTGTCTGTCGGCGACAAGCTCGCCGGCCGCCACGGCAACAAGGGCGTTATTTCCCGCATCCTTCCCGAGGAAGACATGCCGTACATGGCCGACGGCCGCCCGGTTGACGTGATCCTCACGCCGCTTGGCGTGCCGTCCCGCATGAACCTGGGTCAGATCCTCGAGCTCCACATGGGCCTCGCTGCCAACACGCTCGACTACCAAGCAATCTGTCCGCCGTTTGCCGGCGCAACCGAGGGCGAAATCCGCGAAGAACTCAAGAAGGCCGGCTTCAGCGAGTCGGGCAAGATGCCACTCTACGACGGGCGCACGGGCGAGAAGTTTGAACAAGATATTGCCGTGGGCTACATGTACATCTTGAAGCTCCACCACATGGTGGCCGACAAGATCCACATGCGCTCGATTGGCCCGTACAGCCTCATCACCCAGCAGCCGCTGGGCGGTAAGGCGCAGGGCGGCGGCCAGCGCTTTGGCGAGATGGAGGTCTGGGCGCTTCTCGGCTACGGCGCTGCCTATACGCTGCGCGAGATGCTGACGGTTAAGTCCGACGATATCGTCGGCCGCTCGGCCGCCTTCGACGCGATCGTCCGCGGCGAGCGCATCGCGCACCACTACGCGCCGGCATCCTTCAACGTGCTCTTGCACACCTTGCGCGGCCTCGCACTCGACGTCGAGCTCATGCATGGCAATGATCCGGTCCGCGGCATCAAGAAGACGCCGGGCGCCGAGGTCGCCGATTTCGACGCGGTGCGCATCCGCCCCGCCTCACCCGAGAAGATTCTCGAGTGGTCGCACGGCGAGGTCACCAAGCCCGAGACGATCAACTACCGCACCCAGCGCCCCGAAAAGAATTCTCTGTTTGATGAAAAGATCTTCGGCCCCGAGAAGGACTACGAGTGCTACTGCGGCAAGTACCGTGGCATCCGCTACAAGGGCATTATCTGCGAGAAGTGCGGCGTCGAGATCACCCGCGCCATCGTGCGCCGCGAGCGCATGGGCCATGTCGACTTGGCCGTGCCGGTCGCGCACGTCTGGTTCCTCCGCGCGATTCCGTCGCGCCTCTCCATGGTGCTCGGCATCTCTGCCGGCGACCTCGAGAAGGTGGTCTACTTCGCGGGCTATATCGTGACCGAGATCCACAAATCTGAAAAAGAACGCATCGTCAATGAACTCGAGACCGAGTACAAGTCAAAGATGAAGAACCTTGTCGACGAGAAGTCCAAGGACAAGATGAAAGAGCTCTTCCTCGAGGCCAAGCGCGATATCGACTCTCTCGAGGTGGGCGCCGTGCTCGACGAGCCCAAGTACCACCGCTTCGCGATCAAATACGGCGCGATGTTCGAGGCGGGCATCGGCGCGGAGGCGATCTACAACCTCTGCAAGAGCCTCGACCTCAAGTCGATGATCGCTGATACCGAGAAGGCGCTCGAAGACGCCGGCGCCGCCGACCGCGAGAAGTTCGGCAAGCGCCTCTCCGCGCTGCGCGCTATGGCGCGCGCGATGGTGCGCCCCGAGTGGATGTTCCTCACCCGCATTCCGGTCATCCCGCCGGGCCTGCGCCCCATGGTCGCGCTCGACGGCGGCCGCCATGCGACCTCTGATGTTAACGACCTCTACCGCCGCGTCATCAACCGCAACAACCGCCTCAAGAAGCTCCTCGAGATCCACGCGCCCGATGTGATCCTCCGCAACGAGAAGCGCATCCTCCAGGAAGCCGTCGACGCGCTCGTCGACAACTCGATCCGCCACGGCGGCGCGGCGTACTCTGCGACCATGCAGGCTCGCCAGCGCCCGCTGAAGTCACTCTCCGACAACCTCAAGGGCAAGCACGGCCTCTTCCGCCAGAACCTGCTCGGCAAGCGCGTCGACTACTCGGGCCGCTCGGTGATCGTTGTCGGTCCTGAACTCAAACTCAATCAGTGCGGCCTCCCCAAGCACATGGCGCTCGAGCTCTTCCGCCCGTTCGTCATCGGCAAGCTGCTTGAGAAGGAACTCGCTTACAACATCCGCGGCGCGGGCCGTCTCATCGACGAAGGCGTACCGGAAGTCTGGGCGATCCTCGAAGACATCATCAAAGACAAGTACGTGCTCCTCAACCGCGCACCGACGCTGCACCGCCTCGGCATTCAGGCATTCCAGCCGGTACTCATCGAGGGCAACGCAATCCAGCTGCATCCGCTCGTATGTCCGGCCTTCAATGCCGACTTCGACGGCGACCAGATGGCCGTCCACGTGCCGCTCTCACCTGAAGCTCAGGCAGAGGCGCGCGAGATCATGAGCAGCTCCCGCAACATCCTCAAGCCGGGCAACGGCGAGCCGGTCGTCGCGACCAAGCTCCTCGATATTCTCCTCGGCGTCTACTGGATGACCAAGGAAGTTCCGGGTATGAAGGGCGAAGGCCAGGCATTCTCGAGCCCCAACGCCGCGATCCTCGCCTACGACTACGGCGCGGTGGGCTTCCAGGCCAAGATCAAGGTCCAGCCGTCAGAGAAGGAGAAGTACGCGCAATTCGAAGGCGGACTCTTCGAGACCACCGTCGGCCGCCTCCTCTTCAACACCGTCTTCCCGAGCGACTATCCGTACATCAACAACCCCATCGACAAGAAGGGCATGGCCAAGCTCGTCGAGAACCTCATCGCCCGCTACGGCCTCGAGCGCATCCCCGAGATCATGGACCGCATCAAGACCTTCGGCTTCCGCTACGTGACGCAGTCCGGCATCACCTGGTCGCTCGACGACATCAAGATCCCGCACGAGAAGCACGCTATCGTCGATGCCGCGCAGAAGAAGTCCGACGAGATCCACAAGCACTGGCAAGACGGCCTCCTCAGCGAGGAAGAGCGCTACCGCCTCAACCTCGAGGTCTGGCACGCGGCCAAGGCCGATGTCGAGAAGCTCATCCCGGCAACGCTGCCGGCCAACGGCCCGGTATCCGACATGCTCCGCTCCGGCGCGCGCGGTTCACTCGCGCAGATGACCCAGATGGCCGGCATGAAGGGCCTCATCGCTTCGCCGACCGGCGAGACGATCGAGCTCCCGGTTACCAAGTCGATGAAAGAGGGTCTCTCACCAATCGAATACTTCACCACCACGCACGGTTCGCGCTCAGGTCTCGCATCCACCGCGCTTTCGACCGCTAAGGCCGGCTACCTTACCCGCAGACTCTTCGATGTCGCACAAGACATTGTCGTCGGCGAGGAAGATTGCGGCACGAAGGAAGGCCTCACCGTCAAGCGCGAGTCTGCCTCGGGCATCGGTACCTTCCTCGCACAAAACATCACCGGCCGCTACCTCGCCGCAGATGTGGAAGTCGACGGCAAGACGCTCTTCAAGAAGGGCCACTTCCTCACCGCCACTGATGCCAAGCAGGTAGAAGAGTCGGGTGTCGCGAGCGCGTACGTGCGCTCTCCGGCAGCCTGCAAGTCGACGCACGGCATCTGCGCCAAGTGCTATGGCGCAGACCTGGGCACCATGAAGCCGGTCGCGCTCGGCGAGGCCGTCGGCACCGTCGCCGCACAGGCGATCGGCGAGCCGGGCACGCAGCTCACCATGAACATCAAGCACGCCGGAGGCGCCGCATCGGCAGCCGGCGACGTGACCCAAGGTCTCCCGCGCGTCGAGGAAATCTTCGAGCGCAGAAGCCCGCGCAACCCGGCGGTCGTAGCATCGGTATCCGGCCATGTGGTCGAGATCCGCAACGACGCCAAGGAGAAGATCCTTATCGTAGCGCCCGACCTCGAGCACAAGAAGGCCAAGAAAGACACGATCGAGTACTCGATGCACCCGCGCCGCGTACCGAAGGTCAAGGTCGGCGACACCTTCCAGAAGGGCGAGATCCTGACCGACGGCTCCGCCGACTTGGCCGAGCTCTACAAGTACGCCGGCAAGGACAAGACGCAGGAGTACATCATCTCCGAGGTTCTCAAGATCTACGAGCTCCAGGGCGCCAACATCTCGACCAAGCACCTCGAGGTCATCGTCCGTCAGATGTTCAGCCGCATGAAGGTTACCGAGTCGGGCTCGTCCGACTTCTCCAAGGGCGACATCACCAGCGAAGCGGATCTTCTCGTCGTCAACGCCAAGATCGCCGAGCAGGGCGGAGAGCCGGTTAAGGCTGAGGGCCTCATCATGGGCATCCTCGATGTCTCACTCTCGCGCGCGAGCTTCCTCTCCGCAGCATCGTTCCAGAACACGACCCGCATGCTGATCCGCGCCAGCCTCTATGGCGCAGTGGACCGCCTCAACGGCCTCAAGGAGAATGTCATCATCGGCCGCCTCATCCCGGCAGGTACCGGCTTCAAGGGTTCACCGAAGTCTGAGCTCGTAGCCAAGTACGCCCCGAAGGAAGAGACCGAAATGGCCGAAACCTCCGACAAAGAACTCGTACGGTAAATAAATTAAAATAAATAAAAGAAAAACGGCGGCCCTTGGGGCCGCCGTTTCGCGTAACGAAAGTTCAAAGATCAAGTTTCCCTTGGATCTCGTTGGCGACATCTTCAGCCATGCCATCAAGAAGACGGGAACGTGCTTCCTTGCGTTCCTCGTCGGTGAATTCCCGGTCGCCGTGTATAGCGCGCAAGGCCATATCTACTCGCTCTGTGAGCGTGGGCGCAGCGAGCGTAGTTGAATCAGATTTGCCTGCTATCATGGGCCAAAATCCTCCTGGGTTAAGCCGAACTGTTCTAACATAGAATACATTATTATATAGGTAGTTGTCAAGGAGTATACTATATATCTATGGACTCGCAGGTGGCTGAGATAAAAGACCGGCTCAATATTGTTGATATTGTCGGGCAGTATGTGACGCTGCGGCGCGCGGGGCGCACGCACACCGCGCGGTGCCCCTTCCACAACGAGAAGACGCCGAGCTTTCATGTCAGCCCCGAGCGCGGCACCTACAAGTGCTTCGGATGCGGCGAGGGCGGCGACATCTTCACCTTTGTCGAAAAAATGGAAGGGGTCGACTTCGCGACCGCGCTTCAGCAGTTGGCACAGAAGGCGGGCGTCAAGCTCGCGCCGCGCGGCACCTCCGCGAGAGGGCCACAAGAGAAGGAACGGGACGAGCGGCTGAAGGAAGTATGCGCGGAGGCGGTGAACTTTTTCGAGTCGGTGCTTGCAACGCGCAAAGACGTGCAAGACTATCTTCATTCGCGCGGCGTACATGATGAGACGATCAAGGTGTGGCGCCTCGGCTACGCGCCAGCCGCGTGGGAAGAGCTTTCAAAACATCTCACCAGCCGCGGATTTGCCAAAGACGAGATCGTTGACGCCGGCTTCGCGGTGAAATCGGAGAAGAAGTCGGCAGGAGCAGAGCGACCAAATGAAGACAGAGTGTTCGACAGATTCCGCGGGCGGATCATGTTCCCGATATTCGATGCGATGGGGCAGCCGGTTGCCGTATCGGGGCGATTCTTCGAGAAGGTTGCGGGCCAAAAGGGCGACGACGAGCCCGCCAAGTATGTCAACTCGCCGGAGACCGCGCTCTTTAAAAAAGGGAAGACCTTGTACGGCCTCGACCATGCTCGCGCGGCTATACGCAAAGCCGATTGCATTCTTCTTGTTGAAGGGCAGTTCGACCTTATACTCTCGCATCAATCGGGCTTGCCGTTTACCGTGGCGCTCTCGGGCACGGCGCTGACGCCGGAGCATCTGAACTTGCTCGGTCGGCTCTCCAAGCGCCTCGTGCTGGCGCTCGACGGCGATGCGGCAGGCGTGCGCGCGGGGCTGCGCAGCGCGCTCATGGCAATCGAAGCCGGCTTTGAGGTAAAGGTGCCGACATTCGAGGGTGGCAAAGACCCTGCCGACTTGGCGCGCGAGAACCCCGAACTCCTCAAGGCGGCGATCCGCACCTCGCGCGGGGCGGTAGAATTCTTCCTCGATGCGCTGCGTCCCGGTGCCAAAGACGCTCGCGCCTATGCGCGCCTTGTCGAGGCGCAGGTGCTGCCGCTGGTAAAAGCGATGGGCAGCAAAATCGAGCAGGAGCAGCATATCCGCATCGTCGCTAACAAGCTCAATGTGTCTGAAGATTCGGTGCGCGCCGAAGTTGCCAAGGTCATAGCCCGCCCGACGTTTGAAGCCGCAGCAGATTCACCGCACCTTCAGGCCGCAGGCGCAGACTCGATATCAGGCTTCGAGCGCAAGGCCGCCATGCTTCTCTTCCGGTTTGGCCGGGAGTCAGAGGTTGGCTCCAAGCTCGCCGAGATCGTGGGAGCCGAGCGCCTGGGGGAAATCGAGAAGGAGCTTGGGAGCAGGGCGGAGGAACTCCGGTTCCGCTTCGACGCCGAGGTAGGCGAACATACGAGCGAGGAGGCCATAGCGCAGGATATGCTTTCCTCGCTTGAGGCGGTAGTCGCGAAGGAGCGTTTCAAAATGAAGTTTTTGTGATATAATACCTTTCAAGAATGGCGGCTAAAAAGGCGAAAAAGAAGCCCTCCGGCTCCAAGGGAGCCGGGAAGGCCAAGAAGTTCCGCGCCGCTGCAGCTAAGCGGCGCTCTAAGATCCTGCCCAAAAAGGCGGTAAAGAAGGCCGCACCTGCGCCCAAAATCAGCCCCAAGGTAGCCAAAAAGGCCGAGGAGCAGAACAAGAAGGCCGAGGCGCTCATGGAGCGCGGCCGCCAGCGCGGCTTCGTGACCTACGACGAGATCCTTAAGTCGTTCCCCAATATCGAGACCGACGTCATGTTCCTCGAGGAGCTCTACGAGAAATTCTCGACGGCGCATATTGACGTGCTCGAGGGCGGCGGCATGCTCGACGTCAGCGACGAGCCCGCCGACAAGGGCTACTCGCGCAGCGACAGTCAGTACGACTCGATCCAGATGTACCTCCGCGAGATCGGCAAATATCCGCTCCTCAACGCGCAGCAAGAGCGCGACCTCGCCAAGCGCATCACGCAGGGCGACGATGAAGCGCGCAACCTGCTGGCGCGCGCCAACCTCCGCCTGGTCGTCTCTATCGCCAAGAAGTACGTCGGCCGCAGCCCCGACCTCACGCTACTCGACCTCATCCAGGAGGGGAACCTCGGCCTCTTCAAGGCCGTCGACAAGTTCGACTACTCCAAGGGCTTCAAATTCTCGACCTACGCCACGTGGTGGATCCGCCAGGCTATTACGCGCGCGCTTGCCGACCAGTCGCGCACGATCCGCATCCCCGTGCACATGGTGGAGACCATCGCCAAGTACAAGCAGGTGGCGCGCCGCCTCTCCCAGGACCTCGGCCGCGACCCGCTTGCCGAAGAGATCGCGCTTGAGATGGGCGTCGATGTCGACAAAGTCTATCAGATCGAAAAGATCGACCAGGACACGGTGAGCCTCGAGAGCCCGGTAGGGAGCGACGACGGCGACGAAGGCAAGTCGGTGCTCGGCGATTTTATAAAAGACGACAAGATACTCAGCCCCGACCAGGAGGTTGCCCGCCGCATCCTCGCCGACCAGCTGCGCGAGATTCTTGACGAGCTTTCTCCCAAGGAGCGCGAGATCCTCAAGCTCCGCCACGGGCTCGAAGACGGCATCTATCACACGCTCGAGGAAGTAGGCAAAAAGTTCGGCGTTACCCGCGAGCGCATCCGCCAAATCGAGGCAAAGGCCTTAGAACGCATCCGCACCCACGAGAAGGCCAAGCGCCTGCGCAGCTACTAATTTTCGTTAAGATCCCAGATGAACCCCGCGACATTGCGGGGTTCTCCATAGAACGGCAGGTGGTGATTGTCGAAGAAGGGGCGGCCGTTGCACTCTATGACGCCGCATTTCTGCTGCTCTTTCCAGGATTTAGAAATATCTTGGATAATAAAATCTATGCCCACGATCGGCGCATGGAGGACTTTCGCAATTTCCTCGAAGAGCGCCTTGTTGTCGGGATGCACATCGTCGGTCACGTCGGTGGTGGTGCCGCCGACTGACCAGTTGATCTTCTGATGGAGCTTCACGACCTCGCCGGCCTTCGGGACGCTCTCGAGCGTGACATTCTGCCGCTCGAGCTCTTGCCAATGCGCGGGGGTGATCACGATCTTAGAGAAGTAGGGCCCCTGCCGCTTGGGGTGCTCGTTCTCTTGTTCGATAAGTTCTGCGATCGTGTGCGTGCCGTCGCCCACTACCTGCGGCTGGTCGCGTCTGATGGTCGCAACAAGAGCGCCGTTCACCAATGTCGGGCGGTACACGGCACCCATCAGCTCTTCTTCGATCACGACGGCGGGCGAGATCTGCTTGGCAATGGCGAAGGCGCGCAGCAGCTCTTCAGGCGTCTTGATATGCGTCGTGGTGTGGCGCGAGCCCGAACCGTGAGCCGGCTTGGCGATGACGGGGTGGTCAATAGTCTCGAATATCTTGAGCGCGCCCGCTTTGGTATACGCCGCGGCGCCGCGCGCCACCGGAATGCCGAGCGCCTCGAATTTCTTTTTCATGACTGACTTGTCGTCGATCCACCACGCTGCCTCTGCCATCGATGGCGGGAAGGGGATGCTCTCGAAGCCGATCGTGCGCCCGCTGGGGAACGTGGCGACAAAGCTGGCCGAGGGCAGGCCCAGCAGCCGGAACTCCCGCATGAGTATCCCGCGCGCCCGCGCCTCCTCCCAGAGCACCTGGTCAAGAAGGAGCGTGTGGTCGTCGGGCGCGTCTACGAACTCGCCGAGGCGCAGGGC
>DASZPE010000058.1:0-9156 GCA_035550415.1 Minisyncoccota bacterium | reverse complement strand
GAGCAGATCACCGGCTTTGTCGACCTCCTCAAGCGCTACGCGGTTGGCGATGTTATCGAGCCGGGGATACCCCAACCCACGCTCACCGCGCAGACGCTTGAGAAAGAAATCGATACAGAACATATTCCGCGCGTACTCGCGCGCCGCGGCATGTGGCTCGACTTGGGCGGGGGAGCGCGCCTCGACATCCTCTGGCCCGACTTCGACGCATCGACGCTCACGCCCGACGAAGCCAATGAAGGCTGCATCGTCGCGCACTTGGTCTACGGCGCCATGTCGATGATCTTCATGTGCGATGCGCCGATGGATGTCGAGAACAGTCTCATGGCATTCGGCTCTACGACAGAACTCAAGAGCGACATATTGAAAGTCGGTCATCACGGCTCGGCAGGGTCGACCGGCAGCGACTTTGTCAGCAAGGTAGACCCGGAGGTTGCGATCATCTCGCTCGGCAAAAATAATCGTTACGGCTTCCCCAAGCAGGTAACCCTCGACACGCTTGCGAGCCACAATGTGCAAGTGCTGCGCACCGACCAAGAGGGAACAATCGAATTTGTTTCAGACGGCAACTCGTTCGTACGGAAATAAAAACCGCCCCGGATTGCTCCGAGGCGGTCTTACTTTGAAAATTTTTGATTTATATAACGCCCGCGGCCTTGAGAGTCTTGTACGCGCCGTTTTTGGTGATCGTGCGCATGCCCTTGGTCGAGAGGGTAACGGTTATGGTGCGGTTGAGCTCCGGCACGAAGATGCGCTTCTTCTGGAAGTTCGCTTGCTTGCGTACCGCGCCCGTCGGGTTAAACTTCGTGGCGCGCACGCGGTTAGAGTAGCCGCCGGCTACTTTGGAGCTCTTCTTGGTTACAGGGCAAATCTTGGCCATAAATTGAGTGCAGAGGCATGATATCATGACTTTATAACTATGCCAACAGACATTCTCTTCAGCATCATCATCCTCATCTTTTCGGTCATCCTTCACGAGGTAGCCCACGGCTATATGGCTAACTGGCTCGGCGACCCGACCGCGCGGTTGGCGGGCAGGCTTACGCTCAACCCGCTCTCGCATATCGACCCTATGGGCACGGTCATCTTGCCCGCTTTTCTGGTTTTGATTAACTCGCCGTTCCTTATCGGTTACGCCAAGCCGGTGCCGTACAACCCTTACAACTTGAAAGGGAAGTATGACGAAGCGCTCGTTGCCTTTGCCGGCCCGGGGACCAACATCATCATCGCGCTTATCTTCGGGCTCATTATCCGTTTCTCGGGCACGACTGACCCCAGCCTTCTGTCGGCGCTGGCGGTCATTACCTACATCAATATGCTGCTCGCGCTCTTTAACCTCATCCCGATCCCGCCGCTCGACGGCTCCAAAGTGCTCTCGGCCCTGCTGCCGGGAGGGCTTGGCCGCGCGTACGATGCATTCCGCGCAAGCTTCGAGCGGCTTGGCGTGCTCGGCGGCACGCTGGTCGTGCTGCTCGTCTTCTACTTCCTTCTGGGGCCCGTCTTCACGAGCACATTGCAGGCGCTCTTCGCGTTGCTTACCGGCGTGGCGCTGTAGCGTGTGTTGATAACGCGCAGGCGGGGGAATGCCGCCGCCCTTATACTGAAGGTGCATGAGGCATTTTTTATCCGACCTCTCCGGCACTAAACTCACGACCCTCGCGAAACTTACGGGAGGCGTCGCAGTGCTTATGTTGTTTGCGGTAGCGCTGAGCGGAAGCAGCCACGATACATCGCGGCTTGCTGCGTCGGTGTATACGTTCGCCAGCGGCCCCAGCATGTCCATCTCAGCCAACCCGGCCGCCGTGTATGCGGGGAGTATGGATTCCGCTGTGACGTGGTCGACGACCGGCTCGCTCCCTCCGGGCTCGTGCTCGCTTACCGCATCGCCGGCCCTGAGCCCCACCAATCAGAATTACGACCCCACTGATTTTCTGGCAGCAGGCACCTTCCCGATTTCTATGGAGATGCCGAATATATATCAGGTGAACGGTACCTGGTATATAGCCGGTTCCTATGTCTACAAATCCTCCACCTCATACGGAGCCAACACGGAGATATACTCCGCATCTGCCTCCGATCTCACTACCTGGACCGACACCGGCCAACAACTCCCCGCGAAGGAGTACGGCGGCGCCACTGCGGTTATTGGAAATAATGTCTATATTTTTGGAGGCAACGACGACGAAATCCTGGCAGCTTCGACGTCCAACCCCACTCATTGGATCGACACCGGCAAATCGATACCCTATCCAAAAAACTATAAGCCCGTCTATGCCAATCTGATAATACTGGGGAACGACATGTACCTTATGGGCGGAGAGGGTAATTACATCATGACGGCTTCAACCTCCGACCCGACCTCGTGGGCAAAAAGCGCCAAAACGACACCTTTTAATGCCGACTACGGGACAAATCTTGCAGTTGTTGGCGACTATATTTATTCATTTGGCGGCGGCTACATAGGGAACGGCAAGAACGACCAGGCTATCTACCGTGCGCCCGTCTCAGACCCCACCAATTGGGTGAATACGGGCAAGACTATACCGGCTGCCGGCATCATCATGACTCTTTTTAACGACGGGACCACGCTTTATCTCTACGGCGGTTACGATGGGTACGGCAATGTCCAGCACATCTATACCGCCTCCGTGCTCGACCCGCTTACCTGGACCGATACCGGCCGCTTCCTACCTGTCCCGTATGGAGAACTCCAGAGTCCGGGCATCGCCACTTCGACGAGCGGAGCACTATATTTCATAGGAGGATATTGGAATAACGGCAATTCAAAGTATGGGGCAACCAATCTGATCATTACTGATGCTCCATCAGCTGACCCAACCAACTGGGCCAATACCATGCTGACGCAGCCGGGCACTATCCGCGATTCGCAGATAGCCGCGATAGGGAATAATCTCTATGCGTTCGGCGGACAAGGGGATGCAACTATTTATACTGCCTCCACCAGTAACCCGATGAAGTGGGTGTCCACGGGCAAATCCCTTCCCGCAAAGCTGGAAGCATCGCAGCTGGCGATAGTCGGCAACAGTATGTATCTCCTGGGCGGGCAGGTCGGAAATCCGGTCGCAAACATCTACGCCGCCTCCACCTCGAACCCAACCGTGTGGGTCGATACCAAGAAGACCTTGCCTGCAGCGCTTATGAATTCGCAGCTGGCGATTATCGGCGACAGCATGTATCTGTTTGGCGGGATTATAAATTCGGGCGCCGGCGTAACGAACGCCATCTATACCGCTTCAACTTCCAACCCCTATGTATGGAAGACTGCCAGCAAATCTCTCCCGGACAGCCTGGGAGTCTCGCAATTGGCGATCGTGGGTAAGAGCATGTATCTGTTTGGCGGCTGGAGCGGAAGCGGCGGCACTTCGGCCATTTATGCCGCCTCGACTTCCAACCCCTATGTATGGACGAAAGCGAGCAGATCGCTCCCCAATAACCCCTACGCATCACAACTAGCCATCATCGGCAACAACATGTACCTGTTCGGCGGGTATGGCGACACGAATATCTACACCGCCTCGACCTCCAACCCCTATGTCTGGATTGATACGGGGATGAATATCCCGAGCAGCCCAGGGTATCAGCAATTCGTATTTGCGGGGTACCGAGCGTACCTCATTGGCGGCACGAGCAACGTCACCTTTGAAGCGGCCATTTCTCCGACTGCTCCGCTCGCGGCGTACGGCATGCCGCCGTGGCACACCGACGGCCAGAGCAACATGGGCCAGGTGCAGCCGATTACGCAGACCACGACTTACACGCTCACGTGTACCGACAAGACCAACGATACGGAAAGCGTTTCAACGACGGTGACGGTGTATCCTCCTCCCAGCATATCGCTCACTGCCTCAATGCTCGACGGCACGTCAACGCTGTCATGGAATGTACAGTACGCAAACCTCTGTAATTTGAGCGGGCCAAACCTTTCTTCAGCGCTCGTAGGGTTGAGCGGCAGCCTTCAGGCGCAACCAAAAGTTGATCCTGCTACGTATACCATGACTTGTCAGGCGCCTCTGAGCACTATTTCGCAGAGCGCGACAGCGCAAAGCAATTACTATTACGCCGCAATACGCAAGCTACCCTCCTTTGGCTCGGACGACGGGCGCAATGCGGGGATCGACGGCACCAACCTGGTCCTTAATGGCTGGCCGGCTCCCTTAGGATGCACGGACGGTTCAAGCATCAAAGAGACGTGCGCTCGTGACGGATATCAGACAACGTATGGCGTGTTCAGCATTTTTGATCCTGCTAATACTGCAAACGGAGCAACAACGTATTTCCAGTCCCAAACCGCGCAGTCGCGACATAATGTCGATTGGGATAGCAGCGGTGCCTGGACAAGCACCGTCACGCAGGCACCCGCTCTCTCCGCGACTCCGGGCACTCCGCTTACCCTTGAGTGGGCGTGCACGCCGTCTCAGCGGCAGTGGTTCACCGACGAATGCGGAGTGTTCGGGTTAAATCAATGCTGGGTTACCGGGGACAACACGGATAAGAATCTCTTTAATACCTCATCCTCGACCAATTTCAGCACCTCGGCTTCGCCAAAAAATTACACCACGATCTATGCGCCGAGCACGAGCAAGACGTACTATTTGCAATGTAAGCCCACCGAGGCCGGTGACCCGTTAGGGCCGGTATTGTCGCTTACGGTTAATCCTGTGGGCGCTAATACACCGGTAGCACAGATAGAGGCGAACGCCTCAGGCTACGGCAAAGCGGTAAGCACGACGGTGGGGAACACGGTCACGCTGCATGCCAATTTCCAGGTGAAGTCGGGCGACAGCGCGGTGAAGACGAGTATTATCGACAGCGCACTCAACAAACTTTCGGGAATAAGCGAGACCCCGCCCTCGCTCGATAAGACGACAACCGTTACTCCCACGTCGCCCGGAACCTATATCTTCTATCCGTCGATTCAGACGACGCTGTATCCCGCATGGAATAGCTACAGCGGCTCGGTGCAAGTTACCGCAAGCTGCACCGACCCCCATGCGGCGGGTACTAATTGCAGCACCTGCCAGAGCGGGTACGCGCAAGACGCCCACGGCGTCTGCCAGGTCGACTATTGCACCGACACGGACGGGCTCCAGAGCAGCATTCCTGCGCACGCCGCATCAGATGCTGCCACTACGGGGATCTGCCAGCCGTGCGCAACCGGCTACGGATGGAGCGCTCAAGCGAACCAGTGCGTAATCACCGTCGCTCTGCCCACCGTTTCACTGTGCTCAAACAATACCTTGCCCTCCGCGCCGGGCTGCGCCTTCAATGTGTTGCCCTCAACGGTGCGCAGCGGCGGATCGATAAAACTATATTGGGATATAGAAAATCTTGCTTCCACTAATACGTGTTCGATTACCGCTTCGCCAACCATTTCAAACCTTCCTTCGCCGTGGGACCAGAGCGGCACCAGCTGGACGAACTTAACCGGCGCTTCGATAACGGTACCCTCAAAGACAACCTTTACCTTGTCTTGCAAAGCATCCGACGGTACATCAGTGTCCCTCCAGAAAACCGTCACCATCGTGCCTTCCTACCAGGAAATCTAGGCTGTACGCGCGGCGGATTTGCAGAGATAGCTCATATATAGTAGAGTGTTGCCAACGCCTTCCGGGCGTTTTTAATTGAAAGATGGCACGCATATCACAGCTGGTCCGCAAGGGTCGCAAAAACCGCACTAGCAAGTCCAAGTCGCCCGCCCTCGGTCGCGGCTTTAATGTGCTCAAGAACCGCCCGGTCTTCTACCCCAGCCCCTTCAAGCGCGGCGTCTGCACCAAGGTAACGACCACCACGCCCCGCAAGCCGAACTCCGCTATCCGCAAGATCGCGCGCGTGCGCCTCACCAACGGCCAGGAGATCACCGCCTACATCCCGGGCGAGGGCCACAACCTCCAGGAACACTCGGTGGTGCTTGTGCGTGCCGGCCGCGTGAAGGATATCAACGTCCGCTATCAGATCGTGCGCGGCAAGCTCGACGCATCCGGCCTCGAGAAGCGCCGCGTCAGCCGCTCGCGCTACGGCGGCAAGAAGCCGAAGTCCTAATTCCAATAATCTTTTTCTATGCGTCGCCCCGTCAAAAATCGCAATATCGTCGGCCCGGACATGAAGTACAATTCTGTCCGCGTCGAGAAGTTCATCAACTCCGTCATGCTCGACGGCAAGAAGTCGACCGCGCGCCAGGTTGTCTATGATGCACTCGACATTATCAAGGAGAAGGCCAAGGTTGAGAACCCGGTCGAGCTCTTCGAGACCGCGATCCGCAACGTCGGGCCGGCGATGGAGATCCGCTCCCGCCGCGTCGGCGGCGCCAACTACCAGGTGCCGCGCGAGGTTCGCCCCGAGCGCAAGATGGCTCTGGCCTTCCGCTGGATCCTTATCGCCGCGCGCGGCGGGAAGGGCAAGCCAATGGCCGAGAAGCTCGCTGCCGAGATCATGGCGGCAGCCAACAACGAGGGTTCTGCCATCAAGAAGCGCGATGACACGCTGCGCATGGCCGAGGCCAACAAAGCCTTCGCCCACTTCGCGTGGTAATTTTCTACATAGAGAGATTAATTGACATCCGCCGGGAACAATTCTATTGTTCCCGGCGGATTCTTCGATTCACATAATCAGAAGGGAGTACGTTCAATGAAGAAACCGAACGCAGGGAAGTCCGTCTTCCGTCGCCACTTCGGCACGGACGGCATCCGCGGGCTCGCCAACGCTGAACTCAGGGTAGATCTTGCGATGCGTGTTGGCATGGCGGCAGGCGCTGTGTTTATGAAGAACAACGGCAAGCATCGCCATCAAGTCATCATCGGCAAGGACACCCGAGAGTCGGGATACATGATCGAGAATGCGATCACCGCCGGCTTTCTCGCGGTTGGCGTCGATGTGCTCCTCACGGGGCCCTTGCCGACGCCTGCGATCGCGATGCTTACATCCTCGATGGGGTGCGATATCGGGGTCATGATCTCGGCATCGCACAACCCCTACCAGGACAACGGCATCAAAATCTTCGGCTCGGACGGCCACAAGCTGCCCGACTCGCTGGAAGCGGAAATCGAGCGTCTTATCGACGCCGATCTCTCTCCGTACCTGGCGCCTCCGGGAAGCCTCGGCAGAGCCGAGCGCATCCACGAAGTCCAGGGGCGGTACGTCGAGTTTGCAAAGCGGACTCTCCCTCGCAATACCTCCTTCGAGGGTATCAAGGTGATCGTCGACTGCGCCAACGGTGCGGCCCACAAGGTCGCTCCGTGGGTTCTTCGGGAGCTGCGCGCGCGCGTGAAGGCAATCGGTGTTGAGCCCAACGGCACCAACATCAACGACGAGGTCGGCTCCACCTACACGCGCACTATCGCGGCGAAGGTGCTCATCGAGCGGGCCGATCTGGGCATCGCGCTCGATGGCGACGCCGACCGTGTCATCATCGTCGATGAGAAGGGCCAGGTCGTCGATGGCGACCAGATCATCGCAGCCATCGCATCGTCATTCTCTGTTGCCGGGCGTTTGCGCGGCGGTGTGGCAGTGACGGTGATGTCCAACCTCGGTCTCGACCGCTACCTCGGTAGCCTCGGCATCAAGGTCGTTCACACGTCGGTTGGCGATAGGTATGTGAATGAAGCGATGCAAGAGCATGGCTTCAATCTCGGCGGAGAGCAGTCCGGGCACATCATCTGTTCGGATTACTCGACTACCGGAGACGGCCTCATCGCAGGCCTGCAGGCGCTTGCCATCCTCAAGAAGGCAGGACGTCCGGCGAGCGAGGTGTTCCACCTCTTTGACCCGGTGCCGCAGGTCTTGCGCAACGTGCGCTACAAAAAGGGCACTAAGCCTTTGGAGCGCTCCGACGTTAAACGCTTGCTGACCGTGGGCCAGCAGTCGCTTACGGGTAAGGGGCGTTTCCTGGTGCGGGAGTCTGGTACCGAACCGGTCATCCGTATCATGGCCCAAGGCGATAACCGCGCCCAGATTGAAGGGATCGTTGATCGCACCGCACATGCTATCGAGATGAGCTCTTGAACAACAGCCGAGGCCGCGGGATTCTTACCCCCGCGGCCTCTTTATTTGCTTTTTCCTCAATTTCTAGTATCTTATAAGTACGCCTCGGGCGCTTATTTTTTTCCAAGTATAGTTATATAGCATGCCAACACGAGATTATCCCCTGGAGAAGGTCCGCAACTTCGGCATCATTGCGCACATCGATGCGGGCAAGACGACCACGTCTGAGCGCGTGCTCTACTATACGGGCGCCCAGCACAAGATCGGCGAGGTGCACACCGGCGAGACTACCACCGACTGGATGGAGCAGGAGCGCGAGCGCGGCATCACCATCACCGCGGCGGCCATCACCTGCTTCTGGTCGCGCACCAATGAGCCCGACAAGAAAGACGCCTCCAAGAAATTCCGCTTTAATATCATCGACACTCCGGGGCACATCGACTTCACCGTCGAGGTGAAGCGGAGCATGCGCGTACTCGACGGCGCGGTCGTGGTCTTCGACGGCGTGGCCGGCGTCGAGCCGCAGTCCGAGACCAACTGGCGCTACGCCGACGAGGCGAACGTGCCAAGAGTGTGCTTCATCAACAAGATGGACCGCATGGGTGCATCGTTCGAGAAGTCGTACGCCTCTATTCTCGACCGCCTTACCAAGCATGCCGTGCGCATGCAGATCCCGATCGGCGCCGAGGGCGACTTCGAGGGCGTCGTCGACCTCCTCACGATGAAGGCGTACCACTTTGAGGGCGCGATGGGCGACGAAGTGATCGAGGGCGAAATCCCCGAGAACCTCAAGGCAGACGCGGCGAAGTATCGCGCCACGCTCATCGAGGCTATTGTCGAGCACGACGATGCGCTCATGACCGCGTACCTCGACGGCAAGGAGCCGACGCTCGAACAACTTAAGGCTACGCTGCGCAAGGCAGTTATCAATAATAAAATTTTCCCGGTCTATACCGGCTCCGCGCTCAAGAACAAGGGCGTGCAACTCGTACTCGATGCCGTCGTCGACTATTTGCCGAGCCCGGTAGACCTCCCGCCGGTAACCGGTACCGACCCGAAGTCGGGCGACCCCAAGGAGCGCCACGCAAGCGACGACGAGCCGTTCTGTGCGCTCGCGTTCAAGCTCCAGGCCGACCCGTTCGTGGGCCAGCTGACCTT
>DASZPE010000057.1:0-3566 GCA_035550415.1 Minisyncoccota bacterium | reverse complement strand
AAGAAAATATTCGCCACACTTCTCGCGGCAATTCCGGAAGAAAGAATTTACGGGGCGGGAGAAAAGAAAGTCTCTGGGGTGCGATCAGCAAGACCAACCATCCGGTGCTGCGCTGGCGCGACCCGGTTTATAAAAGCGTGCGGGAGCTCGCGATGAGCTACTTCCACGAGTACTTCTTGCCGACGACCGGCCGCAAAACCCTTTACGCGTATTCCAAACCCTTTGACCTATCAAAGGTTGCACCCGAGTGCTGGGTCACGAGTGAGGGAAGCCTTGATTGGCTGGCCGAGACGCTCGATGCCTCGCCGCACTACCCTGTTGCGCCAAAAAGTATCTTGCGTCGCGCGCGGCGCGCCTCAATGCTCGAGCGCGAGGCGTCCAAACTTGCCCAGTGGCACAAGCCCGCCAAAAGGACGTGGGGCTTGAGCTGAAGCTAATTCTTCATCCCGATCCCCTTTTTGAAGAGATAGGCGACCGCGATCGCGAACGCCGCGGTAAAGCCGAGCAGCACCGTAAAGCAGATCCAGATCGGCACATCCGACACGCCGAGGAAGCCGTAGCGGAAGGCGTTGATCATATAGAGGATCGGGTTAAACAGCGACACCTTCTGCCAGAAGGGCGGGAATTGCGAGATCGAGTAGAAGATGCCGCCGAGGTAGGTGAGCGGCGTGAGCACGAAGGTCGGCACGATCGACATGCCGTCAAAGCCCTTGGCGAAGACGCCGTTGATGAGGCCGCCCAGCGAGAACATAAGCGAGGTAAGGACGAGCGCCACAATAAGCACCGCGGCGTTGTAGATGACCAGGTGCGTAAAGAAGAGCGACACCCCGAGCACAGCAACGCCGACGATGAGCCCGCGCAGGATGCCCCCGCTCACGAAGCCGGCGATGACGACCCAGTCGGGCATCGGCGACACCAGGATCTCGTCGAGGTTGCGGGTCCACTTGGCGAAGTAAAAGGTCGAGACCGTGTTCATATACGAGCTCGTGATGACCGACATCATGATGAGGCCCGGCACGATGAACTGTATGTACGAGAAGCCATGGATCGCCGAGAGCTGCGAGCCGATAAATGTGCCGAAGACGATGAAATAGAGCGAGGTCGTGACGACCGGCGGGAGGATGGTCTGCGACCAGATGCGGAAGATCCGCACCACTTCGCGGCGTATCATCGTGTAATATCCGGTCCAAATCTTGTGCGGTGTCATATGGTTATGCGGCAACGGTCTCGCCGATGAGGCCGAGGTAAATATCCTCAAGTTTCTTCTCGCCATGCTTCTGGAGGAGCGCCTGCATGGAGTCGCGCTCGACGATCTTGCCGTGGTTGATGACGGCAAGATTGCGGCAGAGCTGCTCGGCCTCCTCGAGGTAATGGGTCGTGAGGACGATAGTCGTGCCCTCTTTGTTGATGCGGCGCAGATACTCCCACATGCTGCGGCGCAGCTCCACGTCGACGCCGGCAGTCGGCTCGTCGAGGATGAGCAGCCGGGGAGAGTGGATCAGCGCGCGGGCGATCATGAGGCGGCGCTTCATGCCGCCCGAGAGCTTCTGGGATGGTTCGTTGCGCTTCTCCCAGAGGCCGAGGTCGCGGAGGATCGGCTCGGCCTTAGCAATGGCCTCCGCGCGCGGTATGCCGTAGAAGCCGGCCTGGTCGACGATGATATTAATCACCTTCTCAAAGATATTGAGGTTGAACTCCTGCGGCACGAGGCCGATGTTTACCTTGGCTCCTACCGGCTCGCGGTCGACCGGGTGGCCGAAGACGCGTGCCTCGCCGGAGGTCTTGGTCACCAAGGTGGTAATGATGCCGATCATCGTCGTCTTCCCTGCCCCATTGGGGCCGAGCAGCGCGAAGAAGTCGCCCTCTTCTACGGCGAGGTCGACCCCCTTGAGGGCCTGCGTGCCGCCCTGGTAGGTCTTGGTGAGGCCCTTGATATCGATTGCGTGCATGAAGGCTCCAGTATAGCAAAAATCTCCCCGGTTGGGGAGATTTTTGCGAACGAGCGATACACCGACGATTACATCATCGACATCATCTTCTTCCAATTGACGAGGGCCATGATGCCCGCGAGGCCAACGAGAATGTAGACGATCCACTCTACTGACGGCCAGGAACCGAGGAGGAGGTTGACGACGTTCCAGTTCGAGTTCATGAAGCCGCCGAGACCGACCAAGCCCCAGTTCAGGGCGCCGACAATAAGAAGAATCGCACCGATTGTTGAGAGAGATTTCATAGATATATGTACAGAAATACCAGTATGCTAGATAGCTACTGCGGCTCGACCTCCCGCTTACTACTAAGTATGAACTCTTTAGGCTGGGTTGAAAGGAGGGGGTGTTGATATCCCCTGCCCCTCTCTTGGCTATTGGCCAGGCACGGCTGGGAGGTAGGAGAGCGGGTTGAGGTAGGCCGTCACGTCCCCTACCGGCATCGTGTAGGTCTTGCCTTTGCAGCCAGAGCTTGCGAAAGAGGCGATCTCGGAGCCGGACGACGCATAGACGCCGAAGTGGAGGTGCGGGCCGGTAGCGTAGCCGGTCGTGTCGGAGTAGGCGATCACTTGGCCGGTCTTTACGATGTCGCCTTGCTGCACGGCAAAGGAGGAGAGGTGCGCATAGAGGGTCGAAAGGCCGTTTGGATGCTTGATAAACACCCATTTGCCGAAGGAGGCGCCCGGGCATGTCAGGTCGGTATTGCCGGTGCCAAGCACGACGCCGTCCATTGCAGCCTTGACCGGCGTGCCGGGGCTCGCCGCAAGGTCGAGGCCGGTATGGCCCTTGCCGTTGTAGATCTGCGGGTTTTGCGTTGCGAAGTCGGTATTGCCGAAGTACTGCGTGATGCGGATATTGTCGAGCGGCCAAGCGAGCACGCCCGGATGTGGCGCGGGGAGACTGCCCGGCGTCACCGACAGACCGAGCTGCGCCTGGTAGGTAAGGAGGTCGGACTCGAACTTCGCTTCCTCGGCCTGCTTCTGCGCGATCTGGGCCTGGTAGGCTGCTTCCTGATTCTTGGTCTGGGTAAGAAGCTGGGTCTGGGAGTCTTTGGCGATACTAAGGCTCTGCTTCTGCTGGCCGAGGTTGGTGTTGAGGCTTGCCAGCTGGTTGCGCTTGTCCTGCGCGGCGCTCTCATCGCTTTGGAGATCGGTTTTGAGGCCGCTGAGCGTCGTAATGCGCTGCTCGAGGCTCGTGCGCAAGGACTCGAGCGTCGTCGCCTCGTCGAAGAATGATGACAGCGAGCCGCCGCTGAGGAGCGTCACGATGAGCGGCTGGTTGTCGAGCGAGTCAAGCTCGCGCAGCGAGTCGGCGATCTGCGACTCGGAGGCGGAGATCTTCTCGGTTGTATCGCCGATGTTGTCCTGGAGCGTGCCGATCTCGAGGTCTTGCTGCTTGATCTGCGTCTGCGTCAGGCTGATGGACTTCTGGATCTTTTGGATATTGAGGTTGAGCGCGTTGATCGCGTTCTGCAAAGTAGCCTTCTGCGCGGTCGTAGTGTTGAGCTGGGATTGCAGCTGCGCGATTTCCTGCTTCAGCTGGTCGATCTGCTGCGTACTCTGGTCGATCTGCGACTGG
>DASZPE010000056.1:0-10930 GCA_035550415.1 Minisyncoccota bacterium | reverse complement strand
CAACTCGCGCGACGAGGCGATGGGCGGCTTTGCCAACGATATCGAAGTCGTGCTTTTGCCGGGCGCTGATAACTCGACCATCGTGCGTGTCGCCGACAACGGCCGCGGCATCCCGGTCGACACCCACAAGCAGACCAAAGTCTCCGCGCTTGAGACCATCATGACGACGCTCCATGCGGGCGGCAAGTTCGGCGGCGAGGGCTACAAAGTTTCCGGCGGCCTCCACGGCGTGGGTGCCTCGGTCGTCAACGCGCTCTCGACCTGGATGCGCGTCGAGGTGCATCGCGACGGGGCCGCGTACGTGCAGGACTATGCGCAAGGCAAGAAGAAGGCCGCGGTCAAGAAGGTCGGCCCGAGCAAGCTTGTCGGCACCGTTACCTCATTTACGCCCGACGCGACTATTTTTGAGAAGACCGACTTTGATTTCGATAAGATCGTCTCTCACTTGCGCGAGCAGGCCTACCTCGTGAAGGGTCTGCGCATTACGATCATCGACGCGCGCGAGTCTGGCCTCAAGTTCACTGACATCGGCAAAGAATTGTATCTACGCGATTATCTCACGGCCTCGCCTTCGCAGACATTTTACTTCGAAGGAGGGTTGCGCTCGCTCATCTCCTTCCACAACCGCTACCAGAAGCCGATCCACAAGAATATCTTTTATATCGAGAAGGAGGTCGACGGCGTCGATGTCGAAGTCGCGCTCCAGTATGTCGACGACATCACGACGCGCCTCTTCGCCTTCGCTAACAACATCTTCAACAACGAGGGCGGCACGCATGTGACCGGCTTCAGGACCGCCCTCACGCGTACGCTCAACGCCTACGCGCGCAAGGGCGGCGGCGTGAAAGACAGCGAGGAGAATTTCACCGGCGAGGACGTGCTCGAGGGCCTCACCGCAGTCGTCTCGGTCAAGATGCACGAAATCCAGTTCGAGGGCCAGACCAAGGGCAAGCTTGGCTCCGTCGAGGCGCGCGGCGCCACCGAGACGGCCTTCGGCGAGGCATTCTCGCTCTTCCTTGAAGAGAATCCCGACGACGCCAAAGCGATCATCCAGAAGTCGGTACTCGCGCTCAAAGCGCGCAAGGCGGCGAAGGCTGCCAAAGACTCTGTCTTGCGCAAGGGCGCACTGGAGGGCATGAGCCTGCCCGGCAAGCTGGCCGATTGCCAGAGCCGCGACGCGAGCGAGTCGGAGCTCTTCGTGGTAGAGGGCGACTCGGCCGGCGGCAGCGCCAAGATGGGCCGCGACCGCAAGACGCAGGCGATACTCCCGCTGCGCGGCAAAATCTTAAATGTCGAACGCGCGCGCCTCGACAAGATGATCGCCTCCGAGCAGATCCGCAACCTCGTGGTGGCGCTCGGCACCGCGATCGGCGACGTGTTTGATATCGAGAAGCTCCGCTACCACAAGATCATCCTCGCGACCGATGCCGACGTCGACGGCGCGCACATCCGCACGCTCCTGCTCACGCTCCTCTACCGCCACTTCCGCCCCATCGTCGACGGCGGGTACGTCTACATCGCGCAGCCGCCGCTCTACAAGATCAAGAAGGGGAAGGAGGTACTGTACGCCTATACCGATGAAGAAAAGTCCAAGATCCTCGGCAAAGATGTCGACGTCGTAGAAGAGAGCGACGGCAGCGAAGAGCCGGCCGAGGAAGCTTCAGAAGCTGAAGAGGCAACCGCCAAGAAGTCGTCGAGCAAGGTCCGTATCCAGCGCTACAAGGGCTTGGGCGAGATGAACCCTGAAGAATTGTGGGAGACGACCATGAACCCCGCCAATCGCGTGCTCAAGCAGGTGACCATAGACGACGCGCAAGACGCGGACCAGGTCTTCGATATCCTCATGGGCGAGGATGTCTCCAGCCGCAAAACCTTCATCCAGAGCAACGCGAAGCTTGCCAATTTGGATATCTAGCGGTTATTTCGATATATACTAATCGTACGTGAACCGTACGAAGAAACGTTCTCCGCTCGGCTGGTATCCGATTACCTTTATCGGAGGGCTGGCGACCTCGCTGTATGCGACGGTGCCGATCTACCTTGTCTACTTTGATAGCTTAGGCTTTGTCACCTCTACCACTCGCGCGATGGCGGTAGGCGGGATGGTATTCGTCACGATATGCGTTGCGGTCGCGCGCCGGCAAGGGAGGAAGCTGTTTGCTCGCAAGCCGGGTCAGGATGTATGGGAGGGGTTCACGCTGATCGAGCTCCTCATCGTTATTTCCATCATCGGCATACTGGCCGCGATACTGTTCCCCTTTTTCGGCAAAGCGAAGGAGAGCGCGTACCTTGCGCGCTCGAAGGTCGAGATGCGCAGCCTCGACACGGCGCTCGAGATGTATGCGAACGACCACGGTAATTATCCTCCCGACGCCAATCGCGGCTTGCCGCCCGGGCTCGAGGCCTACCTCAGCGGCAACAACTGGCCCAACGCTCCGTGGCCCGGCAGCGTCTACGATTGGGATGCGTGGGCGCCGAGCGACCTGTCATATCCGCCCTATGCCCAGGTGTACCAGATCAGCATCCGCTTCTGTCCCGCCAACGCGCCTGATCAATGCCAATTCCCCGACGAGCCATGGGCGCAGAATTTCGATTATTACAGCGCCGTGTACTACTGCGTCAGCGGCCCGTGCCGCGCGCACAGCAGCGAGCCGGTCGACCACCCCGGCTACTGCCTCAACTGCTAAACAAAAACTCCGGCCTCATATGCCGGAGTTTTTGCCGACCTTGTTTGAGAGATTAGAACGTCTGGGTCGTGACCGTATTGTTGGCCTCGTTGGTCTCGAGGATGTAGTTCTGCGGATCGACGGTAATAGTTACCGTGCGGCCGTACGTCGGATACTGGTATCCGTAATTCTGGTTGTAGTTGTACGGATAGGTATTCGAGCTGTAGACGATCGGGTTGCCGTTGCTATCCAAGCAAGGGACCTGAATATTCTGGTAGCCGTTGTAGTTGTAGCACGGCTGGCCCGTATATCCGCCGTTATTGTACGGATACTGATTGTAATTGTACGGATAAGTGTTGTTGCAGTTGTAGTTCGGGTACTGCTGCGTGCAGACCTGGTTCGGGTTGTACGTCGTCTGGTTGTCAAAGGTGAGCGTGTAGACGATTCTGTCGCCCGGGTAGAGCGCCTGCTGCGTCTGGGAGACGTACTGGCTGTACGGCGCCTGGAGCGGAAGCTGCGCGATGAAGTTCCAGCCCGCGCGCGCGATGTTGGTGCCGACGTTCGTTACCTGGAACTGCACCTGCGTGCGGCCCGGGTAGGCGAAGGTGGGGATCTGCGTCACGGAGATAATGCTGACGCTCAGGTCAGGGTAGCCATAGAGCGTCGTCGTGTGCGCCGCAGGGATGTAGGTGCCGCCGTTGCTCGCCGTGCCGGAAGAGGTGGAACCGGAACCGGTGCTGCCGGTATGCGCGGGCTGGCTGGAGGCCGGGTTCACGGCGACATCGGTCGATGCCGATGCGCTAACCGTGCCGTCGGAGAGGCGGGTTGCCGTGACGACGAAGGAGGCGGTAGCGGGCGCCGTGCCGGTGACCGCAGGGATAACCGTCATGCTCTGCGAAGCGCCGACATAATTGAAGGGCGTCGCGCAGGGGACCGTCTGATACTGGCCGGCCGGAGTCGGCGCTTTCATCGAGAGGCCGGTCTGGCATGCGTACGAGAGCGCGTAGCTGTACTGGCCGCTCGCGTTCTGGTGCGACCACGAGATCGTTGCCGGCGTGCCGGAGGTGACCGACGTCGGAGCGCTCACAGCGAGCGACTCCTGCGAGCTGCCGCTGTGGCCGCCCGTCACGAGCGATGCGACGCTGTCGCCGACCGTCGAGACGACGGATGAGAGATTAAAGGCAAGCAAAATAATGCCCCAGGCGCCCAAGAGGAGCACCAAGATGAGGCCAAGCAGTGCGACCGTGCGCAAAAGCGTGTCTCGCCAGCTAGATTGTTCGTCCATACGGTAAAATTAATTACGAATGCCCTGATAAGTGATACGGCGGCATCGTATCATAGCCTCTCCTACATGTCAAGTATAGAACTTGACAAAAGTCAACTTTTGGTATAAGCTATATTCAGCCCTTGAAAACAGGCTATAGTGTGGCCTGGCCGAGTATTCGGTAGGGCATATTTCTATGGCAACCAATCACGACACCGGGAAAAAGACTTCGCGCACGCTGGCCTTCTGGGCAACCTTCGCGCTGCTCTTTGTGCTTACCTACAGCTTCCTTGCTATCGTGGATGCGCTGCCCGATCATTCACAAAACGATGTTGCTTCGCGCAGCACCAATATCCCGTCGAAGCCTGCTTCGCCGGAGCTGCCGGTGCGCGTAGTCGCCAAGGACATCAATCTTGACGCGACCGTGGTCAACCCGACGTCGACCAACGTTGATACGCTCGATGATGCGCTCACCCAGGGCGCGGTGCGCTACCCGACCTCGGCCCAGCTTGGCGTCGACGGTACGGTGCTCATCTTCGGCCACTCGTCGTATCTCCCGGTCGTGTATCACCAGTACTACAAGACCTTCGACGGCATCCAAAACCTCAAGAGCGGGCAGACCATCAGCGTCTACTCGGGTACGACGGAATATCGCTACGCCGTAACGGGCGTGAAGGTTGCTGATGCTACGCAGGATGTGGTAGAACTGCCCTCAACCGGCAAGCACCTTGTCCTCATCACCTGCGACTCCTTTGCCACCAAGAGCAACCGCTTCATTGTCACCGCAGACTTTGTTGGGACATACGAGCTCGGCTCCAAGTAACCCTTGGAGACGGGCACGTACGTCCTCGCAAGCAATTGCTAGAAGGACCCCAATTTCCGCGAGCGAAAGCTCGCGAGGACGAAACTGGAGTATCAGTACATTGATTCAAACCGTCCCGAAAGGGACAGAAAGGTACCAAATGCCAGACACCAAGAGTCTGCCTCATCAGCAGGCAATGGCTCAGACTATCCGGGACCTTCATAAGAAGGGTTTGGACGCGGTCGTTGCTGAAGCGAAAGCCCGCAAGGCCGAGCTGCTCGGCAAGATCGGCGACCTGACGGTCGAGCTCGAAAGGGCTCAGACGGAAGGGAGGAAGGAACAACAGCGTGTTCTCGAACTCGAAGCTCAGCTCTCAGAGTTCCAGAGCCAAGTCGCCAAGCTCGAAAAGGAGCTTGAAGACGCCCCTTTGGAACTCGAGGAGCAGGTCATGGGCCTGCTCCAGGAGCCATTCGAGCAGATGAACAAGGCAGCGCTGGCGGAGATCAACCGCTAGCCGTCGTCAGTCAACCTGAACCAGAAGGAGATCCCGAGATGGGAACTTGGAAGCAAGTACACTGGGTTCACGTCCTCGCGGCCTTCTTTCTGATGATCGTCGTTCTGGTGATCGCCGCATGGATATTCCAGCCGAGGGTGACCTCGATGGCGAACGATTACGTGTCGATTGCGGCTACAACCGCTGCCGACACCGAGATCACCCAGAAGGTGCCGCCCATGATCGACTCTGCACTCGCCGCGAAGAACTTCGCGACCGAGGCCGATGTCGACCAGAAGGTGGCTGCCCTCGGCCAGAAGGCATCAGCCGACCTCACTGAGGCAGCGAAGCAATTCGCAGCCAGGGAGGATGCGTCGGACCAGCGGCAGGCGGCTCTTGAAGCTGCGGCGAAAGCCGCGAGCGACAAGGCCGACCAGAACGCTGCAGCGGTTGCATCGCTGACTGCCAAACAGTCTGGCGATGAAGCCGCTGCTACCACGCTTGCGAGCCAGGTCAACGACCTGTCGACCAAGCTGGATGCGGTCAAGGCAGCAATGCCCGCGCCGCAAGCGGCAGCACCGCAGCCGGATGCGTCATCATCGACGCCTCCTGCAACGACGGATGACACTTTGGCTTCACCGCCGAAGGATCCGCACGAGCGGATGGTCTGGTGGCTCGATCGCCTTTCGGCGAAGTGCCATCTGGACGCGAAGGACCAAGAGGCGTTCAACGCCGACAACCTCGACAAGGTGTCGGACGAACAACTCGAATCCTTCTACGACTCGTGCCAAACGAATGCTGAGGTCGCCGCACAAAATTCGCGTCCGACTTCGGCAATTACATCCCCGACGGCGGACGAAGCGGCAGTGTTTGCCAAGTTCTCCGGTCTCTACGCCAACGATCCGTGAAAGGAGAATCCACCATGATACGTTGTGCAGCGCTCGCTACCATTCTCTTCGGAGTTGCGGTAGCGCCGGCTATGGCGGGGGGAAGCAATATTCCGCCGCCAACCGACGCCGAGATGCAAATCTTCAAGAATCGCGCCGAGCTCGTCCTCGGCCACCATCTCGACGATTACTACTTCATGGGACAGGATCCGGGACCACCGCCGCGTCCAGGATGCATTCTGGACAAGCGGGTCAAAGATCCGCATGTCCCGAATCTCTGGCATGCGGGCTGGAAATGCCCCAAGCTTCATTGAGTACCTTGTGTTCACACTGTGTTCGGCGGAACGACTCTTGAGTCGTTCCGCCGGGCATAATTTCTTCGTTGCTTTCTGATTGGGAATCTACAAAGGTTCTTAAACAGACTCTCGCGAAGGGAGTTAATTATTAATTGTTTAGCAATTATGACCACTATTACTACAACGTATCGACATTTGATTGCTGCATTTGCTGCACTCTTTGTTGTTGCCGTTATTGCATTTCCGTTCGCAACTGCAAAGGCAGCCGA
Organism: Minisyncoccota bacterium; assembly: GCA_035550415.1. Classification (GTDB taxonomy): domain Bacteria; phylum Patescibacteriota; class Minisyncoccia; order Phycocordibacterales; family SBAW01; genus GWA1-54-10. The sequence goes on along the minus strand of DASZPE010000056.1, from coordinate 4,253 downwards.
TGATGGTTATGACTATGTCGGGACTTCTTATTACAGTTCTAGCCCGTCGAGTGACTATGTAGGTACTTCTAACTACGGTAGTTCGGGTTCCAATAATGACTATGTCGGAACCTCCTATTTCCAGGATGATTCTTCGGGTTCTGATTATGTTGGTACCTCGTATTACACTCCTTCCACTGGCTGCACGTCGAACTGTGGGGGCGGCGGCGGGGGTGGCGGTTGCTCGTTCAACTGCGGCTACATTCCTCCTCCGGCTCCTACGTGTACCCTCAATGCCAGCCCTTCGCAGATCGACTACGGTAGCGATGTACACCTCTCGTGGACTACTACCAATGCCAGCTCGGTAACGCTCTCGAGCCAGGGCAGCGTCAGCAAAAACGGCTCCTATACTGACCAGAATGTTACGTACAACAAGACGTACACGCTCTCGGTCTCCGGCAACGGCGGCTCGGTAACCTGCACCAAGACGGTGACAGTCAAGCAGAAGCCAGCTCCTACTTGCAACCTCTATGCCGATCAGACCTCCATCAATCCCGGCCAGCAAGTGAAGCTCTCCTGGACCAGCCAGAACGCGAGCTACGCAACGCTCTCAACCGTGGGCTCGATCGCGCTCAACGGCTCTACCTACGTAAACCCGTCGAGCGACACGACCTACACGGCGACCTTCTCGACCAATGACAACCGCACCGTCACGTGCAATACGACCGTGCATGTCGTGACGCAGACGTGTCCGTCCGGCTATACCGGCTCGTACCCTTACTGCGTTCCGCCGTCCTACAACGCTCCGTCGTGCACGATCTACGTCAACAATAATTCTTACAATTACAACCAGTACCAGTACGGTCAATACGGCCAGCCGGTCACAATCACCTGGACCTCGCAGTACGCGACCTCGGGCTGGATCAACAACGGCATCGGCAATGTCGCGCTTCAGGGATCGCAGGTAATCTACCCGAACCAGAACACGACCTATGTCGCCACCTTCGTCGGCCAGAACGGCCAGCAGGTGACCTGCTCGGTGGTCGTGAACATCAATACGTATGTTCCGCCGCCGGTCTATCAGAACCCGGCTCCGTACATTAACCTCTCGGCAGTTCCGTACACCGGCCTCGACCTCGGTCCTGTCGGCACGGTGCTCTATTGGGCTTTCCTCGCCGCGTGGTGCCTCCTTGCCGCCTACCTTATCGCGGTCAAGCGCGTGCACATGAGCATCGTCCGCTGGTACCAGAAGGCGCTCTTCGGCACTGATGCGCACGTCTCCCAGAATGTATCGCTCGCCGGCCTCTCCTCGAGTGATATGCACACGCTCGCCGGCATGCTCCGCGCAAGCGAGCACACTCCGGCGCATGCTGCACCGGCGGCAGCGCAGGATGACGCGATCGATCCGTTCATCCTCAGCCAGATCAACCGCGCTAAGTAATTAGCCAAGCGGATGTCCCGCTGCGAACGCAGAAGGGAGTAAGCCTCCAAGATATTGTCAGCAAAACCCCCGCCGTTTCGGCGGGGGTTTTGCGTCGGATTATTTTCTTTCTGAAATTTCCGTTTTCAGTTTTGAGATTATTTCTTCGATCGGGAGTGCGCCCTGCTTGCCTTCGCGGCCTTCAAGGCTCGCGGCCTTGTCGGCAATCTCTTTGTCGCCGATCACTAGCGTGTAGGGTACACGCCACGTCTTGGCCTCGCGGACTTTCTTGCCGAGCGTCTCGTTGCTGTCGTCGATTTCGGCGCGGATGCCGGCAGCCGCAAGCTGCGCAAGTACCTCGCGCGCGTAGTCGATATGCGCCGCAGCGATCGGGATCACCCTCGCCTGCACCGGCGAGAGCCAGGTAGGGAGCGCGCCGTCGTAGTGCTCCAGCAGCACAGCGATGCAGCGCTCGAGTGAGCCGGCGATTGCCGCATGGATCATCACGATGCGCTCTTTCTGCCCGCTCTCATTGATGCACGTGAGGTCGAAGCGTTCGGGAATGTTCATGTCGAGCTGGATGGTGGCGACCTGCCACTCGCGGCCCGCTGCGTTGCGCGCCATGAAGTCGAGCTTGGGGCCGTAGAGCGCCGCTTCGCCCGGGCCCTCAAAGGCGTCCGCGCCGCGCTCCTTGGCTATTGCGCGCAGCTCAGACTCGGCGCGCTCCCAGATCTCCGGCGTGCCGAGATACTTCTCCGGCGCTGCCGGGTCGCGGAAGGAGAGCCGCACGCGCAGCGTAAAGCCGAAGGTTTTATAAAAAGTATCAATAATGTCCCAGATCTTGAGGAACTCTTCTTTAACCTGGCTCGACCGGCAGAAGACGTGCGCGTCGTCCTGCGTGATAGAGAGCACTCGCGTGAGGCCGCCCAGCTCGCCGGACTGCTCGTCGCGGTAGACCATGGTCGTCTCGGCATAGCGCTGCGGCATCTCACGGTAGGAGAACGGCCGGCGCGCGAAGATCTGCGTGTGGTGCGGGCAGTTCATCGGCTTCATCGCGTACTGTCGCCCTTCGCGCGAGGTGATCTTGAAGAGCTCGTCGGAGAACTTGGCCCAGTGGCCGCTCGTCTCGTAGAGGTCCTTCTTGGTGATGTGCGGGATCGTCACGCGCTCGTAGCCGCGCGCGCGGCGCATCTCCCAGATGAACTGGTCGAGTTCCTGGCGGACAATGGTGCCGCGCGGCGTCCACAGCGGGAGCCCCGAGCCGACAAGGTCGGAGAAGGTAAAGAGGTCAAGCTCCTTGCCGATAGTGCGATGATCGCGTTCTTCCATATATAAAGGTCATACTACCTCTTTTAAAAAATTTTGAAAGACGATGGCCCGGCCTCCTAGGGGAGGCCGGGCCAGAATAAGGCTCATCCGTAGCGCTTGAGCAGCTGCGATTCCCAGCACTGCGGGAGTGCGACGACTGCCGCGAGCAGCTGGCGAACCCGGTCGTACTGCTTGGGGTTGCGGTGTCCGTTTGAGAATTGCATGAGCACGTGTATCTCGAAGGCGACGGTGCGCGGCGCTTTAACCACACGCCGCTTGTTGTAAGCCGTCTGGAGCTTATGCTCCAAATCGCCCTCGCACGAGTCGAGCAGCGTCCTGCAGAAATGGTCCAGTTCTTTGAAGAATTCCCTGGTCTGCTCGTGGCTGAGGCCGTCGAGGAATCGCTGCGCTTGCGCTGCGAGATCCTTGGCGACAGGAAGAGCATTCTTCCTCTTTCCAAGAGATACCACTTTCTTCATCTCGAACAGTTCCTTGTGTTGATGAAAGAATTGGTTCGAGCCGCTACCCGTAAGGAACGACTGCACACGACTATCGCACATATGCCCGCGCATGAAAAGGTTTTGCCAGAATGCATCTGTGGAAAAGTTACGACCCGGAGCTCAAGGCGAGCGCCGGGCCGTGTTGTCGGAAATCCTGATCAGAAGGTCTGGTATGCGATGCTGCTGCAGAGACTCTGCAGCTCGTCCCATGCCTCGATGGATCCCCTGCCGCTTGAGGGAGCGTTGCGGAATTTGGTCGCCGCGTGTTCGATCTTGATGTCGTGGACATAGGTCGATTGGACGTATGCCGCTTCAAACTCGATGAGCATCCCTTCGGTGATAGTTCCTTCTTGAGGATCGGCGTTGGCGATAGCCTTCGCTGCCTTGCGGAACCGGTCGTCCTTCAGACTGTCGTGGATAAGGCGAGGGCGTTGGGTGCTGTGCATGATTCGTGCCTCCCGTTGAGAACGATGTGCTGTGTACCGAAAAGTATTATACCATTAGAACGTAAAAAAACAACTACAGCGCCTTGAGCTTGTCGGCAACCATGGAGATCTCGCCGTTGCGGTTGCTGAGGCGGCCTTTGAGGGCGATCACGCTCTCGGGCTTGAGGATCTCGTGGAATTCTTTGTAGATGCGCGGGAAGATCGCCGCCTCAATGCTGCCGTCGAAGTCGCTGATCTTCACAAATGCCATCTGATCGCCGCCCTTGGTGAGTATCGTACGCACGTCCTCCACCATGCCGGCAGCGACGACCATCATGCCGGGCACGAGATCGCGCTTGAGCTGGCCGAGCGTCATCGGGCGCTTGGAGAGCTTTTCTTTAAAGCGGTCGAGCGGGTGGCCCGAGACGTAGAGGCCGAGCAACTCTTTCTCCCACACGAGGCGCGTCTCAAGCGGCACCTGGGCTGCCGGCGGCAGCACGATGTCGCTCACGCTGGTACCCAGCTCCGCAAAGAGCGAGTCGTGCGACTGTTCTTTCATCGCTTCACGGTGGTACTCGAGGATGCGCTCGATCGAGGCGAGCATGGCGCCGCGCTCTCCCA
>DASZPE010000055.1:0-3006 GCA_035550415.1 Minisyncoccota bacterium | reverse complement strand
AGATACGATCGAAAATACCGCTGCGCGCGGCGGCACCCTGCTTATCCCGGCATTCTCGACTGAGCGCACGCAGGACCTCCTCTTTGAGATCCGCAGCCTCATGATGGAGAAGCGCGTCCCCTCGATGCCGGTATATGTCGACTCGCCGCTCGCATCCAAGATCACCGAGGCATATCTCAAATGCCCGCAGTACTTCTCCGAGCCGATTCGTGCGCGCGTGGAGGCGGGCGAGCAGATATTCTCGTTCCCCGAACTTCATTTCGTCGAAGATCCCCAGGAGTCCGCGCGCGTGGCCCGGATGCCGGGGCCCAAGATCGTGCTTGCCGGCTCGGGCATGAGCAACGGCGGGCGCGTGCATACCTACCATCAGCAGGTGCTGCCGGACGAGAAGTCGACGGTGCTCATTGTCGGCTATCAAGCGGCAGGGAGCCTCGGGCGCAGGCTTATCGAGGGCGACCGCGAGGTCCGCGTCATGGGCCGCGACATCCAGGTGCATTGCCACATCGAAGCGAACTACGGCTACTCCGCGCACATGGACGGCGAGCAATTGCTCGAATTCGTAAATAAAGCCGCGCCGTCGATCAAAGAAGTATTCGTCGTGATGGGCGAGCCGGCGTCATCCGGCTTCCTTGTGCAGCGCATCCGCGATTTTTTGAGCGTCAAAGCGGTCGCGCCACAGGCGGGGGAGAGCGCAGAGATCGATTTTTGAGGTACAATAAGTGTAATGGATCCTAAGCAAGCGCATCTGCAAATCAAGCTGTGCGTCTCCGGAGCGGCCGAGACCGGCCACTGCGGCATCGACGCGTATGACAAAGGAGTGGAGTTGGGGCGGCAGATCGCCAAGCACGGCGCGATAATTGTAACCGGCGCCACGACCGGCTTCCCGCTCTGGAGCGCCATGGGCGCCAAGCAAGCCGGAGGCTTCAGCCTCGGTTTCTCGCCTGCCAATACCGAGAAGGAGCATGTCGAGATGTACAACCTCCCGATCGAGTACATGGACGTCATCGTCTACACCGGCTTCGGCTACCCGGGCCGCGACCTCATCCTCACGCGCGCCTCCGACGCCGTCTTCTTCGGCTGCGGGCGCATCGGCACGATCCACGAGTTTACGATCGCCTTTGAAGATAAAAAACCCATCGGGATCCTCGAGTCAGATTGGGAGACCGACGAAGTCATTAAAGACATCCTCGAGAACGGTCACCGCCCCAACGACCGGATTATCTTCGATACCGACCCGAAGGCGCTGGTAGAGCGCGTGATAGAGATGGTCAATAAAGACAAGATCAATCGCGCCTCATTCCACTTCAGTCCGACCGACCAGCCGGCGGTAAATCTCTAACGAAAACTCCCGCCGTACGGCGGGAGTTTTCTCTATTAGGCGAGCTGTTTGACGAGGCGGGAGAACGAGTCGGGAGACTTCTGCGCCATTTCCGCGAGCATTTTGCGGTTGATGGCGATATTCTTCTTGTGGAGCGTGCCGATAAACTTGCTGTAAGAGAGCTTCTGGTCGACCGATTTGAGGCCGGCGCTGAGCTGCACATTCCAGAGCTTGCGGAAGTCGTTCTTCTTGTCGCGGCGGTGGGCGAAGGCGTACTTGCCGGCATGGAAGATCGCTTCCTTGGCGGCGCGCACCTTCTTGGAGCGCGCGAAGCGGTAGCCCTTCGTCTGCTTAAGGATATTCTTGCGATGCGTCTTGTTTTTCGGACCTCCTTTTACGCGTGCCATAGTAGTACGTAATAAACGATTAGTTGCGAGACGGGGAAGCAGTGCCGATGTAGCGCTGGCTTACCTTCGGCGTGAGCGTGAGGGACTGGCTGCGGCGGCCGTTCATCTGGCTTGAGCGGTCCTCCTTGGCGTTGAAATGGTTCTGCCCCGGCTTGCGCGCGATAATCTTCCCCGTGCGGGTAATTTTAAGACGCTTGGTGAATGCCTTATTCGTTTTCATAATGGATTATTTCTTCGCACGTTCGAGCGTCGTTGAGAGGCCCTTGGGGCTCTTCCCGATCGGCTCGGCTATCTTATACTCCTGCGGAATCAGCTTCAAAAACTGCTCGAGGCGGTCTTTCAGGAAATTGAATTCCATGTACTTGTACCGTCCCCACAAAAAAAGATCTACTTTGACCCGGTGCCCCTCGCTCAGCCACTCGGCCGCCTTGCGGGCCTTGAGGTTGAGATCGTGGTCGCCGGTGCCAATCTTGACCTGGACCCCTTTGGTCTCGGTGGTGTGGGATTTGGCCTTTATTTCGCGCCTTTTCTTCTGCTGTTCGTATTGGAATTTACCATATTCCATGATTTTTGCAACCGGCGGGACGGCGTTGGGGGAGATCTCAATAAGGTCGAGCCCGACATCCTGAGCGCGCTGCAGAGCCTCGGAAAGGGCGAGCACCCCGAGGTTTTCTCCCTCAGGGCCGACGACGCGGACCTCTGCCGCACGGATTTGGTGGTTAATGCGAGTAGTATCCAAAGTTGTGCCTAGTACTATAGCAGAAAAATGGGGAAAAGAGAAGGCACGCCCATGGGCGTGCCTTGTGGAGGCATCTTCAGCCTCCCGATGCTGTATTGTCGAACTTGTGTGCCTCGGGCGGTAGATCGATAAGTATCGTTCCGCCGCGATAGACCAGCTCCAACTCAATTTCTCTGCCGTTGGGCAGCTTGAGGGTCGCGCGGATAGGATGGAGCTCCGGTTCGTGCTCCAACCATTCGCGCAACACGTCCCTCAGCTGATGGAGAGGAACGCCATCGGTTTGCTGCGGAGGCATCTCGGGGAGTGCCCGCAGCCTCGAGACTTCAATGCGCATGGCTAGGGTCTCCTGTGGTGCCGCTTCTTTTTGCACCTTACCGTATCTTGCCAATTTTCTCAACATCTGGTTTAGTGTCTTCGGCAAAGTCTTCCGAGGAGAAGGAGAAGTACCTTGAAGAAGAAGTGGTTCGAAGACAGGTCCGATGTTGCTGTCCTGATGGGTTTTGCTGCCGACATGATCGGCCCGGTGACCGAGCGATTCGGCC
>DASZPE010000054.1:0-15483 GCA_035550415.1 Minisyncoccota bacterium | reverse complement strand
ATCGGCGGCGAGAGCCAGCGCGTAACGCTCTCGGCCAAGGGCCCCAAGAAGGTGACCGGCGCCGACCTCCAGGTCCCGGGCCAGGTGCGCCTGCTCAACCCCGACGCCTATATTTGCGAGCTCACCGACAAGAATTCCGAGCTGAGCGCCGAGTTCACGATTGAGCGCGGCCTCGGCTACGTCGCCCGCGAAGCGCTCAAGAAGGAGCGCGTCGATATCGGCGAGATTTCCGTTGACGCGATTTTCAGCCCGATCCGCCGCGTCAACTACGAAGTAGAGAACATGCGCGTCGGCGACCGCACCGACTTCAACCGCCTGCGCATCTCGATCGAGACCGACGGTACCATCGCTCCGCGCGCCGCGCTTGAGCAGTCTATCGAGATTATGATTACCCAGCTCAAGTCCATCGTCGGCTTCCGCGAGGAGGAGATGCCCGAGTCGGCACCGATGGAGGGCGCCGCTGCGGATATCACCGCTCCGGACAACTCGGCCGAGGTCATGAAGACCCGCATCGAGGACCTCGAGCTTTCCAGCCGCACCATTTCTTCGCTCGAGAAGGCCAATATCCGCACCGTTGGCGGCCTCGCACGCAAGAAGGAGGACGACCTGCTCGAGATCGAGGGCATGGGCCCCAAGGCGATCCAGGAAGTGAAGCGCGCTCTGGCGAACTTTGGAATCATCCTTAAATAATCCTGCACGAGAAATTGTATGCGTCATCACAACAACAACAGAAAACTTGGCCGCATGAAGGGACCGCGCGAGGCGCTCCTGAAGTCCCTTGCCCGCTCGCTGGTCATCAAGGGCAAGATCATCACGACCGAGGCCAAGGCCAAGGAGATCCGCCCCGTTGTTGAGAAGATGCTTACCCGCGGCAAGTCGGACACCTTGGCCAACCGCCGCATGCTCGCCTCGCAGCTCGGCGACGCCGCAACGGCCGGCAAGCTTATCAAGACCGCGCAGGCCTACAAGGAGCGCTCGGGCGGCTATACCCGCATTGTCAAAATGCTGCCGCGCAAGGGCGACGGCTCGCCGATGGCAGTGATCGAATTCGTCTAAATGCGAAGCCATATTTAAATTAAAGGTATGATTACTATCGACGCATCAAATAAGACTCTCGGTCGCGTTGCCAGCGAGGCAGCCAAGGTCCTCATGGGCAAGCACAAGGCCACCTTCGCCAAGAACGCCGTCATGGGCGAGGAGGTGACTATTACTAATGCCTCCAAGATCAAGATCTCGGGCGCTAAGGAGCTCCAGAAGGAGTACGTCCGCTACTCGGGCTTCCCGGGCGGGCAGAAAATCGAGAATTATAGTATGCTCACTGCGCGCCGCGGCCATGGGGAAGCGATCCGCCGCGCAGTGCTCGGCATGCTCCCCAAGAACCGCCTCCAGGTAAAGCGCATCAAGCTGCTCACAATCCAGAAGTAAACTGTATGGCAACCAAGAAAGACGAACAATATATCGAGTCAGTCGGCCGCCGCAAGACGGCTATTGCCCGCGCGCGCCTCACCCCCTCGGCGCGCACGCTGATCATGATCAACAACGAGGACGCGAATACCTATTTTGATACCAATGAGCTCCGCGTTGCGGCGCTGGAACCCTTCCTCAAGGTTTCGCTCCCGACGCAGTTCACGGTCACTATCATGGTGCACGGCGGCGGCATTACCGGGCAGGCGATCGCAGTGCGCCACGCGATCTCGCGCGCGCTCGTAGCCTACGACCAGACGCTGCGCCACAGCCTCAAGGTAGAGGGCTTCCTCAAGCGCGACCCGAGAAGCAAGGAGCGCAAAAAGCCGGGCCTCGTCAAAGCCCGCAAGCGCAAGCAGTGGTCCAAGCGCTAATCTCGAACGAAACGAAAACCGGCGAAAGCCGGTTTTCTTGACTTCGGCTATTTCCTATGTAAAATAAGGCTATGTTGGGCGACAATTTCGATGAAGAAATCGTGGCCGAAGAGGACGTGCAAGACCCGATGGGGGCGATTAAGAAGCTCCGCGAGCGCGCCCATAAGGCCGAAGAGGAGGCCAAGACCAACCTCGACGGCTGGCAGCGTGCAAAGGCGGATTATATGAACCTCAAGCGCGACGAAGAGACTCGCCGCGAGTATGCGCAAGAGCGCATCAAGGCAAGCCTCGCGGAGGATCTCGTTCCAGTGCTCGACTCGTTTGAAATGTCGGCAAAACACGCAGAACATGCTCCCAACAAAGAACTTGAGGTACTCCATAAACAGCTTCTGTCGACGATTGACCGCATGGGTATCAAGAAGTTCGGCGAGGTAGGGGAGAAGTTCGACCCCAAAAAGCACGAGGCGTTGCGCGAAATCAAAGTAAAAGATCCCGAGCAGGAACATACGGTTGTATCGGTAGAGCGCTCCGGATATAGTATTGGAGATTTCATCATCCGACCGGCGCAAGTTTCGGTCGGCGTCCTCGCACGAGCGGCGGAATAATCGATACGATTAAAAGAGCAATTAGCATTTAGTCAATCATCACTATGGCAAAAATTCTCGGCATAGATTTGGGCACCACCAACTCGGCGATGGCCGTCATGCAAGGCGGCGAGCCAAGCATCCTTGAGAATGCGGAAGGTGCGCGCACGACGCCCTCGGTCGTCGCTACCTCCAAGACCGGCGAGCGCCTCGTCGGCCTTATCGCGCGCCGCCAGGCAGTGACCAACCCCAAGAACACGGTCTATCAGATCAAGCGCTTTATCGGCCATACCTTCGACGAGCCGGCGGTGCAAAAGGACAAGGCAGCGGTGCCCTACGAGATGCGCAAAGCACAGAACGGCGGCATCGAGGTACAGATGGGCGACACGTGGTACACGCCGGAGGCAGTCTCCGCGATGATCCTCGCCAAGCTCAAGGCCGATGCAGAGAAGCGCCTCGGCGAGCCGATCACGGAGGCGGTCATCACCGTGCCGGCGTACTTCAACGACAGCCAGCGCCAGGCGACCAAAGACGCAGGCAAGATCGCAGGCCTCGACGTCAAACGCATCATCAACGAACCGACCGCGGCCGCGCTCGCGTACGGCTTTAACAAGAAAAAGAACGAGAAGATCGCGGTCTTCGACTTCGGCGGCGGCACGTTCGACATCTCGATCCTCGAGGTTGGCACCAGCGACGAGGGCGAAGGCTCGATCGAGGTCAAGTCGACTGACGGCGACGCGCACCTGGGCGGTAAGGACATCGACCAGAAGATCATCGACTGGCTCGCGACCGAGTTCCAAAAAGAGTCCGGCATCGACGTACGCAATGACCCGCTCGCGCGCCAGCGCCTCGACGAGGCTGCAGAGAAGGCCAAGATTGAGCTCTCCACCGCGATGGAGACCGAGGTCAATATTCCGTTCATCACGTCTGACGCCTCCGGCCCGCGCCATCTCTTAATTAAAATTTCGCGAGCGAAATTGGAAGAGCTCTCAGCGGAATTTATCGACCGCGCGATGGCGATCACCAAGCGCGCGATGGAGGCAAGCCCCTTCAAGGTTGCCGACCTCAACGAAGTCATTCTCGTCGGCGGTCAGACCCGCATGCCCGCGCTCCAAGCAGCTGTCGAAAAATTCTTCAACCGCAAGCCCAACATGTCGGTCAACCCTGACGAGGTCGTGGCAGTCGGCGCCGCGATCCAGGGCGGCATCCTGGGCGGGGAAGTGAAGGATGTGCTGCTTCTCGACGTGATCCCGCTCTCGCTTGGTATCGAGACCATGGGCGGGGTAGCGACTAAACTAATTCAGCGCAATACTACTATTCCTACAAGTAAATCTGAGACTTTCTCAACAGCTGCGGATAATCAAACCAGTGTTGATATCAAAGTTTTTCAAGGTGAACGTGCAATGTTTAGTGATAATAAGATGCTTGGCAACTTTGTGCTTGATGGAATTCCACCGGCACCACGTGGGATGCCAAAAATAGAGGTTACCTTCGATGTGGACGCGAATGGTATTCTTTCCGTAAAAGCAAAAGATACGGTCAGCAACAAAGAACAGGCTATTCGCATCGAGGCGCGCAGCGGCCTTACCGACGCTGACATCGAGCGCATGCGCCATGACGCCGAGCAGAACGCCGCGGCCGACAAGGCCAAGATGGAGTCTGCCGAGACCCGCAACATGGCCGAGCAGGCAGTTTACGGCGCGCGCAAGGCCGTGACCGACAACAAAGGCAAAATCCCAGCCGAGCTCGAGACCTCAATCAATGAAAAGATTGCAGCGGTAGAGTCTAAGAAGAGTGGTGATGATATCGCAGGACTCAAGGCAGCAGTAGAAGACCTTTCCAAAGAACTCTCCAAGGTCTACGAAGCGATACAGAAGGCTGGTCCGACCGGCTCAGCGCAAGACGGCCAAACTCCTCCGGGCAGCGAGCCGGGCGCGCAGTCCGCACCCACCGACAACCCCGAGGGGAAGTAGTGCTATCCTAGAAGCAATGAAAGAAGGCAAGAAGCAGGCATCAGCCGGCGCGGTCTTCCGCGCCTATTTCGCGTCAATCCGGAAGCATCCGTGGCTTCTTTCGCTTATCATCCTCGGCAGCATCGGCATCCAGGCGGCCACGCTTGCGGCGCCGCTGTACCTGCGCACCTTCTTTAATATCCTTGCGACGACATCGCACCCCACCAGCGATACCGTGCATGCGCTGGGCGGCGTGCTCGCCATGCTCACCCTCATGTACCTCCTCGAGTGGCTGTCGCGGCGCGTCCAGGGGCAGAGCAACAACGTCTTCAGCGCCAAGGTCATGAACGACCTCTACTCGACCTCGTTCTCCTATCTTATCGGGCATTCGTACAATTTCTTCATCTCCAATTTCGCCGGCTCGCTCACGCATAAGATGAGCAAGTACGCGCGCTCGTTCGAGACGCTCTTCGACAGCGTCGTTGTGCAATTCGTGCCGACGTTCCTCTTCGTCGCGGGCGCGGTGGGCGTGCTCTTTTGGCGCAGCCATCTGCTCGGCATCGCGCTGGGCGTGTGGGCCATCATATTCATCGCGTTCCAGCTCTTCGTGGCGCATCTGCGGCAGCATGTCCGCGTCGAGCGAGCTGAGGCCGACACGCGCCTCACGGGCGCACTTGCGGATGCCGTATCGAACCAGTCGACCATTTCGCTCTTCTCCGGCAGCCGCTACGAATACACGCGCTACATGGGCATCGTCGAGGCGTGGCACAAGGCGACGCTGCGCTCCTGGATGACCGACGACTGGATCTGGGCCGGCATCGGGCTCTTCATGACGGCGATCGAGATCGGGCTTCTCTACGGCAGCGCCATGCTCTGGCAGCAAGGGCTGCTTACGGTCGGCGACTTCGTGCTGATCCAGGCGTACCTGCTTACCACCTTCGACCGCCTGGTCGGGATCAACCGCGACCTGCGCCGCTTCTACGATGCGTTCGCCGATGCGGGCGAGATGGTTGAGATACTTGAGACGCCGCACGGCATACAAGATCGCGCGGGCGCGAAGCCGCTCTCGGTGTCCTCGGGCAATGTCTCATTCGACGATGTCGGTTTTTATTTCCATGCCGACCGCCCGATCCTCGGGCATTTCACGCTCAATCTCACGGCGCACGAAAAGGTGGCGTTTGTCGGGCCCTCGGGCGCGGGGAAGTCGACCATCACCAAGCTCTTGCTGCGGCTCTATGACGTGCAGAGCGGCTCGATCGAGATTGACGGCCAGAATATCGCGGCAGTGACGCAAGACAGCCTGCGCGAGGCGATCGCTTTCGTGCCGCAGGAACCGATTCTCTTCCATCGCAGCCTCATGGAGAACATCCGCTACGGCCGGCGCGACGCCACTGACGCGGAGGTTATCGAGGCCGCCAAGCAGGCACATTGCCACGAATTTATTTCAAAACTGCCTGACGGCTACGACACCTTTGTCGGCGAGCGCGGCATCAAGCTCTCCGGCGGCGAGCGCCAGCGCGTTGCTATCGCCCGCGCAATTCTCAAGAACGCGCCGATCCTCATACTCGACGAGGCGACCTCGAGCCTCGACTCGGAGTCTGAAGCGCTCATCCAGGACGCGCTGAGGGTCCTCATGCAAGGCAAGACCGTGATCGTGATCGCGCACCGGCTAAGCACCATTATGCATATGGACCGGATCGTCGTCATGGAGGGCGGCAAGGTGATCGCGAGCGGTACGCATGCGGAGCTTCTCGAGGAGGGCGGCCTCTACCACAAACTCTGGAGCATCCAGGCGGGCGGCTTTATCGTCGACGAGGACGAGACAGAGCTCGCGAACGAGGTTGCAAAAGAGGAAAATTCGGCGTAGAATATGCTCATCTATGGCGGACAAGCGCGACTACTACGAGGTGCTCGGCGTCGACAAGAAGGCGAGCAAGGACGATATCAAAAAGGCATTCCACAAGCTCGCGCATAAGTATCACCCCGACAAGAGCTCCGGCGATTCGGAAAAATTTAAAGAAGTAAGCGAGGCGTACTCGGTCCTCGGCGACGACAAGAAGCGCGCCGAGTACGACTCCTATGGCCGCACCTTCGGCGGCGGCGCGGGCGCCGGGTACGGCGGCTTCGGCGGGCAGGCGAACGGCTTCGACTTCTCGCAATTTCAGGACGCGTTTAATCAGGGCGGCTTCGACTTCAGCGATATCTTCAGCGACCTCTTCACGGGCGGCAGCGCTACGCGCACGCGCCGCGGCCGCGATATCTCGATCGACCTTGAGATCTCATTCAAGGACTCTGTCTTCGGCACCAAGCGCAGCGTGCTGCTCTCCAAGATGAGCACCTGCGAGACCTGCAAGGGCAGTGGCGCCGAGCCAGGGAGCAAGCTCGACACCTGCACGGTGTGCAACGGCTCGGGCAAGATCCACGAGACCACCAACTCTATCTTCGGCTCCGTCTCGGTAACGCGCGTCTGCACCACCTGCCACGGCACCGGCAAAGTACCCAAGCAGAAGTGCCACACCTGCCGCGGCGAGGGCGTCTACAAGCGCCAGGAGGAGATCGATATCGCGATCCCGGCCGGCATCGACGGCGGCGAGATGGTGCGGCTTGCTGGCGCAGGCGAGGCAGTCGCGGGCGGCGCCTCGGGCGACCTTTACGTCAAAATCCACGTCACGCCCGACCCGAGGTTTAAAAAGGAAGGCAGCAATATTCTGACCGACTTGTCAGTCAAGCTCTCCGATGCGCTCTTGGGGAGCGAGTACAAGATCCAGACGCTCGATGGCGAGGAGACGATATCGATACCGATGGGCGTCACGCATGGCGAGACGATTACCATGCGCGGCAAGGGCGTGCCCAACAGCAGAGGCAAGCGCGGCGATCTTATCGTGCGGGTCAAAATAATTCTCCCGCAAAAGCTCTCCCGCTCTGCCAAGCAATTGGTCGAGAAGCTCAAAGAAGAGGGGATCTAGTTAGTATAAAACAGAAACCGCCCGACAGAGCCGGAACGGCTTCTGCGGGCGGTGAGATTGCTTTTACTTGGAGTGTAGTCTCTCCGTAAGGCGAGCGCTCCTAATTTTACGTGCGGTGTTGATGGGGTAGGGGGTAAAGTCTGCAGCCTTTAGTTCGCGACCCAGTCGTCGCTCCAGACACCCGATACACAGCTTTCCCTCCTGTTCTTGTGTATCGGGTACGGCCGCCTCCCAAATAGCATCCTCAACCATATAGTACTCGTGGATCTTGAACGTATTAACCTTGCAATCGAGACACAGATCATCAATTTCCGCCTCAAATCCTACGCAAGAGGCAAGAGGAATCAAGTAATTTCCTCTGATTTTCTCAGCTCCTTCATGTGTGCGAGGTTCGGCATGTGCTTCAATGCACCAGCCGCACCAACGACAAAGAACTTCGGCCATGTGCGACCCTCCCTAATAACAGGATCACAATATACTCTATTGAGACTTTTTCTGCTACACTGATTTCGTATGGCAAAAAAGCGTCTTTTTACTGGTTTACAACCAAGCGGGCAGCTTCATATTGGGAACTACTTTGGAGCCCTCAAACCATTAGCGGGTTTAGCTGGAACTGACCATTACGAAAGTGTCATGCTAATGGTGGCTGACTACCATGCACTCACTACTCTAAAAAATCCCCAAGAATTAAAAGAAAATATTTTTTCGATAGTAAAAGATTATCTTGCCGTATTAGGAGATAACTCAAGAAAAGTAATAATTTTTAAACAATCAGATATTCCAGAACATACAGAATTGACCTGGATATTTAATTGTCTAATAACCCAATCTTTTTTGGAGTTAGGGCATGCGTTTAAAGATAAACAAGCCAAAGGACTAGAATCTAACTTTGGTCTTTTAGATTATCCGGTTTTAATGGCGGCCGATATCCTACTTTATAGCGATAAAAACGCTACAACTTGGGTGCCGGTTGGCATAGATCAGGAGCAACATCTTGAATATACAAGAGAAATCGCGGCAAAATTTAATACAACCTTCGGAGGTGAACAAACTTTTAGTTATCAAATAACGGCTGAAAGATTTGAGAACGTTGGTAAAATCCCTGGCACGGATGGCCAAAAAATGAGCAAAAGCTATAAGAATACGATTCCGTTATTCGGCACTAAAGAGGAGATTGCTAAAGCGGTTATGAGTATCGTTACTGATTCAAGTGGCGGTATTCCCGAGAATGTATTGGCAATCCACAAACTCTTCCGACAGTTCGAGCTTGCCAGCCTTGAGGAATTTTATGAGTCCAATAAAGGAAACAACAAGTTCCTTAAGGAAGAGCTGATTAAGGATATAGAAAAAGAAGTTTCTCCTATGCGAGAAAAGCGCGCGAGCATTACAGATGAAGAGGTGAAGAAAGTACTTGCGGATGGTGCTGAGAAGGCCCGCACGATCGCGTCAGCAAAAATGACAGAAGTGCGCAAGAAGGTCGGCGTAACTATTTAGTTTGATATGACTCACCACAAGTAATTTATGGAGCGCACACTTATCGGAGATTTGGGGCAGCACATCGGCGAGAGCGTCTCGATCGGCGCTTGGGTGGATGTCGCGCGCAATCAGGGCAAGATGGCCTTCTTCGACTTCCGCGACCGCTCGGGGCTCGTGCAGGGCGTCGTCTTCGGCAAGCCCGAGGTGCTGGAGGTCGCGCAGAGGCTCAAGCAAGAGTGGGTTGTGCGCGTCGAGGGCAAGGTCAACGAGCGGCCCGAGAAGATGCGCCGCGACGTGCCCAATGGCAACATCGAACTTGAGATCACAAATATTGAGGTGCTCTCCGAGGCGCACGCGCTGCCGTTTGATAAAGACGCCGAGCTCAATATCGACACGCACTTCGATTATCTGCCGCTGACGCACCGGCTCGAGCGCACGCGCGACATCTTTGGCGTGCAGGCAACCATTGTCGATGCCTTCCGCAACTCGCTCAAGTCAGAGGGCTTTACCGAATTCCAGGCGCCGGTCTTGGTGGGCGGCGATGCCGAGGGCGGCGCTGCGGTGTTTAAGATCGAGGATTATTATGGCAAGCAAGCGTACCTTGCGACCTCGGGCCAGCTCTACAAGCAGATCATGGTGGGGCCCTTCGAGCGCTCGATGACGGTCGCCAAGACCTTCCGTGCGGAGAAGAGCGCGACCACCCGGCACCTCGCGGAGTTGACACAGCTTGAGTTCGAGATGGGCTTTATCGAGTCGCACAAGGACGTGATGGCCATGCTCGAGAAGGTAATACGAACTATATCGACGACTGTTGCCGAGAAGCATGGCGATGCGCTAAGGCGCTTCAAGGTTGAGCCAGCGCTGCTGCCAAGCGGCGCATTCCCAGTCTTCACGCTGCGCGAAGCGCAGGAAATAATTGAAAAAGAATTCGGCGGCAAGGCAGTAGGGGAGCTCGACCTCGAGCCCGAGCACGAGCGCCAGATCTGCCAATATGCCAAGGAGAAGCTCGGCTCCGACTTTGTCTTTATTACGCACTTCCCAACCAAGAAGCGCGCATTTTATACCTACCCCGACCCGGAGAACCCGGAGTTGAGCCGCAGCTTCGACCTCCTCTTCCGCGGGCTCGAGATCAATTCCGGCTCGCAGCGTATACACAACTACGATGAATTGATCGAGAAGATGAAGTCCCGCGGCATGGACCCGGCGAAGTTCGCCTTCTACCTCCAGGCCTTCAAGTACGGCATGCCACCGCACGGTGGCTGCTCGACCGGCCTCGAGCGCCTGACCATGAAAATGCTCGATCTTGCCAATGTGAAAGAAGCCTCCGCCTTCCCGCGCGACATGAATAGAATCGACACCTTACTTTCAACTGATAAAAAGGAAGAATAAATGCAGTATGACATCATAATTGTTGGGGCGGGAGCAGCCGGACTTATGGCTGCTCGGGAACTCTCCAAGGCTGGCAAGAAAGTAATTATTCTTGAAGCTCGAGACCGCATCGGCGGACGTATTTATCCGCTACCTGCGGAGGAATGGGGATATGAAGCAATGGGAGGAGGCGAATTTGTGCATGGTGAGGCACCGATAACGCGAGGACTTTTAAAAGATATAGGCGCACATACTGACTCGAATGCAGATGGGCAGTGGTGGAGCGTGGCTGATGGAGAATTAAAGGTTTTCGACGGCCCGATACCGCATGACCCAGTATTGGTGGAAAAACTTCAAGGAATTACAGCGGATGTGACCCTGGAGTCATTCTTCAACGAACATTTTAGCGATTCGCAATATGACGACTTGCGAAAGATGGTCTACAGGAGAGTAGAAGGGTACATGGCGGCCGACCCCAAGAAGGCTAGCACCTTCGTATTGCGGGACGAAGTCCTGAGTAAAGGCGGCGATGGCCATGGGAATTCTAATATTGCTGAAGGTTATGGAGCTTTGATTCGTTTTCTTGAAACAGAATGCAAAAGCGCCGGGGTCGAATTCCTTTTTCAAAAAGTAGTTCGTACCGTTGAATGGGAAAGGGGAGAAGTACGCATAACGTGCGAAGATGGCTCAACTTATGAAGCAGAAAGAGCCATAAGTACGGTCCCGCTACCAATCTATAACGATATAGTATTCAAGCCAGAAATTCCTACCAAAATAAATGCGGTTTCGGAAGTTGGGTTTGGAACGGCGCTTAAAATACTACTCCGATTTAAAAATGAGTGGTGGCTGCGCGCCCGTAATCAAAATCTCGAGAAGTTGTTCTTTATGCTCTGTGTCGATCCCGCTCCTGTGCAGGCTTGGTGGACGCAGTATCCCGAACCGCGCACTGTGCTTACCGGCTGGCTCGCAGGGCCAAAAGCCGACGCGCTGTCAGAGAAAAGCGATGCGGAAATCATTGAGCTATCACTCGCGTCCCTTTCAAAGACGTTCGACGTTTCTGTTGATACTCTTCGAGCAGAAATGCTCAACTCAAAGGTGATTTGCTGGAATAAAGACCCGTATGCGAAAGGGGCCTATAGCTACTCCACACCTCAAACTGCGATAGCTCTGCAAGAACTACTCAAGCCAGTTGAAGATACTCTCTTCCTTGCGGGAGAAGCAATCTATACCGGAGAAGCGAGCGGCACGGTTGAAGCAGCATTAGCGAGCGGATTAGCAGCGGCTAAGAAAATCTTAGTATGAAAAAGCTGGTTGTTGTAATACATGGTGGAACCTCGGCCTTTCCAACGTATGAGGATTTTCTTGATAACCTCAAAACGAAACCGATTGATATTAAGAAATTTAATGGACAAGGGGACTGGAAAGCTCGATTGCCACATGTGCTCGGCGAGGAATATGAGGTCATATATCCGAGGATGCCAAATAAAGAAAATGCTCGGTATTCGGAATGGAAGATTTGGTTTGAAAGATTTATTCCGTTTATGGAGGATGGCGTTATATTTGTCGGACATTCGCTCGGCGGAATCTTTTTAGCGAAATATCTATCAGAGGAAGATTTTCCTAAAAAGATAAGTGGCGTATTTCTTGTCGCAGCTCCGTTTGAGATGCGCGGCAAGGGAGAAACGCAAAGAGTTGTAAGTGAGTTCGTACTGCCTACCTCGCTTGAAAAGCTCGAACGGCAAGGCGGGAGTATATTCCTCTATCACAGCAAGGATGACCCGATTGTAAACATTGATGAGCTAGGAAAGTATCGCGCATCTCTGCCAAATGCTACTGCACGGATATTCCAAGATAGAAAACATCAGAATCAACAGGAGTTCCCGGAGATTGTTGAGGCTATACGAAACCTTTAGGACATGGTATAGTTTTATCGGAAGTTTCCCCACGGAGGACTATCGCATGTTCTGGAAATCTCTGATCTTTGCCGGACTTCTCCTGCTGCTGCTCGCCTTTGTTCACGCGATTCCCGCGTACTTCGCCGTCGCCGGCGTCGTGCTGATCGTAGCCGGGCTGTATGTCCGGGCGCGCGACCGCGATTGGGCGCAATTTAACCAGCGGCAGATCGATCGCATGTTCCGCAGGGAGCCCCGGTTCGCCTTCATGCCTCCCGCACAGGAGCTGCGGAGGACATGGAATCCGGCCGGTGCTCATGTGCGCCGCGCAAGGCGGTTGCACGCACCTCGAGAACTTTTGCAGATGCCGTAAAGTACTGCTAAGCCGGCCCGGGGTTTACCCTCGGGCCGGCTTTCTTTCGCTTTAAAATACCCTCTATTTGGGCTAAAATGGGCTTATGAAGGCCTACACGCCGAGCCAGGCTGTGCTTACGCGCTATGCAGACGTGCTCGTCAACTTTGCGCTCGGGCATGGGAAGGGGATCAAATCCGGCGATGTTGTCTACCTCAACGGGTCGGAAGCAGCGCGACCTCTCATTGTTGAAGTGCAAAAGGCTATTTGGGAGAAGGGTGGCCATGTGCTCCTCCATTATTTCCCCGACGGTGAAGACCGCTACAGCCTCTCGGCGGACTTCTTCGAACGCGCCAAGGACCATCAGCTCGACTTCTTCCCCAAGAATTATTTCCGCGGGCTGGTCGACGACACCGACCATATTCTCTTCATCCTCGGCGACAACCACCCGCATGCGCTCAAGGGCGCCGACCCCAAGAAGATCATGCGCCGGGGGCTGGCGATGAAGCAGTTCATGGACTGGCGGCGAGCAAAGGAGCACCAAGGCAAATTGTCGTGGACGATTGCGCTCTACGGCACGCCGGCGATGGCGCGCGAGGCGGGCCTCTCGCAAAAAGAGTATTGGCACGAGATCATTCAGGCGTGCTTTCTCGACCAGAAGAACCCCATTAAGAAGTGGGATCAGGTGTACAAGGAGATCCACTCGTATAACAAAAAGCTCGACGCGCTCTCGCCCAAGATCGACCGCCTCCATATCGAGGGCGAGGACGCCGACCTCTGGATCACCTTGGGCAAAAATCGTAAGTGGCTCTCGGGCCGCGGCGCCAATATACCGAGCTTCGAGATATTTACCTCGCCGGACTGGCGCGGCACCAACGGCTGGATCCGATTCAACCAGCCGCTGTATCGCTATGGCAACAAGGTGACCGGCATCGAGCTATGGTTTAAGGACGGCAAGGTGATCAAGAGTAAGGCGAGGACCGGCGAAAAGCTGCTTAAGGAAATGATCGCCACGGCGGGGGCCGACCGCATCGGCGAGTTCTCCATGACCGACCGACGCCACTCGCGCATCACCAAGTTCATGGCCGAAACTTTATTTGACGAGAACATGGGCGGCCCGCAGGGCAACACGCATATTGCGCTTGGCTCTGCCTACGAAGACACCCACACGGGCGACGTCAGCAAGCTCAGCAAGAGTAAGTCTGCGGCGCTCGGCTTCAACGACTCGTCGGTGCATACCGACATCATTACGACCACGCGCCGCCGCGTCACCGCACACCTGGTTGATGGACGCACAAAAATTATCTACGATAATGGGCAATTCGTCCTCTAATATGCCGATCACGGTTAAAACTCCCGTCTACGAAGGCCCGCTCGACCTGCTGCTCGACCTCATCGAGAAGCGCAAGCTCCTTATCAACGATATTTCGCTGGCTGCCGTGGCCGACGAGTACATTGCGCGGGTCAACAGCATGGAGGCGATGCCGGTGGGGGAGACAGCGCAGTTCGTGGCGCTGGCAGCGACGCTGCTCCTCATTAAATCCCGCTCGCTCTTGCCCAACCTCGAAATCTCCGAGGGCGAAGAACGCGACATTAAGGAGCTCGAGTACCGCCTCGCGGTCTATCAGATTATTAAAGACGCAGGCCGCGGCCTGCGCGCCAGCCTGGGGAACCCTATGCTCCACGAGGGCAACACGCCCGACCCGGAGCCTATGTTCCTGCCCGACGCGAGCGTGACCCAGGAGTCGCTGCGCGCGGCGGCGCAAGCGCTTATCATGGGCTTCCCGCAGCTAGCGGCGCTCCCCAAGGTCGAGGTGAAGAAGATCATGTCACTCGAGGAGATGATCGAGAGCCTCAGTAAGCGCGTCACCTCGGCCATGAAGCTCTCGTTCCGCGAGTTCACCGGCAAGCGCGAACGCGGCGAGATCATTGTGAGCTTCCTCGCGATGCTTGAGCTGGTGAAGCAGGGTATAATCAAAGCCAATCAGGAGAAGGAATTCGGCGACATTACGCTCGAGTCCGACGCGATCTCCACCCCAACCTATGAATGAGCAGCAACTTGCACTACAGATAGAAGCGCTTCTCTTCGCGCTCGGCAGGCCGGTGGCGCGCAAGGAGCTTGCCAGCAAGCTCGGCGTCGAGATGCCCGAACTTGAGCTGGGACTCCGCGAGCTTATGCGCGCGACTGCGGGCCGCGGCATTGTGTGCGTCGACGACGGTACCGAGGTGGAGTTGCGCGCGGGGCCGCAAGCGGCCGAGATGATCGAGCGCGTGCGCAAAGAGGAGCTCTCGCGCGAGGTCGGCCGCGCGGGACTCGAGGCGCTCTCGGCCATACTCTACCGCGGGCCACTGACGCGCAGCGAGATCGACTTCATCCGCGGCGTCAATTCCTCGCAGACGCTGCGCACGCTCATGATGCGCGGCCTCGTGCGCAAAGTGCCCAACCCCAAAGACCAGCGCCAGTGGCTCTACGAGCCGACGACCGAGCTCATGGCCGAGCTTGGCGTGCGGGAGCGGGAAGACCTGCCCGACTACGACGCCGTGCGCGAAAAGCTGACTCAGCTCGAGGCCGCCTACCGCATGAAGGAGCAAGAACCCGCCACTCACGATGACCCTGCCGCACAGTAAAGCAATCAATTACACGCTCGCGGGAGCGAGCGCCATATGCGCTATCGTGCTCACCTTTGTCTACTCGGCCGACGCGCCGCTTGCCAACCCGGCATCCCAGGGAGCCTCTGCCCAAGTGGTAGTACTCAACCCGGCTGCACTCACCGCCAAGGCAGCGGTTATTTACGACCCGGGCACGAAGAAGATCCTTTTTGCCAAAAATGCCGACGCCTCGCTGCCGCTCGCGTCGCTTACCAAGCTTATGTCGGCTGACGCGGTGCTCTCGACCGTATCAACTACGTCTCAAGAGATCACGATCACGCACGCCGACTTGGCACCCGACGGCGACTGGGGCTTTAAGCCAGGGGAAGAGTGGCCGCTTGGCGACTTGCTGCGCTTCGGCCTGGTCGCCTCCAGCAACGATGCGATGGCCGCCGCCGCAAGTGCG
>DASZPE010000053.1:0-4733 GCA_035550415.1 Minisyncoccota bacterium | reverse complement strand
TGAAGGAGAGAACTCCTTCGATATCTACCGGCTCGGGCTTATTGAGTAGTAGTAGATGCTGTCGTGTTGTTGTTTTGGAGCACCGCGTCGATCGCTGCGCGCATCGAGTCATACGGCTGGTCGCCGGAGAGCGTTACCGCTTGGTCGCCGACCATGACGAGCGTGTACGGCGTACCCTGTGCGCCAAGCGCGATCGCCTCGTTGTAAGAGTCGGTAACCTTCTGGCTGAATTTATTGCTGCTGAGGCAGGTATTGAAGGCGTTTACATCAAGGCCGATCTGCCCGGCGATGACCGGCAATTGTGAAAGATCGAGCCCGTTGTTGGAGGGGGTAATAGCGAAGAGTCCCTCGACGAACTTCCAGTACGCGGTGTTGCCGCCCAAGTCTGCGGCGCACTCCGCCGCCTCTGCCTCTTCAGGCGCCTTGGAGTGGATGCTTGCCAGCGGGAACGGGCGCTGCACCCAGGCGACGTTGCCGGAGGTGCCGTAGTAATTCATGATCTGGTCCATCGTCGTCTCGAAGGCCTTGCAGTGCGGGCACTCGAGGTCCATATATTCGACGACCTTCACTTGCGCGTTGGGGTTGCCGAGGATATGGTCGGTCGCCGGATCGTACGGGCGCGCGGTGACGTTGGTCGACGTGGAGCCGTTGGGGTTAGTCGGCACGCTGGTCTTTCCGACCAGGAATACCGCGCCTGCAATAAGGAGCCCCGCGACCACGATAGTAATAGGAAGTACGTATTGGCTTTTCATATACCTGAAGTATAGTACTACCGGACGTGCGATTCAACAGGGAGGTTGAGGAATGCGGCGGCTATTGACTATAGTTGCTCTTGTGCTGTCGAGCAGTATCTCGGCGCATGCGAGCCAGCACGAAGTCTATCGCAATAAGTACGCGGTGTGCATCGGCAGCAGCTCGCAGGAGCTGCAAGTTCAGAACATCGCGTATCGCATCTTCTGGCGCAATCTCCTGCAAGGAACGGGAGAAAATGCGCAGGGCAGCGCCGAGGTGTCGTTGCTGGGGCCAGGTATGTCCCCGCAGCGCTACCGGGTAACGGCGGTCGCGGTGCCTACTGCTGCGACCGTGCCGCTCACCACGACCGAGCCTACGGTTGCCTATCGCGGCATCGTCTGCACCGCGCATCATCCGTTCCTGGTCGGCGCGGGCGGGCGCCAGGTGTCGCGCGGCGGAGCGCATACGAGCTACATCGCCAAGACCAGCTTCTTCGGCGTCGAGCGGTGGTTCAAGGTGAGCGTCGATATTCGCAGTTTCAAGTAAACTGCCCGGCCGCCCCAACGGGGCGGCCGCTTTCTTTTATTTTTTAGAATTAAAACGGCAAGGTGTGGGTGAGGGAGGCGCCTCCGGTGGGGGCTTCCCACGAACTGGTGTCGAGCTTGATTTCGCGGATACCGTCGAAGTCTTTGTACTTGAGGCTGCCATGCTTTTTGGCGTAGTCGTAAATTTCTTTCGTGATGCGCACGTCGTCGAGGCAGTACTTGCGCACGAGGTCTACCTTGCCCTCGGCCCACCACTTGACCGCATCAAGCCCGTGGCCGGACTTGCCGGTACCCAGCGTCGCCTGCGCGATCGAGTCGAGCTTGAGGCGGCGGCCGAGCACGTTCTTAACTTCCTTGAGCAGATCGATGCTCTTGATTTTGCTGAGGTCGCCCGCGTAATACTTGTTGAGGATCGGGATGTCGAAATGGTCGGAGTTGTAGCCGATCAGCAAGTCGGCCGACTCCATGAGCGGCCACAGCTGAGGCAAATCCTCCTTGAGATAGCTCGAGTAGGTGTCCGTCTCGGAGTCGTGGACGCCGACGACCGTCACTTCCTGATTGGAGAAGTCGCCATTGCCGCGGAACTCGCCCATCGTTTCAATATCAAAGGTAATGCGCCGCATGCGGTAGTAGAATACTCGGTTATTTGAGGTTAAGGAAGAATGAGGCAAGCTCCTCGCGCGACAATTTCTGTTCTTCGCCAGTCGAGAGGTCGCGCACGGTGAAGCTGCCTGACGCAATTTCGTCTTCGCCCACGATAAGCACGTAGGGGATCTGGTGCTTCACGGCGGTCTTGATCTGGTCGCCGAGCTTCTTCTCGCCGAAGTCGACCGCCGTCGCGACGCTCTCTTTGCGCAGCAGCGCCGCCACCTCTGCGGCCTGCGGCAGCAGCTCCTTGCTCGCGACCGCGACATACACCTTGGTCGCGGGCGCGTACTCGGGGAGAAGCCCGCGCACCGCGAGGAAGTCGCGCAGCGTCACGTCGCCCATGCCGAAGCCCACGCCGGTTATCGGCTCGTCGTCGAAGAGCTGGGTGAGGTTGTCATAGCGGCCGCCGCCCAGCATTGCGCGGTTGTTCTCGGGGTGGGTATCGAAGATTTCGAACACGACGCCGGTGTAATAATCGAAGCCGCGCACGATCGAAGGGTCGAATACCGCATTGGTAATGCCCGCTGCCGTGAGGATATCGAGCACCTCGGCCACATCGGCAGGCACCCTCTCGGGCGAGAGCATCTCGATCGCCACGCCGATGTCGTTGATATCGCGGGTGAACTCGTCTGCGGGGATTTTGGCGCGGCGGTCGAGGAGATTGCGCAGCTTTTTAGCATCGTCATCCGATAGAGTAAGTTCCTTCACTACAGAATCGATGAAGTTGCGGCTGCCGAGCTTGATCGTGAAATCAGACTCTTCTGCGCCAAAGGCTGCGAGAAGCGCATGCGCCACCTCAATGATCTCCGCGTCGGCGCGAGGCGAGTGCGAGCCGAAGATGTCGACATTGAGCTGCCAGTGTTCGCGCAGGCGCCCGCGCTGGCTGCGCTCGTAGCGGAAGAGGTTGGGGATCGAGAACCAGCGCAAGGGGTAGCCCAGTTCGCGGCGCTTGGCGGACACCATGCGCGCAACGGTGGGCGTCATCTCGGGGCGCAGCGTTACCTCGCGCCCGCCGCGGTCCACGAAGGTGTACGTCTGGTCGTTGACCATTTCCTCATTCTCGGCGCCCTTGGCCTTGTAGAGCTCCGACGGCTCGAGTATTGAAGCGTGATACTCGACGTAGCCGAAGCGCTCGGCAACCTCGCGCATCGTGGCAGCGAGGTAGGCGAGGAGCGCCTGATCCTCAGGGTAGAAGTCGCGCACGCCCTTATAGCTTTCTGTCGAGAGTTTGTCCTTTTTCATGAAGATACTACTTTCGCCATGTTTTTTTGGCGATTCGGCGCTTTACTGGTACATTGTAGCAGAAATGCCCGACGCACCGCGAGACGCCGCCAAGATTCCTGAAACGCACGTTCTTGCGGGCAGCGGCGAAGTGGTAAACCTCTACAAGAACCTCGGCGAGACCCCGCGCGAGCGCCTCGAGCGCCTCCGCGACGAAGAGAGCCACTACGCGCATGAGGCGCTCTCCTATGCCGGCCGGCTCGACCCGATGGCCGAAGGAGTGCTCTTGTGCCTGGTCGGCTCCGCTAACAAGCGCCGCGAGCAATACCTCGACCTCTCCAAGGAATACGTGCTCGATGTCCTCTTCGGATTCTCGACCGACACCTACGACGTGCTCGGCCGCGTTATGGACACCGGCGACGCTTCCAAAGTGCAGCCCAAGGCGATCAAGAAAGGCCTCAACGAATTCCGCGGGCACGTATCCCAGGAATATCCGCCGTTCTCAAGCAAGACCGTGGCGGGCAAGTCGCTCTTTGAGTGGGCGCGGGGCAATGCCCTCAGCACCTTGGTCATGCCCGAGCGCTCGGTCCTGGTCTACGATATCGAGCTCGAGGGCGTCTACAAGGTGCATGAGCCGGAGCTCCTCGCCTACATCGAGGAAGGCGTCAACAAAGTCCAGGGAGACTTCCGCCAGGAGGAAATCATGCGTCTCTGGAAGCAGCACCTGAAGTCCAAGGGTACGCGCGAGTTCGCCTGCGCTACCGTACGCGTCTCGTGCAGCAGCGGCACCTATATGCGCTCGATAGCCCATGCGCTGGGGAAAGAGCTCGGCGTCCCGGCGCTGGCGCTCCATATCCTCCGCACGCGAGTAGGGGAGTACCGCGTCGAAGACGCCCTCAAATAAGGCTTTCCCCGCCTACTGCAAAGAGCTATTGACTTTTTATAATTTTGGGTGTATAATAGTATTTGAAATTGATCTTCACGGTACGAGGAGGTACGGAATGTGCATCTTCAGTTTGATGTCTCTGGTGGGATTTCTCTTCCCGCCGGCTCAGCCCATCATCCGGGTCGAGGACACCCTTGACGAGGAGACGGTGCGGACGGTGCGCCGGATGACCGGCGGCAAGGCCAGCGACGAGGCGATCGCCGAGTTCGCCGAGTTCCAGGGCTATCATCCGACGCCGACCCCGCCGCCGCACGGCTCGTTCCAACATGCTCTGCGCAGGTAAATCCTGGCCCGCGCAGAACAACAAAGGCTCCGACATTGTCGGGGTCTTTTTGTATGCAGCATGGTATTCGTGCTACAACAAGAGCGGCCTCAGTACGAAAGGAGAGTGCGATGCACGGAGTAATCCCGCCACGGCCCGAACACCCTTGGCGCAAGCCGGTCGTTGTGCCGCTCATGATGCTCATGGCCAGCGCCACCGCAGTCGCGGTCGGCTTCTGCCTGCTTATCCCTGCCGGGCCGTCGTTCGGCAAGGCATCCTTCCCGCCGGCGGCGATACTTCCTACGCCGCCGCGGATACCCCGCCGAAAGTAGCATTACCGATTACAAAGCCGCCGCGCGTATGGCGCGGCGGCTTTCTC
>DASZPE010000052.1:0-2329 GCA_035550415.1 Minisyncoccota bacterium | reverse complement strand
AGCGAGTCGTCCGGCCCGCCGTCGATAATTATCTGCGTGCCGGTCGGCGACTCTATAAATATCGAGTCTCCCTGCCCTACGTCCATGACTGCAACCGTGAGTACGCCCGGCGGCGTCTGTGCGAACACCTCGGCCCAGATGCCGACCGAGAGCAAGGCGAGTGCGCCGAGTATAAGGTATGAAAAGCTGCGGCGGGCAAATTCCATCCGCGCAGTATACATAAAAAGTGAACCCGGGCGACTCGCGAGAGCCGTCCGGGTTCGGGGTGTCAGTTGCCAATCGCCGAGGCGATCAGGGGTTGCGGCGAATAGAGGTCGGCATGACTGAAGAAGGACCACCGCTTGACCATATCCTTCGGACTCGAAGGCGTCGTGTCGAAGCTGGTCATCTGCTCCAGAGGGTACACCGTCTTCGACGACCAGAGGTCTAATTCTTGCTGGACCTGAGTTTGCAGAGCAAGGAGCCGCAGAAGATGCGCCGACGCCTTCGCAAAACACTGATCGTTCTCCGTCGGATCGTTCGACGGACAGTCAAAGTCCGGGAGAGACAGAACGTCGTCCCACCAATCGATTGGTCGGCCGAGCACCAATTCGTCCTCGTCCGTCGCGTCGCCGTCGACACCGCTTTGCGAGGACATCAACGGATAGACCGGCAACGGAGCGCCAGTGAAGGCGTTCGCCGGAAACCACGCAAGAACCACAAGGGTGCTTGCGGCAATAAGCAACTTGCGCATCTTGCTTTCCCTCAGTTATGAGGCACGAGCCCCAAGGTCATTCTGACATTACTATGCCACAAGTTGTGTATCTTTGCAACCTTGTGTGGGGATATCTTTACGGCGGCTTCAGGATAAGGGTGTTTTACTACTTATATATGGAATACCAAGAAAAGAAGTTCGTCATCCCCGCGCTCGACGGCATCTCTGAGGAGTCGGTCAACCAGCACCTCGGCCTCTATGCCGGATACGTCAAAAACTTTAACGCGATCAGCGCCGCCATTGAGGCGCTGCTTGAGGATCCGGAGAAGAACGCGCTCGCCATTGCCGAGCTGCGCCGCCGGCACTCGTTCGAGTTCGACGGTATGAAGCTGCACGAGCTTTATTTCCCCCAACTTGAGGGCGGCGCCACGCCACTCTCACAAGACAGCGCGCTCGCACTTGCCGTAACCAAGCATTGGGGCAGCACCGACGCACTGATCAAGCGCGCCACACAAACCGCGATGATGCGGGGGCCCGGATGGTCCAATGTCTACTACAACCCCGAGGTGCGGGCATTCCACATGGGCTTCGTCGGCGAGCAGCACCAGGGGCACTTCGCCACGCTGCCGATCGTGCTCGCCCTCGACGTCTGGGAGCATGCATTCCTCCTCGACTACGGCGCCTTAGGCAAGGCCAAGTACGTCGAAGCCTTTTTCAAAAATCTTAATTGGAGGGTTGTCGAGAAGCGGTTCGAAGATATCGCCAAGTAGCAAAGACCGTCAGCGGAATATAGATCGCGACCAAGAGCCACGCCGGGTATCCGGCTACCACTGCTGAGGAAAACGGCAGCGCGGTCGCTGTTGTTGCGACAAGCATCATCCACTTGAGCAAGGCGTCGCCGAGGATGGTGAACGGGAGCGCAAGAAGCGGATGCACGAAGCCGAACATGCCCGCGATAAATCCCAAGAGCATAGCGAAGGGTACGACCGGCAGCGCCAGAAGATTGGCCGGCAGCGCTATGAAAGAAAGTATGCCGGTGAAGTAGAGCAGTGCCGGCAGCACGAATATCTGCACTGCAATGGTCGAGGCCGTTATCGAGCGGATGCCGAGCTGCTCGGGCATAAAGCGTACGTAACGCTCGACTGTGGGCTCGAGGGTAATAAGGCCGAAGGTCGCCAAGACGCTCAATATAAACGACGAGTCGTAAAGCGCTATGAGCGGGTTCCAGAGGATCATCGCGCCGGCGGCGAAGAGGAGGCTGCGCATAGCGATGGTCGGCCGCTCGAGGTACTGCGCAAGTATGGAGATGAGTCCCATGATGCAGGCGCGCACCGTCGTGGCGCCCGCGCCAGTCATGAGCGCGAAGAGGATCATGAGCACGCCGCCAAGCCCGTAGGAAAATACTTTTGGCAGGAAGCTTGTCACATAGAGCATCGCATTGGCGACGATCGAGATGTTGTAGCCCGAAAGCACGACCACATGCACCAGGCTCGAGACGATGAATGCGTGGTTGAGTGCGTCAGGCAGCCCCGAGCGCTCGCCAAGCAGTATGCCCTCGAGCAGCGAGTTGTCGGGCTCGGGGAATAACTTCTCGATCGAGTGCTCGAAGGTGTGTTTGAGAGAAAAAAGGAATTT
>DASZPE010000051.1:0-13691 GCA_035550415.1 Minisyncoccota bacterium | reverse complement strand
GAACCCGGAATATATAGAGAAGCTCGAGGCAGCGGGGTTAGTCTTCTCGGGCAAGTCGCCGGACGGCCAGCTCTGCGAGATCGCCGAACTTCCCAAGAGCGTGCACCCCTTCTTCCTCGCAACGCAATTCCACCCCGAGTTCCTCTCGCGGCCGCTCCACCCGCATCCCTTGTTCTCGGCATTCATCAAAGCCGCGAGCGAAAAGAAGTAGCCCCTGCCTCATTGGCCATAAAACAGGCTTTGATATTTAAACTAGAAAAAAGCGCCATTTTGCGCTAGAGTAGTTGCGTATTGCCAGATCGTCCCTGGCCGGCCAGGGCCCGTCCGCGGGCAGGCTAATGGTAGGACAACGGACACCATGTATACCGTCTACATTCTAAAAAGTTTGTCAGATGGAGATCACTACGTTGGAATGTCTGGCAATGTAACGAAGCGTCTTTCGCAGCACAACAGTGGGGTGGTAAGATCTACTAAATCTCGTACACCGTTTGTGCTACTGTACACCGAGAATTTTTCTACTCGATTGGAAGCTCGAGAGCGAGAAAAATTCTTGAAGAGTTATAAAGGTGCTGCAGAAAAGGCTTCCATCTTGAAAGATTGCCAGATCGTCTAATGGTAGGACAACGGACTCTGAATCCGTTTATCTTGGTTCGAATCCAAGTCTGGCAGCTAGCGGATTTTCAACGCCTTTTGGCGTAGGAAAATCAGCTCGGTTGTTTGTCTTGGATTCGAACCGGGAAGGGGTCGGGAAACGGGAGTTTCCCGCGGCGGAACCTGCAAACCGAGGGGTTTGCAAGCGCATCCCGAGCGTGCCGAGGGAGAGCAGTGAGTGTTCCAAGTCCGCTGTATCGGCAGTATGCGGAAATCCTGCAAGAGATCGCTCAACGCGAACGGGCGACCTATATTCCTTTTTACGAACGTCTTCATGAGCAGGTCGCCGCTTCTCCGGGCCAAGCGTTTACTGCGTTCCGCTTCCTTCCGTTCTATCGGGATACGTTTCGATATTTCGTGCTCCGCAAAAACGGTGACGAGATCGGCCGCCTGAACGGTTGGAAATTTCACGTCGATGGCGTGCATCTCAATGGCCGTGGAGGAGAGATACTGGCCGATTTGGTTCAACGATTTCTCATATAATTATCCTTTTACCCTTGTCGCGCTGCGTCGATGGCGGCGACGTCGATCTTCTGCATAGTCAACATCGCGTTGAACGCGCGTTCAGCCTCTGCGCCGCCACTTGCAAGCGCCTCGATGAGCGTGCGCGGTGTAATCTGCCAGGAGATTTCCCAACGGTCCTTGCACCACCCGCAATCACTCTCTTTACCGCCGTTCTCGACAATCGCGTTCCAATACTTATCCGTCTCTGCTTGGTCGTCGGTTGCAATCTGGAATGAGAACGCCTCGCTCGGTTTAAACGCTGGGCCGCCGTTGAGGCCCATGCAGGGGATGCCGCAGACCGTAAACTCCACCGTCAGCACATCGCCCTTTTTGCCGGAGGGGAAGTCATTCGGCGCATGATGCACCGCTGTTACCTTGCTGTCGGGGAAGGTTGCGGCATAAAAGTTCGCCGCCGCTTCCGCATCTTTGTCGAACCACAAACAGATCGTATTTTTTGGGATTGTGTTCATATGCGCTTATCTTACCGTCTCCCGAGAGCCGTATCAATAAATGATAGAATGCCAACTATGAGATCGGCAGATTATTCCTCGGTTTACACGCGCGGAAGCAGTTCTTTGATAATAATCTCGATCCTTATTTACGTATTAGTTGCAGCCTTTCTCAATCCTCTCGTATTGTGTGCGGCAGACTCAACCGCAGACCTCTGCGGCGGCACGGGTGGCAACGGACAGATCATCAATATAGGAATCGACTCATTTACTCTTACGCAAAATAACGGCAACCCTCTGGTTGTTACTTTTGCCGGCCAAGCAAACATCGAGACTTCAAGCGGACCTGTCGCTCTCTCCGATCTGAAAATTGGAGATCGAGTGACGCTTGTTGGTACCTCGCATCGTGATGGCACATTTAGCGCAGATACTGTTCTACTCTGCGCCGCAACTGAGAACGCGTCAACGAGCCCAGAGACTTCCTCCGGAGCAATAAATAGCAATTCAAATTATGATCATGTAAATGGCATACTAACTGAAGCGACGCTCCTTTGTGTCGGCTTGGTCTGGCTCGGTATCGCGGCATATCTTCTGCTGAAGAAAAGAAAGGGTGTTGTATACCTTCTCTTCTTCACCATCTTTTATATTTACTTCTATGAAGTTATCAACGTAACTCTGATCCAATTTCAATCTCTGCTCCTCTTAGAGCATTTTGTGCCCAATCTCATGCTGCGGGGACTGCAGGCTGGAAGAACGGTGAATCTCATACCGCTTATTACGCTCAGGCTCGTGGATGTGAAAACAACGCTCCTCAATGTCCTCATGATGATGCCGTTCGGCTTCGGTCTGCCATTTATTACAAATTTCCGCTTCAAAAAGGTGGTTGTTGTCGGTTTGCTCGTAAGCATCACTATCGAATTTTTGCAGTTCATAACGGGATTTATATCCAATACGACATTCCGAATTGCTGACATTAACGATGTGATATTCAACACGCTCGGTGTCGCGGTCGGCTTCATTCTATTCGTCGCATTTGTGCGTACCTTTCGTCGCGTAATACGCCACTGGAGAATAGGAACCAATCCGCTCTTGCGATATATTGCCGAGCGGCCGCAGGTGAAATGACCGATATGCGATACGTGGCGCTTTTGCGGGGGATCGGGCCGACGAATCCCAATATGAAGGGAGAGAAGCTTGCGGCTGTATTTGAGGGATTGGGATTCAAAAATGTGCACACGGTGATAGCGAGCGGCAATGTCGTCTTTGATTCTCCAAGTACAAGCATTGCCGCTCTTGAGGCAAAGATTGAGCGCGCCCTTCCGGAGAAACTTGGCTTCAAAAGCACGACGATTATTCGCAGCCGCGTCGAGATGGAAGCGCTCGTCAAGAAAAATCCGTTCAAGGGAGTACAGGACGAGAAGCCCAACTATCTGCTCGTTACCTTTTTTAAAGACCGGCGCCGCGAACTCGCGACCGTCTTGCAGATAGGGGAGAAGGGCACGCCCGAATTTATGGGTAGGCTCGAGCGCGCGCACGGCAAGGCGCTCACGAGCCGCACGTGGAAGACCGTCAATCGTATCCTCAAGAAGATGGAAGCGATTTCTTGACGTGCTATGCTGTAAGCATATGAAAAACTTTACCGTTATATACATGGCCCCGGTAGCAACTATCGAAGAGTGGATGAAGCGCCCCGAGGCGGAGCGCAAGGATGAAGACGCAAAAATGATGGCCGATTGGAATGCGTGGATGGCGGCGCACAAAGATATGATACTGAACACTATCGCTCTCGGAAAAACAAAGCGTGTAAGTGCATCAGGTATTC
Organism: Minisyncoccota bacterium; assembly: GCA_035550415.1. Lineage (GTDB taxonomy): Bacteria > Patescibacteriota > Minisyncoccia > Phycocordibacterales > SBAW01 > GWA1-54-10. The sequence goes on along the minus strand of DASZPE010000051.1, from coordinate 10,265 downwards.
AGGATGTTAAAAACGACATGATGATGTCTTCGTATGTGCAGGGCGAGTCGGCTGAGGCCGTGGCGGAGATATTCAAGGATCATCCGCACTTTGGGATCCCGGGTGCCACTATCGAGATAATGGAGGCTCGTCAGATGTAGCCTTGTGGCCGCGCGCCACGCTCAATCCACTATGAAGATTCCTGCTGAAGAGCGGCGCACCAAGCTGTATTTTGAAATCAGCGTCTGGCTCAAGGGCCTTATATCGCTGGCCGAGGTGATTGCCGGCATCCTTGTCATTGCGGTATCTCCCGCGAACCTTGCCAGCTGGATCATCTCGGCCTCGCAGGACGAGCTCCTTGAGGAGCCGGGGAGCTTCATCGCGTCGCATGTGCTTGCGCTGGGGCATCAGTTTGCCGCGACAAGCGGCGTTATCATAGCCGTGTACCTTCTCTCCCGCGGCATCATCAAGCTGGGGCTTGTCGCCGCGCTCCTGAGGGGCTGGCTGTGGGCGTATCCCACATCGCTGGTCATACTTGGGCTGTTTATCATCTATCAATCGTACGAATTCGCGCTCGGCCACTCGCCGATCATCGCCGCTATCACTGTGTTCGACCTGGTGGTCGTCTATTTTATCTGGCGGGAGTATCTAATCGTCAAAGAGCATCTGCGGGTAGGAGAGTGATCGGTGCCGCTGTGCTACTATAGGAGCCATACATATCCTTATTATTTCTCCCGGGAAGTCGCACGACCGCGCGGTGGCAGACGCTATCGCGGAGTATGAGATGCGATTGAGCAAGAAATTCCCGGTCGCATGGGCCACACCCGCTGCCGACACGAAAGAGCGTGAGAGCGAGGCGATCCTCAGGCTGGTGAAAGAGTCGGACAAGGTCGTGCTGCTCGACGAGCGCGGCAAAGACATCGACACGCCGCAGTTCTCGAACATGCTCGGCCGCCATCGAGAGGAGGGAACCAAGCGGCTTGTTTTCATTATCGGTGGGGCCTTCGGGGTTGCGGACACGGTGCGCGAGTGCGCCGACATGACTATCAAACTTTCTTCGCTCGTTTTCCCGCACATGCTGGTGCGGCTCATACTTATAGAGCAGCTCTACCGCGCCTCCTCCATACTCGAGGGCGGCAAATATCACCACGCGTAGTTGAAACAGGGTATATACTTACGGTATGCACGGATACGTCACTGACATAGAGACCGCGTCGCTCGAGAACGAGTATTTTAGAAAAGTGCTCTATACCGACTCGCATCTGCAGCTCGTCGTCATGAGCCTCAAGCCGATGGAAGACATCGGCGAGGAAGTGCACCAGCTCGACCAGTTTATCCGTGTCGAGAAGGGCGCGGGCACCGCGGTGCTCAATGGCGAAGAGCACGCGATCAAAGACGGCTCGGTCATCATCGTCCCGCAAGGCACGCGCCACAATATCATCAACGCTTCGGCCACCGAGCCCATGAAGCTCTATACGCTCTACGCACCGCCCGACCACAAGGATGGTACGATCCACAAGACCAAGGCCGACGCGCAAGCCGACACCTCAGACAAGTTCGACGGCACAACCACTGAATAATATGTGGGCTCTGTACGCATGCGGCTCGGCGCTGACGGCAGCAATGGTCGCCGTGTTCGGCAAAATCGGGCTTCAGAGCATTGATCCTACGCAGGCGACTATCATCCGCGGTGTTGTCATGGCAATAATTCTGGTGATCGGCGGGCTGCTGTTCGGAAAGCTATCCGGACTGAACATGGCCGCGCTGGGAGGCAGAGCATGGATATTTATTCTCCTTTCCGCATGCGCGGGTGCGGCGTCGTGGCTGCTGTACTTCCTCGCACTCCAGGCAGGGCCAGCGAGCGCAGTTTCGGTTCTCGATAAGATGAGTGTGGTACTGGTCATACTCTTTGCAGCGCTGTTCCTCGGTGAAGCACTCACGGTGCGCAGCATCTTTGGCATACTATTTACTATCGCGGGTACGTTACTCATTATTTTTAAGTAACATGCGCGCAAAGGATTTGCTCACGGCGATAGGGTGGGTGCTGGTCTGCGAGGGTGCGGGGCTGATTGGCACGATCTTTACCGCGCCGTCGATCCCGAGCTGGTACGCGACGCTTGTGCGGCCCACGCTTGCGCCGCCCAATTGGATCTTCGCGCCGGTGTGGACGACGCTCTTCTTCCTTATGGGCATTGCGGCATTCCTGGTGGCCCGTGCTGGCGCTGACCGCAGGTATGTGCGCGCTGCGCTCGTTATCTTCTTCATACAGCTCGCGCTCAATGTCGGGTGGTCATTCCTATTCTTCGGCCTGAAGAGCCCCGCTATGGCTGCACTTGAGATCGTGCTGCTCTGGCTCGCCATCGCCGCGAGCATCTGGGCGTTCGCGCGCGTCTCGCGCGCCGCGGCGTGGCTGCTCCTGCCCTACATCGCGTGGGTTACCTTTGCTGCGTATCTCAACGTCGCGATCTGGCTCCTCAACTGACGCGCGGGAGTCGGGTATACTATCGCTATGAAAAACATGATCAATCGCATGAGCCGGTTCTGGTATCGCCGCTCGCTGGGTGTGCTCCTGGTGCGGGTCGCAACGGGCCTCGTCTTTGTCGCGCACGGCTGGATGAAGATCCACAACACCACGATGGTAAGCGGCATGATGCTCCATCTCGGCGTCTTCTGGCCGTGGTTCTTCGGGCCGTTTATTTCCTGGCTCGAGGTGCTCGGCGGCCTCATGCTTATCCTCGGCATCCTGACGCGCCCCATAGCCGTGGCGCTCGGCATCGAAATGGTCTTCGCGATATTCCTGACCGGCTTCGGCCGCGGCTGGAGCCCGCACGAGCTTGAGGCAGTGCTCGCGCTCAACTCCTTTGCGATCGCGCTCATGGCATCGGGCCGCTTCTCCATCTACCCGATGGAATGCCGCGAATGCGCGGGCATGCTGTGCTGGGGCGGGGAAGACTGTCCGCATATGCCGGAACATAAGTAATAAGCTATTATCTTAACTGCTATGAATGACACACTGTACGATTTCACCGTGCCGGTATTTATCAAATCGCTCGGCGGCCTCAAGACCGTCCTCGCCAAGGCCAAGGACCACGGCCTCGACGAAGCGGCGCTGCTCGCCGACCGCCTTGCGCCCGATATGTTTCCGTTCGTGAAGCAGGTACAGATCGCCTGCGATAACGCAAAGGGAGCGGCAGCTCGGCTCGCCGGCATCGACGTACCGAAGTTTGAAGATACCGAGGCAACGGTTGATGAGCTGCTCGGTCGCATCGACAAGACATTAGCCTTCGTCGAGTCGGTAGAGAAGAGCGCATTCGACGGCGCCGCCGAGCGTACGATCAGCTTACCGTTCTGGAACGGCAAGCATATGAAGGGCTACGACTACGCGCGCTACTATGCGCTGCCGAACTTCTTCTTCCACGTCACTACTGCCTACGGTCTTGTCCGCAAGAATAGCGTGACGATCGGCAAAGCCGATTACATCAACGGCCTGCCGCTCCAGGAACCCGCCTGAGGCCCGCTGCCGGGTGTAAAGTACCTTTGACACTCCGGCGCGCGGCGGCTATGCTGAAGGTTCCGCTATCGATGAGGGAACATATCTCGAACGCAGTCCATGCCGTGCGCGCCAAGAAAGGTCTTACCCAGGAGGAGCTTGCGGCAATGGTCGGCGTCACCCGCCAGACCATCATTTCCATCGAAAAAGGCCACTATACGCCCTCGGTACTTCTGGCGCTCAAGCTAGCGCGCGCATTCCGCATTCCGGTTGAAGATTTATTTCATATCTCGTATGGCAAATAAAACACTGCACATAGCGACCGCGGCGGTGCTGGTCCTGCTGCTCATGCTCTTGAGCGACCCTTTCATGCTCTGGATGCCGATGGGGCTCCAGATGGCGGGGCTGCTGGCGGTGACGGTCCTCGCGTGCCTCTGGGCCGGCTTCGCGGTGTATGAACGTCCGCGCGACGAGCGCGAAGCCCAGCATATTACGCAAGCCGGGCGCGTCGCCTATCTCTCCGGCATCTCCGTGCTTACCGCTGCGCTGGTAATGCAGGGTGTGGCGCACGCTATCGACGCGTGGATCCCGGCGGCGCTCGCGGTCATGGTTGTGTCCAAGCTTCTTGCGCGCCTGTGGGCCGAGCGCTATCGCTAAGAGGCTGTGTAAAACCTACTTTACATATCCGCAGCGCGCGCTAGTATGAGGACATACTACGTAACGCAATAGCACATGACCAAAAGTATCATCATCGCAGTTCTCGCTCTTATTATCATCGGCGGCGGCGTGTATCTGTATACTTCTTCAAAATCGGGGTCTGGTGCCGACATGATGCATGACGACCAGGCCATGATGCACGACGATTCGATGGCGAGCTCGTCTGACGCCATGATGCACGACGACGGAGTCATGATGATGGACGGCTCGGCAGACATGAGCGCGTCCACGTCCATGATGCAGCACTAACTGTTCATGCTCGGGCTATTCCTTATATCCTTCGCTGCCGGCGTGCTGACGGTGCTGGCGCCGTGCATCCTGCCCCTGCTGCCAGTCATTATCGGCGGCGCGGTCGCAGGGGAGGCGAACACGCGCCGCGCGGTGGTAATCGTCGCGTCTCTTGCTGCGTCGGTATTCGCCTTCACGCTTATCCTTAAAGTCAGCACCGCGTTTGTCGCGATCCCCGAGATTTTCTGGCAGCTTCTCTCGGGAGTGCTGCTCATACTCTTCGGCCTTGTAACGATAATCCCGTCGCTATGGGACATGATCCCCGGTACGCAGGCGCTCTATCAAGGTTCCAATAAGATGCTGGGCAGCGGCTATCGCAAGCGCAACCTCTGGGGCGATGTCATCATGGGCGCTGCGCTCGGGCCGGTGTTCTCCTCCTGCAGCCCGACGTACTTCGTGATACTTGCGGCGGTGCTGCCCGCCAACTTTACCGCCGGCGTCGCCTACCTCGCCGCATACGTGATCGGCCTCGGGATCTCGCTCTTCGTCGTGGCCTACCTCGGCCAGCGTGCGGCGACCTGGCTTGGCGTCGCGTCCGACGCGAACGGATGGTTTAAGAAAGCAATCGGCGCGCTTTTCATACTCATAGGCTTGGCCGTCATCTTCGGCCTTGATAAAAAGCTTGAAGCGGCGCTGCCGGCGGCGGCGTTTGGAGAGACTGAGATCGAGCAGCTGCTGCTGGGCGGTGGAAGCAGCACTACCTCGGCCACTTCGACGCCCGCGGGGACATTTCTTACGCCTGCGGAGAAAGCCATGGCGTACCAGAAGGCGCCCGAGCTCGCCGGCATCGACGGCTATATCAACACGGACGGGCAGTCGATCAACCTCTCGCAATACATTGGCAAGGATGTTGTGCTCATCGACTTCTGGGATTACAGCTGCATTAATTGCCAGCGCACGACGCCGTACCTCAACGCGTGGTATGAGAAGTATAAGGACCAGGGTTTGGTCATCATCGGCGTGCACACGCCGGAGTTCTCCTTCGAGCATGAGCTCTCCAATGTACAGGCGGCCGTCGCTGCCGCGGGCATCAAATACCCGGTCGTGCTCGATAACGAGTACAAGACCTGGAACGCGTATCAGAATGAATACTGGCCGAACGAATATCTGATCGACATCGACGGCTACGTGGTGCACCAGCACGCGGGCGAAGGGGAGTACGACCAGACCGAGGCTGCGATCCAGGCCGCGCTCGCCGAGCGCGCGGCGCGCCTGGGCACCGGCGCGGTGGCAACCTCGACCGTCTCAATCGCGCCGACTGATTTCTCCGGCATTCAGAGCCCCGAGACGTACTTCGGCTCCAGCCGCAACGAGTATCTCGGCAATGGACAGCCGGGCGTCGCCGGGCCGCAAACCTTTACCTTGCCGGCGTCCGCACCCGCGCAGAACACGCTCTACCTTGGTGGTAGCTGGACGGTCGCACCTGAGTATGCGGAAGGCGGCGCGGGGGCGGCAGTGCTCTATGAGTACAGCGCGCATGACATATATATGGTAGCGGCCAACGCCGGCGCGCCCGCGGTCATCAAGGTGCTCCTCGACGGCAAGCCAATCCCGGCCTCGCTCGCCGGAAGCGATTTCGATGCTGCAACAGGAACCGCAACTATCGATAGCGACCGGCTCTACAAACTCGTGCATGATACGACGCCCGGCGTGCATACGATCGAGATCGAGGTTGTCTCGGGCACGCTCGATGCATATACCTTCACCTTCGGATAATCCACTGCTTCACAGAAAATTAAAGCTATAGGTGTTATAGTGGGCCTATGAGCATCGTTATTATCGTATTGTCGCTCATATTGCTCCTCGTCTTTATTGTCGGGGTAGGTACGCGGCTCAGCGAGCCCGAGTATATCGACGAGGAGGAAATGCGCCGCGTCGGCGCTCGGTAGGCGCGTGCTGCGCCATATACGGCAGAGTGTTCTGCCTTAATCTGCGCTTCAGGAGACATTTGCTACGCTGGAGTCAGGTCGATGGGCAGCATTATTGTGTAGCTAAATAATTAACTACCATGCAAGACGACAAGCGCAACGACCAGCAGAATCAGGGCCAGCAGAACAAGGACAACCGCGGCAACCAAGGGCAATCTGATTCTGACAATTCCAATTCCTAATGAGAGCCTAGCGCTCGCGCACGCGGCCATCCCACAAGGATGGCCGTTGTGCTTTATGCGCTTTTGAGGTACTATATATATGAATCCGGGAGCACCCGGCTTTTTATATGGAGATTAGAAACATCGCAATTATCGCGCACGTCGACCACGGCAAGACGACGCTCACCGACGCCATCCTGCAGCAGTGCGGCGTGGGGGAGGAAGGCGTCTCGATGGACAGCAACACGCTCGAGCGCGAGCGCGGCATTACGATCTATGCCAAGAATGCTTCGATCCCGTACAAGGGTACGAAGATCAACATCGTCGACACGCCCGGCCATGCCGACTTCGGAAGCGAGGTCGAGCGCGTGCTGCGCTCGATCGACTCGGTGCTGCTCGTCGTCGACGCGCAGGAAGGCCCCATGCCGCAGACGCGCTTCGTGCTCAAGAAGTCGCTCGAGCTTGGCCTCAAGCCCATCGTCGTCATCAACAAGATCGACAAGCCCGCGGCCAATCCGGCGCAAGCGGAAGAGTCGGTGCTCGAGCTCTTCCTCGAGCTGGGTGCGAGCGACGAGCAGAGCAACTTCCCGGTCGTATATGCGATCGGCCGCGAGGGCGTCGCCAAAATCAAGCTCACTGACGAGTCGAAGGATCTCACGCCGCTTCTCGATGTCATCCTCGAAAAGGTTCCGCCTGCCAATGCGCCGGGCATGGAGCAGGGCGCGCTCATGATGCAGCCCTTCAACCTCGGCTACGACAACTTCCTCGGCCGGCTCGCGTTCGCCCGCATCTATCGCGGCACGGCCACGGTAGGCGACGCGGTGTTCATCAAGAAGCCCGACGGCGAGACACGCACCGGCAAGATCACCAAACTCTATACCTTTAAGGGCCTCGAGAAGGTCGAAACCCCGAGCGCGGAAGCGGGCGACATCGTGCTCGTGGCGGGCCTGCCCGACATCTTTATCGGCGAGACGGTGACCAGCGACCAGGCCGCCGAGCCGCTGCCGGCGATCGCGATCGACGAGCCGACCATTACGCTCGACTTCCTTGTTAACTCTTCGCCGTTTGCAGGGCGCGAAGGGAAGTTCGTCACCTCGCGGCAGATCCGCGAGCGCCTTGAGCGCGAGCTCGAGGTCAATGTCGGCCTCAGAGTAGACTTCGATTCCTCGGAGACCTTCCATGTCTCCGGCCGCGGCGAGCTCCACATTTCAATATTGCTTGAGAACATGCGCCGCGAGGGCTACGAGGTGCAAGTCTCGCAGCCGCACGTGATCCTCGAAGAACGCGATGGGAAAGTCTTCGAACCGTTCGAGGAAATCGTCATCGACGCACCGTCCCAATTCCAGGGGCCTATCATCGAGAAGCTCGGCCTGCGCAAATGCATTCTTAAAGATATGCGGGCTCACAGCGAGACGGTGCGCATGACCTTCGAGGGCCCGACCCGCGGGCTCCTCGGCTACCGATCGCAATTCGTGCTCGACACCAAGGGCGAGGGCATCCTCTCGAGCCGCTTCGTCGAGTTCCGCCCCTACGCGGGCGAGATTACTAAGCGCGCGCAGGGCTCGATGATCTCCATGGCCGCGGGCAAGGCGCTGGGCTTCAGCCTCTGGAACCTCCAGGACCGCGGCGTGCTCTATATCACGCCCGCGACCGAGGTCTACGAAGGGCAGGTGATCGGCAATACTTCCAAGGGCGAAGAGATGGAAGTCAATCCTACCAAGGGCAAGCAGCTCACCAACATGCGCGCCTCAGGATCGGACGAGGCGATCATGCTGGTGCCGCCGTATACGCTCACGATCGAGCGCGGCCTTGAAGTCATGGCGGAAGACGAGTATCTTGAGGTCACGCCTATGAACGTGCGCCTGCGCAAGAAGCCCAGCGGCAAGCGCCAGGGCCACTCGTAAGCATCCTTCATTATCCCTACAGATTATTTACGTTATTCTCCTTGAACATGCCGCCTGCTACTAATTCCTCCCCTGATGGACGCAGAACGTATGGTCTCTCGGTCATCATAGCGCTGCTTATCATCATAGGATTGGGCGGATGGTTTATCTATTACACCTTCCATACGCAGCCGCTGATCGACGAAACGCTCCGCGAACAATTCGTCTGGCACCTCGTCCCGGCTGCGCCGCTTCCCGATGCGCCGGGCCCGCAGACCGCTATTACGCTTGAGATTGCGGGCGCAGACCTGCCGACGGGCACGTATGCGGGCACCTGCAGCGTCATCGACGGTACCAATGCGACCCTTTCCTCCGGAGAACTCTCCGGCGTGATTTGCCGCACCGACGCGGGCGGCACGGAGATCGGCGTCTTCCGCGACGCGGACGACAAGCTGGTCCTCAAGAAGGGAAACATCACCACGGCCGGCGGCCGCGGGCAGAATTTCACGCCCATCGTGCAGTCGACCACGACGCAATCCTAATATCGGCCGTAAGAGTGCTGGTGCGCGTTCGTCATCGGGTATACTGAAACTTATGCAGCGGCGATTTTTCTTTGGAGCACTGTTCGCATTCGGACTCCTTTCTCTTGCGCCGTCGTTCGCGCACGCCGCGCAGCTCAAACAATCGCTTGAGGTAGGCGGATGGATCCCGTACTGGCGCGCCGACCAAGGCGTTGCCGACGTGGAGCCTCACATCAGCGACTTTACCGCGATCTACCCCTTCGGCTACACGGTGTCGAGCGAGGGCGTGCTGTACGACGCGATGGGCATCGCCGACGACCCGTGGAAGACGCTCGTGGCACAAGCAAAGGCCGACCACGTACGCGTCATCCCGACCGTCATGTGGAGCGACGGGCAGCAAATCTACGACACGCTGTCGAACTCGACCACGCGCATCGCGCTCGAGGACCAGATCGCCGCGCTCGCGACGCGCGAGGGCTTCGACGGCATCGACATCGATTTTGAAAACAAGACCGCCGAAACCAAGCCGTACTTCTCGCTCTTCCTTAAGGGGCTGTACAGCCGCATGGGGCAAAAGTGGGTCTATTGCACCATCGAGTCGCGCACGCCGCTCGACTCGCGCTACACCGGCACGCCGCCGGCGGACGCCAGCGTTTATGCCAACGACTTCACGCAGATCAATAAGTACTGCGACCGCGTGCAGATCATGGCCTACGATCAGGGCACGATCGACCAGAAGCTCAATGCCGCCGCCAACAGCGCGCCGTACGCGCCGGTCGCCGACCCCGCATGGGTCACGAAGGTCGTCCAGGTGGCCGAGCAGTCGATCTCTAAAAAGAAGATTATTCTCGGCATCCCGACCTACGGCTACGAGTACCAAGTGACGCCGCTCTCGCAGCAGGGATTCAGCTACGACATCCAATGGTCCTTCGACCCCACGTACGCGCTGCAGCTCGCGGCTTCCTACGGCATCACGCCGATGCGCAACACGGCCGGCGAGCTCTCATTTAGCTATCTCCCGAGCTCGACCCCGGCGGTCGCCGGCGTACCCACCGCCGCGGCGGTCGGCCCTGCCGTGAGCACCTCGACCCAGACCTTCAACCTCTTGTGGTGGGACGATGCCGTCTCGGTGGCGCAGAAAATCGCGCTCGCCAAGCAATTGGGCTTGCGCGGCGTGGCTATCTTTAAGCTCGACGGCGGGGAAGACTCCCGCATCTGGAGCGTCCTCGATTAGCTTGGCCGAGCGCCGGCGCTCATGTATGCTTCAGTATGTAAGGTTCATGCTTACCAGGCGTCAT
>DASZPE010000050.1:0-5163 GCA_035550415.1 Minisyncoccota bacterium | reverse complement strand
CGACCGGTGGCGGAATATGCGCTAGGGCAGGTTTATGCTGCGGCTTGGGTGCAGCCTGAGGTACGAGGCGGCGGCGCATCTGCACCTGCGGGATATGCATCATGTGCACGAGCGCCACGAAGCAGGCAATGAAGCCGATGTTCCAAATGACATACAGGAAAATAAGGTCGCCCCACATCGTGATCGGCGCCAGGATATGCACGATAAAGAGCGCGTACCACTGCGCGGCGACCGCGGCCTCCCACCAATAGTTGGCGAACGGCCTCCCCCACTGGCCGAGCTCCGCCGCCGCAATGCCGCCCAGGAGCAGCCACTTAAAGATAAACGCCGGCTCGAGCACGATATCGGAGCCGCCGGAGAAAATATGCAGGAGCGTGATGGCGGCGCCCGAGGCGATCATGAGCCAGAGGCCCCAGCCGAGCACCTTGTGGACTGCGCGGCCGAACTGCTCTTCCTTGGGCTCGATGACGCCGTCGCGGGTCGAGAGGAAGTAGACGATGAGGATGATGGTCTCCCCGCCCACGCCCATCATGACGCCCAATTGCTGGACGAAATAAAGGATAAGGTTGACCACATCAACCGAAAAGGACATGCAAAAATTGTAGCATGGGATTTTGAGCGGGGTTGCAAAAAGGTCTTCACCTGCTACTGTAGGGACATGTAAGGTTTCTGTTAGCTAATTTAATAATATTGATAATGTTTAGTTTCTTTTCACACATCGCACACGCAGTTGCAAGTTTTATAGTGGCTAGCCTCATTGGTGCAGGTTTAGCCGCAGCTCCGGTTGCAACCACAACACCCACTTTCCAGTCGGACACAGCCGTTGAAGCAACGGCTATATCAACTTCGACACAGTCTTCTCCGATCACAACCTCCTCTCTCGCAACGACGAATAATTCATCTAAAAGTCAGATTAATAAAAGTAATGTGGATTCATCACAAAAAACACAAGAAAAATCATCAAATACAACAGTAGTTGTAATCAACACAACTGCAGGGAGTAGCAACGCATCCACAACAAATGAAATTCCCTCTTCAGGTCCAACCACAGTAACAATCAAAGCAGACACTCTCGGTATTACGTCTGATGGAATGCAAGCCTTTTATAACATTAGTTCTGATTCTAATTCAGAAGTAGATGTAAAGACTATAAGGGCTTCTGTAACTGGAGTAGAAACAACTGGTGGAATGGTACTTTCTATAAGCGACGATACCGACAATCAGCTTCTGGTCGCATCAACGCAAGACGCTTATTTTGATTCAAATGCCACCTTACAAATAAACGCTACTCTCAATAAACCCCTAGTAATAAGAAGTGGTTATCCAACTTTATTTGATATAAAGGTTACGAATTTATATCCACTTAAAAACAATCCTGCCATAACCCTCTCATCTATAGGCTCTGATTTTATTTCCAATCTTGGTGGCACTATCGTATTGAAAAATACTTTAGAAAGTGATTCTGAGGACTATTACATTTTGAAGAATTCGTGTGTAGGTCTACAGGGCGATGCTTACTCTGACTGCTTAAATTACGCTCTAAATCATTAGACATTCGGCAGTCTGTGGGTCACGGATAATTTCTTCGCCGTCGCTTGGAAATTTCCGCTACCCCGCCTCACGGCCTCGCCTGCTGGCTCGGCATCGTTGCGGCCGTCCCCACGTCGAAAAAACCTGCCTCAAGGCAGGTAGTTTTTCGTACGTGTGGACCGTACCGGGATCGAACCGGTTACCTCTTCCATGCCATGGAAGCGCTCTACCAAGTGAGCTAACGGCCCGTGCGTGGCTATTGTACACAATCTCCAGAAATTTGACAAAGAAAATAAAAGTATGTATACCAAATAACGGCTTCTAGCCGCTCCATCAATTCAGTCATGACGAGGAGACGTGATGTTCTTTAGTTCGAAATTTCAGGGCGAAGGCGAGCTCGAGCGCCGCGGATTGCGCGGCGCATGCAGCCAGCTTTTCAACCGCTTCGAGAAGGCGGTCGAGCCCCTCTCCCTCGGTGCTGCCGACACGTTTTGCGTATCGGCGGGCCCGGACCTCCAGCGCGGGCGCGTATTGCCCGACCTTGGCGCACCGGCGTATATCAACTGCCGCTTGTACAAGGACAAGCGCGTAGTGGCGGGGCCAATCGGCTTCTACTTCTACAGCAACAGCGGCGTTGCGGCAGCGAGCTTCGATACCGACGGGAATCCGAAGGTGTATATCGACAATATCGAGGTCGTAATCAACGAGGCGGTATCGCGCGTCCTCGAGCAGTTCTATCAGCGCGCAGCAGCCTAGGCAGGCCCTAGATACAACGCGAGAACCCGCCCTCATCGGCGGGTTTTCTTTTTGCAAACATTATTTTCTAGAGAATGACGGTCGCGCCTTCGCGGCGGACTTCGAGCACTCCGCCTTCAACCGCAATTTCCTTCGGCGCTCCCTCTTCAGTTTCTCGCACGACGATGATGCCCGGCTTGAGCGTCGTGATAAGCGGCATATGCTCGCCGAGGACCGTCATCTCGCCGTCCGCGGCGGGCACGGTCATGGAGTGCGCCTCGCCGTCGTAGAACACCTCATCGACTTTTGCTATTACGACGTGCATTACTTTTTCTTTATCACGAAGAGCACAATAAAAACTATAAAGATGGTGGCGAGGATCGCGACTGAAGCTCCGATAGTGAGATGATGCGGCATATTATTCTGCCTTAACGGTCTCGATGCCGCCCTTGTTGTAGAAGGCGCTCTCGGGCTTGTCGTCATGCTTGCCGTCGAGGATCTCGCGGAAGCCGCGGACCGTCTCGCTCATCGGCACGTACACGCCCGGGATGCCGGAGAAGACCTCTGACACATGCATCGGGTGGCTGAGGAAGCGCTGGATCTTGCGCGCGCGGTAAACGAGCTTCTTGTCGTCGTCAGAAAGTTCCTCGATACCAAGAATCGCGATAATGTCCTGGAGGTCCTTGTAGCGCTGGAGCACCTGCTTTACTTCAAGCGCGGTGCGGTAGTGCTCTTCACCGACGATGTCGGGGTCGAGCGCTTGCGAGGAGGACTCGAGCGGATCAATGGCCGGGTAGATACCGATAGAAGCCAAGTTACGTGAAAGCACGATCGTTGAGTCAAGGTGGGCGAAGGTGGTCGCCGGTGCCGGGTCGGTAAGGTCGTCTGCCGGCACGTAGATCGCCTGCACGGAAGTAATGGAGCCCTTCTTAGTAGACGTAATACGCTCTTGGAGCTGACCCATCTCTTCTGCCAGAGTCGGCTGGTAGCCTACTGCCGACGGCACACGGCCAAGGAGCGACGACACCTCTGAGCCCGCCTGCACGAAGCGGAAGATATTGTCGATAAAGAAGAGCACATCCTTGCCCATCTCGTCGCGGAAGTACTCGGCCATGGTGAGGCCGGTGAGCGCGATGCGCGCGCGTGCGCCGGGGACCTCGTTCATCTGGCCGAAGACCATCGCCAGCTTCTCGATAACGCCGGACTCCTTCATTTCATGATAGAGGTCGTTGCCTTCGCGCACGCGCTCGCCTACACCTGCGAATACCGAGTAGCCGGAGTGTTCGGTCGCGACGTTGCGGATAAGTTCCTGCATGAGCACGGTTTTGCCGACGCCCGCGCCGCCAAAGAGGCCGACCTTGCCGCCGCGCATAAAAGGGGCCAAGAGGTCGATCGGCTTGATGCCGGTCTCGAATACTTCCGCCTTGGTGCGCTGCTCTTTAAACGGGGGCGACTCGCGATGGATCGGGAGCGTAGGCGCGTCGGCAGGCCCCGGCTTGCCGTCGATAGGTTGCCCGACGACATTAAAGAGGCGGCCTAACCCCTTCTCTCCAACTGGCACCATAACCGGCGAGCCGGTATCGGTCGCCTCCATGCCCCGCGAGAGGCCGGTGGTGTCCTGGAGCGCGATCGCGCGCACGCGGCCGAGGCCGAGGTGCTGCGCGACTTCGAGCGTTACCGTCTTGCCGCCGTTCTTGACGGTGAGCGCGTTGCGCAGCGGCGGCAAATGCTCGCCCTCGAAGTAGACGTCGACGACCGGACCGATGATTTGTTTAAGTTCCCCTTTCATATAATTTAATTATTCATTGCTTCCATGCCGCCGGTAATCTCGCTCACTTCGCGCGTAATCGCTGCCTGGCGCGCCTTATTGAACTTAAGCGTGAGGCTGCCGCGCATCTCGCCCGCCTTGTCGCTGGCAGACTTCATCGCCACCATGCGCGCGCTGTGCTCGGAGGCCTGTGTCTCAAGGAGTGCGTGATAGACGAAGATGCTGGCGAGGCGCGGGAGGATGGCACTGAGTACCTCGGCCTCGCCCGGCTCGACGGTATAGACCATATGCTCGGCGCTGGTGTCCGACTGCGCCGCATACACGCCGCGTACGGGCAAAATATCATCAACAACCTCGCGCAATTCAGTAAGCGAGAGCGGGAAGATCGTATGGAGCGTCGCGCGCTGCTCGAAGGTAGAGACGAAGTTCTGATAGCCGATCTTCACGATATCAACCTCGCCGCCCTCAAAGCGCTTCGCGGCGTCCTCGACCATCTGGCGCATGAGCGCAGAGTCGACTTGATCGGTATTGGCATAAAAATTACTTATCGCGTAGCCGCGCGTCGCAAAGAAGTCGTTGGCTTTGCGGCCGACCGCGATCACCTCGACCTGGCTCGGTGCGAGATGCATGCTCTTGATATCTGCTGCTGCTGCGCGCAGCACGGCCGAGTTGAGCGCGCCGGCGAGGCCCTTGTCGGACGTGATGACGATATAGAGCGCGCGATTAATCGCGCGTGGCTGCGCGAGCGCGCTCCCCATGAGCGCGCGGGAGGACGAGGTGCGGGCAAGCACGGCGGCCGCGGCGCGAGCATACGCGCGGCCTGCAAGCGCGCGCTGCTGTGCCTTGCGCATCTTGGCAGCCGAGACAGCCTCCATGGCCTTGGTTACCTTCTGGGTCTTCTCGACGCTGCGGATCTTGGTTTTTATCGCTTTAAGCCCTGCCATACATCAATTATTTTGCTGCGAAAAGGTCCGGATGCGCCTCGCGGAATTTGCCGAGCTGCATCTTGAGCTCCTCCTCGGTCTGCGAGGCGAGATCGCGCGCGCGGGCGATGCTCTCGAGCACCTCGGGACGCTCCGCCTGGAGGAACGCGATGAATTTCTCCTCGAATTCCGGCACGCGATCGACGG
>DASZPE010000049.1:0-7089 GCA_035550415.1 Minisyncoccota bacterium | reverse complement strand
AAGTAACCGAAGACACCGTCACCTACGAGAAGGCGCAAGTCGTCGAGGTTGAAAGCAGCGCCGTGCGTCCTATCGCAGGCACGCCGCTCACGACCACGTATCAGACGATCCGCGCCAAGATGCTTGAGGGCAAGAACGCCGGGCACGTCATAGAGTTCGACAACGATTATCTGCAGCTCAAGGTCGGCGACGTCTTCTATGCGATGCATACGGTCAACTCGTCGGAGGGAATCAACACCTACGCCGTGTCCGAGCCGTACCGGCTGCCAATCATCGGGCTCTTTATCGCCGTATTTCTCGCGTGCCTGTTCTTCTTCGGCGGCATCCAGGGCGTGCGCGGGCTCGTGGCGCTGGGACTCAGCTTCTTCTTTATCGTATATCTTTTGCTGCCCGGGATTCTCCACGGCTACCCGCCGGTCGCGGTCGCGGTGGGCGTCGCCGCGCTGATTGTCATCCTTGGCTCGTACATTACGCACGGCTTCAACCGCACGACGACGACCGCGGTCCTGGGGCTCCTTGCCACGGTAGTATTCACGGGTATCTTGGCGTTTGCGGCGGTGCATATGGCGCGGCTGTCGGGCTTCTCTACCGAAGAGAGCGTGTATCTCAACTTCGACACGAGCGGCACGATAGACTTCGCGGGGCTGCTTCTCGGCAGTATCCTCATCGGCACGCTCGGCATCCTCTACGACGCTGCGATAGGGCAGGCGATCGCGGTCGAGGAGCTCATCGACGCCGGCCAGCACCTGAACGCGGCGGAGATTTACCGCCGCGCGCTGCGCATCGGCCGCGAACATATCGGCGCTCTGGTCAACACGCTCGCGATCGCGTACGTCGGCGCGGCGCTGCCGCTCCTCTTACTGTTTAAAGTCTCCTACACGCAGAGCATCTGGGTCACGCTCAACCAAGAAGTCTTCGCGACCGAGATCGTGCGCATCCTTGTAGGCGCTACGGGCATCATCTTAGCGGTTCCCATCACGACCGCGGTCGCGGTGTGGATGCTCCACGGCAAGCCGCGAGGCGAGAAAGCCCCTTCTTTGCACCATCATCATTGACCCGCGTGCGAGGAGCGGTGTTTGTGCTTGAGTATTGCGCCGCCTTCAAGCAGCACGATCGTTGCGCTTCGGGCGAATAGCACGCCAAGCGATACGGACAGCCAGCCGGCAAGGAATACCAGCGCGGGGAGAAATTGCGCCAGCATTTGCGAGAGAGCCGGATGCCATCCTATAAGCGGGTTATAGGCAATGACAATCGGCAGAGAAAACCAAAATGACACGCACACGCCGCATATAAGCGAGCTGCCCATAAGCGGCAGCCGCTCGATTGCCGCCTTGAACGATGGATGGTCGTCCTGCAAGGTGCGCCACAGAAGCGTCGCAGCGGTGATCGACGCAGTGATGATAAGGTAATCGGTAAGCATTGAGAGTAACTAAGATATGAAATAAAAGAGGGTCCCGCCTCGCAAGGCGGGACCCGTATTCACGCGGGCTCGGAAGCGAGATGTTCGGCAAGCTCATGGGTGAGCTTGTTGAGGTCAAGCTGCGCTTCGAGCATGCGCTCGATCGCTTTCGCGTGCCCGAAAGAGATTTCCACCTCTTCCTGCAGCACGCGCGTGGCCGGCCTGCTGTCGTAGGTGTCCACATGGACGTGGTCGCCTTCCTCGCATACGTCGGGGCTGCACTCGTGAGGGAACACGCTCACGTTGTGGACGACTCTCCCGTCAGGGAGCTTCCAGAG
The DNA here is from genome assembly GCA_035550415.1 of Minisyncoccota bacterium. GTDB lineage: Bacteria > Patescibacteriota > Minisyncoccia > Phycocordibacterales > SBAW01 > GWA1-54-10. The sequence continues at coordinate 5,352 of DASZPE010000049.1, read as the reverse complement.
AGGAAAGAGAATACGCACGGCCGTAGAGCCGTTTTTCATGGCGTATTCCTCAACTCGCCCCTTCATGCAGCAACCCCATGCGCCGCGAGAAAGCGCTCTGCCGCCCAGTTGCCCTTGATGGCGGGGAAGAATCTCTCTTCTTCGCCGATCTTCTTGAGCGCGCCCACGCGCCCCTTGGCGTCGCGGAAGAGTTCCACACGGCCGCAGCGGGACTTGTAGCCCAACTGCACCCCGTCATTTCCGACTGCCGGCTTGAGCGAAAGTCCCGAAGGATCTTCGCCGCGGCCATGCCCCTGGGACTCCATGGTGTAGAAGCCCCAAGCGCAGCTGCCGCAGGTGCCCGCCTTGCCTTGCGCCACGATGTCGGCGGGGGCGTTATTGGGGCACTCCGGCGAGCGCGGCAAGCGGAAACGGGGGTCGCCCGGATCGCTTGGTTTTGTCGAAAGAACTGGCACCTTCACCTCCTAGAGAGTAGTGCAAATGCAAGTTATTTGCATTTGTCTACAGCCTAGCACATCTATATATAATTGCAAGTCACTTGCGTGTATGCTACTGTTGAGGCATGACAAAGAAGCAGGATCATGACTGCAGGGAAGAGCTTCACGCTGCCGGCTCCCGGGCTACGCCGGGGCGCCTCGCACTCCTTGCCGTGCTTGAGCGCGAGCGCAAACCCATGACGGTGCATGAGCTGCAGCACAAATTGCCCAGCCTAAACCAGGTAACGCTCTACCGCGCGCTCGACGCGCTCGTTGACGCGGGCCTAGTGTACCGCGGGGAATCGGCGCGAGTAACGCATTATGAATACGCCAAGCGGCCGCACCACCACCACTTGGTATGCGCCGACTGCGGGTATACTAAGGCGTGTACGACTTGCTAACTATGCCGGTACTCTTTATTGCGATTGCGGCGTTTTGCTCCACGATGCTTGGCGGGGCCTTCGCGCTGAAGCTGCGCGATAAGCTGCATCTGATACTCGGCTTCAGCGCCGGAGCGGTTGTCGCCGTAGCATTTTTTGACCTCCTGCCCGAAGCCCTTGAGTTGGGAAGTGCGCGCTACGCCGGCGCGACGATCCTCTCCATTACTGCGGCAGGATTCTTCACCTACCTGCTGATCGACCGGTTCTTGCTCCTCCACACGCATGAGCACGACGACGAGCCGCATGCGCACGAGCATACCGCGCGGCGCGGTATCGCCGGCGCTTCGGCGCTCTCGTTCCACAGCTTGCTCGACGGCATCGGCATCGGGCTCGCGTTCCAGGTCTCGACCGCGGTCGGGGTGATCGTCGCTGCGGCGGTACTGACGCACGATTTCTCCGACGGCATCAACACCGTCAATATGATTATCAAAAACGCGGGCGAGCGCGCCCGCGCGCTGCGATGGCTTATTGTCGATGCCAGGGCTCCGGTTCTGGGTGTGGCAATCACGATGCTCTTTGCCGTCACCGACGAGCATTTAGGCCTGCTTCTGGCGCTCTTCGCAGGCTTCTTCCTTTATATAGGCGCGTCAGACCTCATACCCGAGAGCCATCACCGTCACCCGGCTGCATGGACGACCCTCTCGACGGTGCTCGGCGCGCTCGTACTCTTTATTGCGATCAAAATCGCGGGGTAATTATCCCTCCGCAACCACGTGATGCTCGTGGCTGAGGACATGCTTGGGCACGGTGATGAAGAGCGCGGTAAAGGCGCCCAGCATGACCAGCGCCGCGGCGACCTCGTACACCGTGGCGTACGATACGACCTGCGCCTTCAGCTCTATCAGCGCGATGAATTGCTGCATCTGGAGCGCGGTGTGCTGCGCGCTGATGGTTGACTGCTTCGCGATGGCGAGCAGGTTGGAGGCCTCGGAGTTGGCAAGCAGGGTGCTGAAGACGGCCAGGCCGAACGCGCCGGCAATATTGCGCACGAGCGCCAGCACCGCCGATGCTTCACCGATGTCCTTTTGCGGCACTGACACGGCGACCAGGTTGGTGCGCTGCGCCATCCCGAAGCCGAGGCTGAACGCCATGATGCACATCGGCACGATGATATCGAGCGGTCCCGAGCGTATGTCGAGATACGACAGCAGGTATATGCCGATGCCGGAGAAGAATGTGCTCAAGAATATGACATAGCTCGGCTTCGTCCGGCCGATGAGCCGGCCTCCCAGCGGCGCGGCGATCATCATCATGACGGCGAGCGGGATAAACAGGTAACCGGTCTGCGTGGCGGTGTAGCCGAGGAAGTTTTCCGAAAAGAGCGGGATCAGGAATATCGCGCCCATGAGCGCCATGAAGACGACGAAGTTGTTGAGCATCGTGTACACGAACGTCGGTATCTTAAAGAAGTTGAGGTTGACGATCGGTTCCGGCTGCCGGCGCTCGATGATATAGAACCAGACGCCGAACACGAGCGTGCACACGTAGCACAGGATGCTCGACTGCGAGCCCCATCCCCACGACTGCCCCTGGTCGAGCACCAGCACGAGCGCCGCGAGCGCGCCGCCGAGCGTGATCGATCCCCACCAGTCGAAGCGCACGTTGCGCTTCTCGCCGACCGACTCGTCGATAAAGAAGTAGGCGAGCGCGAGGCCTATGACGCCCAGCGGTATGTTGATGAAAAACACCGAGCGCCAGCTGAAGCTGTCGATAAGCGGTCCGCCGATGAGCGGGCCGAACACGGCTGCAACGGCGAATGCGCCCGACCAGATGCCGAGCGCCTGCGCGCGCTCTTTGGCGTCCTTAAACGTGATCGAGATGATCGCCATCGCCGTGGGGTAGTCCGCGGAGACGGCGAAGCCCTGTATGACGCGGAAGATAAGCATGGAGGAAAGATTCCACGCCAGCATGCACAAGCCGGAGGCGATGGTAAACCCGATGAACCCGATGAGGTAGATCCGCTTGCGCCCCGCGGTGTCGCCGAGCTTGCCCCACACGGGCACGAATATCGCGTTGGCGAGGATGTAGGCGGTCGAGATCCACGCCGCGTCGGTGACGGTGATGCCGAAGTCGCCGATTATCTTCGGGAGCGCCAAGCCCACCACGGTCTGGTCGAGGCGCCCGAGAAAGGTGCCGAAGATAACCGTCGCGAGCACTATCCACTTGATGCTCTTGTTCTCGGTGGGCATCTTAGCTCTTGTAGACCCAGATCTTCGCCGACATGCCGTTGCGCAGCTGCGGGTACTGCGTGGTGTCGAAGCGCACCTTCACATCGAAATTCTGCTCCTCGCGGTTGTTCGAAACCGAGAAGACCACGTCGCCCGCGTTGGAGGTCGGGCTCACTTCGTCGACGATGCCGGTGAACTTCTGCCCGCCGAACGCGTCGACGGTAAAGGTCGCCGTGTCGCCGACCTTGATGTCGGTGAGGCCTTTGTCCTCCTGCACTTCGCCGACCGCGCGCAGGGCGCTCGGATCGATCGTGGTTACGACCGCCGTGCCGGGGCTGATCGAGGTGCCCAAGTCGGTGCGGGCGTCGATGACGAGCCCGCCGTTGGTCGACTTTATAAGTTCGACGCCGACCTGCGCCACGACCGTATTGGGCGCGATGATGTCGCCGACCGAGACGTACGTATGCTGCAGGACGCCGCCGGTCGTAGGCGCGAGGCTGGTCTCCGGCGCGGAGATGCTCGCTTTGTCGATGTAGACGGTTTTGTTGGCGACGCCGAGGTAGGCGAGCGCGGCAATCCCTCCGCCGATCACGACGACGATAAACGCGGCAATAGCGAGAGAGCGGCGGTCCATAGACTTTTTCTTTTCACTCATATGATTATTTGATAGTTACGTTGGCGGTCATGCCCGAGGTTATGGCCGGGTCGCTCTGGGTGAACTGGAGCGTTACCTTGTAGGCCGGCACGCCGTTCTGCATCGTCGGCGAGCGGTCGACCGAGACGACTGTCGCGGGGAAGATGCGCGCGCTGCCGTACGCGTCGAGCGTTACGTCCGCGTCCTGGCCAACGCTGATTGAGGCGACGTCGGACTCCGAGAAGTACGCGTTGATCTGCAATGCGCTCTGAGGCGTGAGGGATACCGCTGCGCTGTCGGCCGCGACGATGTCGCCGACCTTCACATGCACGCTCGAGACGGTGCCGCTAAACGGCGCAGTGATGACTGCTTTCGCGATCTGCGCGTCGATTGAGGCGACGCTGGCTTGCGCGGCCTCGACTTGCGCCTGCTGCGCCTGGATTTCCTGCGGCGTCGAGCCGGCGAGGACGGTATTGAGCGCATCCTGTGCCGATTGCACGGCGAGCTTTGCCGAAGCGATCTGCTGGCTCAGCGCCGAGATCGCGGCGATGCGGGCGGCAACGGCGTCATGCAAGGCGCTGACGGCTGCGACGGATGCGTTGATCGAGCTTTGCGGGAATGAGGTCGACGGTATCGCCGCGCTCAGGACTTGGGCTACCGTGTCCGTATAGGCGCGCGCTACGCCGAGGTGCGCCTGCGCCTTTGCGAGGGCCGCTTCAAGCATGGCCGGACTGCTGGCGCTGGTAAGCGCGCCGAGCTCGCTTTGCCACTGCACTAGGTCAGCTGTTACCGCGACTCGGCTCGCAATCGCGTTCTGCGCCAGCTGGCTGCTGTTCGTCGTAAATGCGAGGTTTGCGTTTATTGAATCTGGGTTCGAGAAGAGTGTGTCGGTATCGATATGCACCGCGCCGTAGGTCTTGCCGTAAGCGTCGCTCAGCGTGTCATAGGCCGTCGCATAGAGGTTGGCGAGGCTCAGCTGCGCCTGCGAAACAGCCGTCTGTTTGGCGGCGACATCAACGTCGCGCGGGCCGGCAGCCATCTGCGAGAGGTTGGCCTCCTGCGCGTCGAGGTTGGCGGCGGCTTGCGCGCGCTGCGCCAGGAGCGTGCTGTTGTCGAGGCTCGCGAGCGTTTCGCCGCGGGTGACGCTGTCGCCAACGGCGACGCGCACGCTCGCGACCTTGCCGCCGGTCTCAAAGGCGAGGTCGGGGTTCTGCGCCGGCGTCACGATTCCTGTGCCGGTGATCGTGCTCGTTGAGGTTGTGGAGGTGCCGGGCAGCGACGACGCCGTCGGCGCCTGGCTCTCTAGTACATAATAGCCGGCGCTGCCGACAGCGATAAGCGCGGCAATGCCGAGGGCGCCCAAAATAACGGGATTATTAAAAAGTGATTTCATACCTATTGGCTATTGATAATCTTACGCAGCACGCGGTTGAGGTCCTCGCGGTCCTCGGGGCTCAGTGACTTGAGCATCCGCGCGAATACCGCCTTGCGCTTGCGCATGATGTCGCTCGCGACGCGATGCCCCTTGGGCGTGAGGGTCAGCTCAACCCGGCGGCGGTCTTCGCGCGTCGCATCGCGGCGCAGATACCCCTGCCGCACCAGCTCGTCGACGAGCGATGTGGCCGAGGGCGCCG
>DASZPE010000048.1:0-32095 GCA_035550415.1 Minisyncoccota bacterium | reverse complement strand
TGGCCGCAGCTGCTTTCTTAATTGTTTTCATATCGATTCGATAGTTTGGGTTGCTAATCGAACCCAGCTATTGAACCGCGCACGCGCTTAAATTTAGATGAAGGCTTCAAGCGCACGTTCCGCCTCAGCAATATGCTCGGGGTAGCCGACCGGCTGCCAGAAGCTTGCCTTCACGACATGTACAGGCGTGGTCTTAGCAAGCGCGGTGATCATGCCGGGGATGCCGGTCTCTTCGCCGTGATTACTGGGCGCGTACTCAAATATCTTCTGGGTCACGACGCCGACACCGGTCGAGATGAGGTTGGTCTCGGGATGCTCGGGCTTCTCAATAATCGTGCGCAGCGTGCCGTCTTGGTTGAGCGACACGACGCCGAAGCGCTCGGGCGTATCGCTGTGCGCAACGAGCCACGAATACTCGTGGGTAAGCAACTCCTCCAAATCCTTTTTTGCCAGGAGGTCGTCGGCGAAGGTGATCATAAACCGCTCGCCGAGGCGCGGCCGCGCGTACTCGAGCGCCGCGGCGGTGCCCTTCTTCTCGCCTTGCTCGACGTACACGACGCGCTTGCCGCAAAAGTTGTCGCCGCAATACGCGCGAATTTGTTCTTGCAGATATTTTACTACGACAATAATTTCGTCGACCTCGTCCGGCAGCGCACGCACGACATGCTCGAGTATCGGCATGCCGGCGACCGTGATAAGGGGCTTGGGTGTCGTGAGCGTAAGCGGGCGCATGCGCGTGCCTTCGCCCGCGGCGAGTATGACTGCTTGCATATCGTGTTGTAACTGAACTGATACTGCGGGCGTTGCAGGAACTCTGCGGAGAGGGTGAGATTCGAACTCACGGTACCCTTACGGGTACGCCACATTTCGAGTGTGGTGCCTTCGACCACTCAGCCACCTCTCCTTCGATAAACAAAAGATAAAGTACCATTTTTTCGCGATTTAGGCTATATTTTGGAAGTCAGATCAATAGAGGCCCTATCGTCTAACGGTTAGGACAGCGCCCTTTCACGGCGTAAATTGGGGTTCGATTCCCCATAGGGTCACAAAGGCAAAATCTCTGCACTGCTGCAGAGATTTTTGCACTTTGTGAAGACGGAGTCATGGTTTGTCAGCAGACAAAACAGACGAGTCCGGGGCTGGAAAATTTCCGAGCGACGGCGAGGAAATTATTGTGGCTCACGAGATTGAAAAAGAAAAAGCCGTCCCTCACATGCTTGTTCGGGACGGCTTTTTCTTAGCCTATGAGGCCGGCGAAGTGGATGAGGCACAGGAGGCCGCCGATGCAGAGGAAAAATATCCCCAAGCCGACCGGCGAGCCCCAGCCGTACCACTTCATCGTGGCGAGCCCGTAGCGCGGGTCGTCCCATCGATGCTGTGTGTGCTGGTCATGCATCTCTTGCAGATTCATGATGCGATTATTAGCTAGTATTGCCCCGCCTTGTATGTGGGAAGTGGGCTGCGGTGTGTCCCCGGGGCAGGGCCGCAAAAATTCCACGTATGACCACTGCAGGGCAGTATAGCAGCCCGATGCGTAAGGTACTATAGGGCCGTACGTCTCTATGAGTATGACATTTTGGGCATATATCGGGGCTTTTATTGCGATGCCGTTTCTCGCGCTCTCGGCCTTGTTCGGCGGGGGAACGCATATGGTGATACCGTCTTGGCCGGCGGCCACCTCGACGCAGCCGGTGGCAACATCATCCTCGCTGTCGTCCGGTACATCTTCCTCGACACCTAGTACACATCCGATTCCGACCCCGACGGATCATGCGATTACGCTGTACTCTGTTTCAAAAACGAGCGGAATTCACGTCGGCGACACGATAACCATAACCGGTTTCGGATTCACCGACCGCAACACTATCTTGCTCAATGGTATGGCCGCAGCGCGTAATGTACCTATTACATCTTCTGTCGCCGTTGCGTGTACCACTGATCCATCGTGTCGCCCCGGCATCCATCAGATGATTAGCTTCACGGTCCCGTCATCCATCGGCCCTGATTGTAAAGCGGGAGAGATGTGCCCGATGTATCTCACCCTCCTCCTCAACGGTACCTATAATTTGACTGTAGAGAACGAGAATGGCGTAAGTAATGCGGTCAAAATCGAGATCATCGGCGCTGCTGACATTCGATAGAAAATTTGGTAGAATTACATTTCTTATGGGTCTCTTTGGGGGCGCCAAAAAACCGAAGGTACTTTTTGTTGCCACGGAGGCAAAGCCATTCGCCTCGGTCGGCGGCCTTGGCGCGGTCATGTACTCGCTCCCCAAGGCATTGCGTAAAATCGGCTACGACGCCCGCGTGATGATCCCGCGGTATCTGCCGATCGAGGACACACACGAGCTGCCGATCCGCATGGAGTACGAAGGGCTCGAGGTGCCGACTGGCAACCACGAAGGCGAGCAGTATATGCGCTGCAACGTAAAGCGCTACGACAGCGACGAGGAGCCCGGCAAGCCGGTAACGACGTACTTCCTCGAGAACATGGAGTACTACGAGCAGCGCGCCAATATCTACGGCTACGCCGACGACCCCGTGCGCTGGGCGCTCTTGTGCCGCGGCGTGCTCGAATTCCTGCGGATGTCGCAGTGGCGGCCGGACGTCATCATCTGCGCCGACTGGCAGACCGGCTACCTGCCGAATTATCTCAAGACGGTATACGCCCACGACCGCCGGCTGTCGGGCATCACGACTATCTTTTCGATCCACAACCTGGTGTACCAAGGGATGTTCAATCACCGCTTCGTCAAAGAGTCCGAGTACGACGACGGCCACTCGCCGATCCCGGCCTTCAACGATCCGCGATTGCTCCAGATCAACGGCTTGCGCCGCGGGATCATGAACGCCGACGTCATCAACACCGTTTCGCCGACCTACGCCAAGGAAATCATGACCGAGGAATTCGGCGAGGGCCTCGAGACGCTTCTGGCCGAGCGCCGCAGCGCGGTGTACGGCATCCTCAACGGGATCGACTACAAGCTCTGGGACCCGGAGCACGACCCGCTGCTTGAGCATCCGTTCTCGCAGCGCGAGGTGGACAAGCGCGCGCCCAACAAGGCGCTCTTGCAGCAGCGCTTCGGGCTCCCGGTACGGGACGACGCGTTTGTCGCGGCGATCGTGAGCCGGCTCACGCAGCAGAAGGGCCTCGACCTTGTCGAGGAGGCGATCGAGCCGCTGCTCCAGGAGCTCCCGATGCAGCTCATCGTGCTGGGCGAGGGCGAGGACAAGTACATGCGCTTTTTCCAGGAACTTCAGAAAAAATTCCCCGAGCAAGTGAGCACGGAGCTCAAGTTCGATCCTGCGATGCCGCACCAAGTCTTCGCGGGGGCGGACGCGGTCCTGGTCCCCTCGCTCTTTGAGCCGTGCGGCCTCACCCAGATGGAGGCGATGCGCTACGGCGCGATCCCCATTGTGCGCAAGACCGGCGGCTTGGCCGACACGGTGGTGGACGCGACCGCAAGCGAGGAGGGAACCGGCTTCGTGTTTGAAAAGTATATGTCCGCGTCGCTTCTGGTGGCGGTCGTGCGCGCGTACGAGAACTTCCGCAACAAAGATTTCTGGAAGCAGCTCCAGCAGCGCGCGATGGGAAAGAATTTTTCGTGGGAGATGTCGGCGCGCAAGTACGACAAGATGATCGAGAAAGCGCTCAAGGCGCGCGAGACGCACGCGGGCGCGCAGGAATAACCGCCATGCTTGCCTGGGTGCCGTTTCTCCATATCTATCAGCCGCCCGGCCAAGACCCCGAGATCGTGCGCCAGGTCGCGCGCGAGAGCTACCGCCTCATACTCGACCTGTGCGAGCGCTATCCGCGCTTCCGCGCGAGCATCAATATCTCGGGTTCGCTCCTTGAGCAATGGGAGGCAGATCCCGAATGCGCGCCGCTTATTGCCGGGTACCGCGCATGCGTCGAGCGCGGGCAGCTGCGGCTTGTTGGGAGCGCGATGTACCATCCCATTCTCGCGCTCCTGCCCGAGCACGAGCGCGAGCGGCAGATCGACCTTCATGACCGCATATGTAGGCGCCTCTTTGGCGATGCGTATCAACCGTACGGGTTTTTTGCTCCTGAGATGGCGTACGATCGCGCGCTCGCCGAGCTTCTGGAGAGGCGCGGCTTTCAGTGGATTATGCTCGACGAGGCGCATCTGGGCCGAGTGCCCGACGCGACCAAGGCCTATCGGATCCGCGGCACGTCGCTGTATGCGGTCGTGCGAAACCGCACTATTTCAAAAACATTTCCGCCCGAATATATTGTCGATCATCTGCATACGACGCTGAAGGACACGCCGTACGTCATCACCGCGCACGACGGCGAGCTCTTCGGCCATTGGCACAAGGACGACCAAGGCTACTACGCGCGGGCGTTCGAGAGCCCCGACATACGGTTTCTTACCGTGCACGAATATCTCGGCGAACTTACGGAGGTTGTCGAGGTTGAGCCCGAGCAGACCAACTGGGAGGCGGTGACCCATGACCTCGCGCGCGGAGTGCGGTTCGCGCTGTGGTCGCACCCCGACAACGAAATTCATCGCCGCCTCTGGCAGCTCGCCGACTGCGCGATCACGACGCTCGCGGAGTATCCGGACGACCCCGGCTACGCGGCGGCGCGGGCGCACCTGGACCGCGGGCTGGCAAGCTGCAGTTGGTGGTGGGGGTCGGACCTCAAACTCGATGTCGTTGCCAACGAAGTCTGGTCGCCGGACATGGTGGAGCGCGGAGTAAAGGAGCTCATTGCGAGCATACGCTCGCTCGCAACGCTGCCCGGGGAGAAGAAGATAGAGGCGGAAAAGATGCGCACCGACCTCCTCTTCGCGCTGTGGAAAAAGCATTGGAGCAAGGAGCGCGAGAAGTAATATTTACACTAATAAATTTTTGTGGTAAAAATACTCCGGATGTCTCGCACTGGGCGAGATTGAAAAGGGAGTTATAAAGATGCGAGACGTAGTTATCACTGCTATTGCCGGCATCTCCGGCAACGGCAATTCGATGCGCGAAATCTACACCAATATGCTGCAAGGACGCGTAGCGCGGGCCAAGATCTTCGACTATCCCAGGATCTGGGCAGGATTTCCCGATACGGGTACGGCCCATGAGGCCACTACAGATCTTCTACGCCCCTTCATGCGGGACGAAGGGCTCGTCGAGACGGTGTGCGGGTCGCCGCTCACCAACGATGCGCTGTTCGGAATTACCGCTCTCAAAGAGTGGTCGTCCAAGGAAAAGGCGCACAGTTACGACCGGCATCAGCTCTTCGCCCATGTTGCGGCGAAGCTGCTCTTCGACCGGGTGGGCGGCGTCGAAATGGTCTGCGAGCGTGCCGAACGCTTCGGCATCGTGGGAGGCACCGGCAACGGTGGCCTCACCGAGACATACCCCGCAACCTTGCTGCTCGAGCAGGGCAAGAAACTGGGCCCGCGGGCTAATATCCGCGAGCTGCCCAACACCTTTGTTGGCATGATTGCCAACCGGTGGGGCATCAAGGGCCCGGGCGACGTGGGTGTTACCGCTTGCGCCGCCTCAAGCAACGGCTTTATCAACGCCGTTCGCATGATACGGCTCGATGAGGCCGATGCGGTGCTGGTGATCGGCACCGAGGCGGTCATCAACCCCTTCGGTATCGCTTCGTTCGTGTCGCAGCGAGCGCTCTCGAACCAATCGAGGCCGTACCAGAAGGACCGCAGCGGGTTCCTCATGGGCGAAGGGGCAGCGGCGATCCTAGTCGAGTCCCGAGACAACGCCACCTACCGGGGAGCAACCGTGCTTGCCCATGTGGCGGGCTACGGCTCAACGACCGATGGCAACGCAGAAGGCGCGATCACGTCTCCCGACCCTACGGGCGGCGAACGTTCTGCCAAGCTTGCGCTCGAGATGGCGGGCATCGGACCTGAAGACCTGACGTACATCAATACGCACGGTACCGGCACGCCGGACGGCGACAAGGCAGAGCTCGAAGGAATTCGATCCTGGGCAGGAGACTTCGCGAAGAAGATCCTCATCTCTTCGACGAAATCCTTCTCGGGGCATCTCCTCGGCGCAGCGGGGGCCTTCGAGCTCGCGCTGTGCACGATGATGCTCCAGGAAGGCTACATCCTCCCGACCTACGGCCTCACGCCGGAGAATGTCGACCCGGAGTTGGCCGACTTCAACCATGTGATGCAGACGCTCCCCATGTTCGCACATACCAAGTACATTCTCTCCAACAGCTTCGGCTTCGGAGGCGCCAATGCCTCAGTAATCCTCGAGCGTCCAGATTAATAGGATGCAACGAAAACAGCCGCCGCGGTCATCCGCGGCGGCTCTTCTTTTTATTTCATCTTGAGCCAGTAGTAGATGTCCTCGAGCGCTTTGACCGCGTCGCCGGCGGCGATGTTGTTCTGATGATAGAGCTCATCGGTGCAGTCGCCCGCAGCCCATACTCCCTCGACGCTCGTGCGCTGGTTCTTGGCGTCTACTTTGACCCGCTTGAATTGGTCGAGGTCGAGCAGCCCCTCTACTAAATCGGTCGAGGGGATCATGCCGATCTCGACGAAGACTCCTGTTACCGGGAGCTTGCTCTCTTCGCCGGTCTTGCTGTTCTTAACCGCGAGGCTCGAGACGAACATGTTGCCCGATATTTCGGTCGGCATCGTGTATTGGCGCGCCGTCATGTTGGGGTGCGCGAGCACGCTCTCCACCGTGGCCGCGTCTGCGCGCGAAAAGTCGCTGCGCGAGATAAGCGTCACGCTCTTGCAGTAGGCAAGGAGCTGCGCGGCGGTCTCGAAGCCCGCATTCCCGCCGCCCACGACCGCGACATCCTGGCCCGCGAAGAGCGGCCCGTCGCACGAGGCGCAATAAATAACGCCCTTGTTCTCGAACTCGGCGCCGCCCGGTATATCGAGCTTCTTGCGCGAGCCGCCGGTTGCGATAAGCACGGCCTTAGCCTCGCAGGAACCTTTGCTGGTAGTTATTGAAAAGCCGCCGTCCTTCTTCTCGACCTTCTGCGCGCGCTCGCCGAGGTGTATGTCGAGGACGTCGCTCGCGTACGCCTGCAGATGCATCTCGAGCGACTTCGCGAGCCCCATGCCGCTGATGTGCTGGGTCCCGATCCAATTCTGGATATCGACCGAGTCGATGCTCTGGCCGCCGACTGTCTCTGCGATGAATACGCTCTTGAGGCGCTTGCGCGCGGCATAGACGCCCGCAGCCACCCCGGCGGGCCCGCCGCCGATTATTGCAAGATCATACATGCGTATATTCTACTTTATTTTCGGGCGGCGGAGAAATGACGGTACTGCGCCCCATTCGTCGTCTTCCTTGTCGTCGGCCTTAGGCTTGGCTTGTGCGTCAGCCATCGTATCTTTCACCGGGATTGCCGGAGAATTGTAAATCTTGCCCTGCGTCGTGGCGGAAGAGGCAAGGGGAGCCTGGGCATCGTCCTTATCGCGGCCGAAGGTAAAGAGCTGCGAGCCCTGGCGCGGCGTGATGCCCGCGGCCGGGAAGCCGGTCGCGATGACAGTGACGCGGATCTCGTTTTTCTTGAGCTTGTCGTCCTTGATGGCGCCGAAGATGATCTTGGCGTTGGGGTCGACCGACTCGGTGATGATCTTCGCGGCCTCGTGGACCTCGACCATGCCGAGGTCTTCGCCGCCCGCGATCGCGAAGAGGACGCCCTTGGCGCCGTTGATCGAGAGCTCAAGGAGCGGCGATGATACTGCCGCATGCGCGGCGGTCTGCGCGCGGTTCTCGCCCGAGGCGATGCCGATGCCCATGAGTGCGCTGCCAGAGTTCTCCATGACGGCGCGCACATCGGCGAAGTCGACGTTGATGATGCCCGGGTTGGTGATGAGGTCGGAGATACCCTCGACGGCCTGCTTGAGCACGTCGTCGCACATGGCGAAGGCGTCCTTAAGCGTTGTTTCTTTGGCGACCGTCGCGAGGATGCGGTCGTTGGGGATGACCACGAGCGCGTCTACCTCTTTGCGCAACTCGTCGAGGCCCTGCTCGGCGAGGCGCATGCGCTGCGCGCCCTCGAATGAAAACGGCTTTGTAACGACGCCGACCGTAAGCGCGCCGGACTCCTTGGCAACTTTGGCGACCACCGGCGCCGCGCCGGTGCCCGTGCCGCCGCCCTCGCCGCAGGCCACGAATATCATGTCGGAGCCCTTGATGATCTGCTGGATCTCTTCCTTCGTTTCTTCCGCCGCGCGCTTGCCGAGCTCGGGGTTCATGCCGGTGCCGAGGCCGCGGGTCAGGTTTTTGCCGATGTGGACCTTCTTCTTGGCGAGCGAGTGGTGGAGGTCCTGCGCGTCGGTGTTGACGGCGATAAAGTCTACGCCGCGCACCTTGCTTTCAACCATGTGGTTGACCGCATTGTTGCCCGATCCTCCAACGCCGATGACCCTGATCCGAGCGAATGCTTCAACTTCTGGCTGTACTTGCGGCATAGTAAATAGTGGTGGGTTCCTGTAATCTGTGCCCACTACTATACCACTATTGGAAGCAAAGCAAACTTTGACAAAAGACCCTTTTGTTTTAAGGAAAAAGAGCGGAGATGTTAGGGGAGAAACTTCTTAAACCATCGCCCGGTGCCGCGCAGCGCGTCCATGAGCCCCGCACCCATACCGGCCTCCGGCTCCTCGCCTTGGTTGAAGCCCCACAGCGTAAGCCCGTAGGCTACCGCCCACGAGCCGTCCTTGAGATGCACTTTGGAGCCGACACCCTCCGAGAGCGACGCCACGCGCGAGGGGAGCCGCAGCACTGCTTTCGCGAGATCAGAAATTGTCTGCACGCTCGAGCCGCCACCGGTGAGCACCACGCCCGCGGGGAGAAGCTCGCTCTTGCCGATCTTTTTTAATTGCGCTTCGACGAGCTTGAACATGTCGGAGACGCGGCGCGAGATGAGGTCGTCTACTTTGCGCTGCGGGATAGTCGAGCCCAGCACCGCACCCTGCTTGTACTGCTCGGCCTCCTCGGGGCTGATGCGCAGGCCGAGCGCGAGGTCGTTGGTGATGTCGGCGGCGCCGACCGGAAACACGCGGATCGAGACGGGGATGCTGTCTTCAAATACGATTATGGAAAGCGTCTCGGAGCCGATGTTGGCGAGCACGCAGCCGACGCGCTTCTGCATCTTGGTGAGCGCGACAAAGCTGGCTGCAAGCGGCGATGCGGCGACGTCCTCGACCTCGATCCCCGCGTCCTCGACGGCCGCGACCAGGTCGTGCACATGGCGCTCGAGGCAGGTGATAAAGAGCACCTCGGCGGAGACCCGCTGGCCCTTCATGCCGACCGGGCTGCGCCCCATGACGCGCACGCCGTCGACCGAGAACCTCAGCGGAATGGTGTGGAGCACTTTGCGGTTGAGGAGCGCCGCAGGCGCGAGCGCGCCCTCGGCGACCGAAAGCACGCGCGCGATGTCGCGCGAGGTGACCTCCGAGTCGCCGCGCTCGACCACCGTCTCGCCGCGCGAGAACGCCTCGTCGAGCCCGACGCCGCCGAGCCCCAGATAGGCGCGGCGCACCTTTACTTGTGCGGCCTTGCTTGCCTGCGCCACGGCTGCGGCGATAGAGCGCGAGACTTCAGGAACGGAGATGATATAGCCCTGCTTCATGCCGCGACTCTCGGCGTAGCCGGTGCCGAGGATGCGCGGCGACTCGCGGAGGTTGTCGGGCTGCGCAGCAATAACTACCTTAACTTGGTAGGTGCCGACGTCGATGCCCGTTACGATCTTTTCCATACGATGCAAATCGAGCGAGAAGTGCGCGCTCGTTGCGCTCCATTGTAGCACCATGTTTGAGCCCTTTGAGGTGGAGGAGCCCGTGGATAAAGAGGTATTCGACGCTGAAGGGCTTCGCGGCGGAGGGGCAGATCAGTATCTCGCCAGACGTTTTGGAAAGCGGGAAGGAGAGCACATTGGAAACATGGTCGTCATGCTTGTGCTCGATCGTGATCTTGCGCATAGCGGAGGGTGAAATGAGCGCCAGCGAGAGATCGTAGGTTTTGCCGAGTGCCGCGTCCTTGATGGCGGCAAAGGGTGCGCGCGGCGTCTTGCCGCGCGTCTTGTTGATGAAAGAGAAATGGCTCTGCACGGGAGGAGAGAAGTTTAGCGGCGGGGGCGGCGCTCGCCGGGCTGGCGCTCGACCATCTTGCCCATCTTGATGAGCTCGGCCACTTCCTCGCGGCGCGCGATGACCTTGAGCGCGTGCTTGCGATTGACCGCGCGGGACTTCACTCGGGAGTAGTAGCGGCGCGAGCGCATACGGGTAAGCACCTGCGCGCCCTGGACGCGCTTCGTAAAGCGGCGGATGAGATTCACCGCCGATTCGCCCTCGTTCTTGCTCACCTCTGCGTTAATTGCCATAGGTACCGGCTAGAATAGCACGCAGCTTGCCTCGGCGCAAGCCGCTGTGCTGCCTAGCGCAGGGTGCGGAGGAACTTGGGGACTTCGGTGACACTGATGATATTTTGCGAGCTGTTGCGGGTCGAGCGGACGATGATCGTTCCGTCCAGAGCCTCGCGCTGGCCCATGATAAGGAGGTACGACACGCCGATCTGCGCCGCCGCGGCAAGCTGGGTCGAGAGGTGCGCCGCATCGAAGGATTGCAATACCGGCACCTTGGCGTCGCGCAGCATGTCGACGACTGCGAGCCCCTGGAGCTTGGCGCGCGTGCCGAGCTGCGCAAAATAGATCTTCGGTTTGGCGGGCTGGGGCAGGCTCGAGAACGTCGATTTGTTGGCGCCCTTCTTGCGGAAGTAGAGGCTCGCGCCCACGCCCGTAGAATCTTTGCGGTGCGTCTCGCGCCTCAGGTACTCGTCATAGCGGCCGCCGATAGCGCCGGCGATCGTGGCGTCGTCTTCTTTAAAGTCGAGCGCGAAGGCGAGGTGCGGCCCGCGCGCGTCGCCGCCGAGCTTATCGTCGAGTTCGTACGGCAGGCCCAAGTACTCGAGGTGTTCCAGCACCGAGCGGAAGTGCGTGCGGCTTTTCTCCGAGAGGAAGTGCATCGGCCGCGGACCTTCGCTGAGGAGTTCGTGCGACTGCTCGGTCCCAAGCCGGTAGAGCATGAACGGGTCGTCCATGAGCCCTTTGCGCATGCTTTCGTCGAACTCCTCGATATGGCGGCGCACAAAGGTCGACAGTTCGCGCAGGAAGCGCGCCTGGCTGTCGCGGTCGCCAAAGGCGTTGAGGCGCACGCGCGAGAGCGGCGCGCCCCACTCGCCCGCGACCATCATAATAGTCTTGAGCAATACGATTTCGCCGACGCTCTCTCCTGTGCCGACCACCTGGAGGCCGAACTCGCCGACCTCGCGGGGCGACAGCGCGCCCGGCATGAAGCCCGGCTGGGGCGTGGCATAGAATGCGAGCACCGGCTCCTGCGGCCGGAGCGCTGCCTGCGCGGCGCACAGCAGCGCCGCGCTCTCGAAGGAGTACACCGAGTTGCCGCGGCGCAGCGGCTTTATGTCGGCAAGCGCCGCGTGCTCGCGCTCGATCTCGCGCATCGGCTTAAAGCCGTAGAACGACGCCACTTCCGAGGCGTGCTTGAGGAATGATGCTGGTGATGTGCGAGACATTTACTTGACGGTGACCTTGCCCGGGAAAATGCCAACGGTGCTGATAGGGAGCAGGCGGGCGAACGCGCGCCCGACGATATTCTCGCGCGGGAGTACGCCCCAGATGCGCGAGTCGGAACTCTCCGGCCGGTTGTCGCCCATGACGAAGTAGCTGTCGGAGTCGAGTGTCACATGCTCGTCGCCGCCGTTGCCGCGGTAGGTGAGGTAGGGCTCGGTAAGCTGCTCGGTCGTGCCGTCGGTGTGCGTGATAGAGATTTGTCCGCCGACGATATCAACTCTTTCTCCCGGCAGGCCGATGATGCGCTTGATGAAATACTGCGTGGGGTCCTTAGGGTAGTGGAAGATGACCACATCGCCGCGTTGTGGCGCCTCGAAGTGGTAGGAAAGCTCGTCGACAATCAGGTATTGGCCGGTTTGGAAGGTCGGCTCCATCGATGCGCCGGAGACGATGAACGGTTTCGCGACCCACAGCCGCAGCGGGACGACGATAATGATGGCGACGACGGCAAATTTCAGGAGTTCAGTGAAAAAATTATCACGATTCTCCTGTGGCATGGGTAGTATTGTACCGCATGCAAGCAAGCGCGCAAGTTTTTATCTATTTTTCATTCATTTTCTCTTCGTTTCTCTCATCATTTTTTCTACTAGTGCTTCGTGGTATAGTCTTGGCATGCAATGGATTATCGCGGGGCTCGGTAACCCGGGGCCGGAGTACACCGGCACGCGCCACAACATTGGCCGCGATTTTCTCCTTGATTTTGGCGACAAACTGCCCAAGAAACCCAAAGTAGTGACCCCTGATGTTTACATGAATAACTCAGGCGGCCCGCTGCGCAAGCTGGTGCCGAGTAAAGCGGCCGCACAGAGGCTGATTGTCGTGCATGACGAGCTCGACTTGCCGCTCGGGCGCATCAAAATCTCCTATGGCTCGAGCGCGGGCGGCCACAACGGCGTAAAGTCCGTGCAGGCGGCGCTTAAGACACAAGATTTCACGCGCGTGCGCGTGGGTATCTCGCCGTCGACGCCGTCAGGAAAGTTAAAGCGGCCCGATGGAGAAAAGATCGTAGACTTTGTATTGGGAAAATTCAAGCCGGGAGAGCAGGAAAAATTAAAGAAAGCAAAAAAGCTGGTCAAAGAAGCGCTCGAGCTTATTTTGGAAGAAGGCAAAGACAAAGCAATGGGCGAAATCAACTCGCGATAAAGAAAAACCACCGCGACACGTGTCGCGGTGGTACTCGATTCTGGCAGACTAGCGATGGAGACCGAGAATGGACTTCCCGGTTCCCTTGCGGGAACGTTCTTCCTCGTGCTCTTCCACTACGTCTTCAAGCGTACGCTTGTCGAGAAGGAAGGGGACGACATCGTGCTTGTCAGGCGTCCCAGCGATCGTGGGCAGGTTCGGGGTCTCGATGTAGAACCAAAAGTCGTGAGAGTCGCCGTACGAATCGCTGCAGGAGAACGTACACGCGCGTGCGAAGCTCTTCATGGCAACGATATCGTACGCGTCCTGACCCGAAAAGCCGTCGAGTACGAGCTCCCGGACCCGCATCCAAGTCTTCTTGTTCTTGGCAGGGTTGGGAAGCCTCGCTTCGTCGAGACTCGTGTCCGTCTCGATGATAAGATCCATCTCCTTGCCATCGTTCTCCAACTCGAAGAACACCTCGATGACTGAGTTCTGCGGGTCTCCCTCAAGTGCGACACGCTTGAAGCCGAGTGACGCCTTCACGCCCTTGGCGAACTTGACGCCCTTCGGCATCTGTATGCGCCGGGTGATATTCGCTACCAGTGATTCCATTTCGAACTCTCCATGGTGAGACGTTGAAAGATCAGCAAACCAACTACTTAAAACTATATCACATTTATATTAATAATGCAAGCACTAAAAAATCCCCCGGATGGGGGATTTTTTTGAAGTATAGATTTATTTCTTGTCTCCGGCGAAGGCGAGCGCCATGCGCATGTCTTTGGGCTCGAAGAGGGAGATGGTGAAGGGGTAGCGCTTGCCGAGCTCGAGGTTGCCGCGAAGCTTGTCCTCGCCGCCGAACTCGCTCACGTGCACGAGGCCCGCGATGCCCTCCTCTATGCTGGCAAGTGCGCCGTGCTTGTTGAACTTGATGACCACGCCCTCGACCTTGTCGCCCTTGTGGTACTTCTCCGCAGCGACCTGCCACGGGTTGTCCTTGAGCTGCTTCACCGAGAGGCTGATCTTGCCGTCCTTGATATCGATGATCTTGACCTTCACGCGGTCGCCCACCTTGAAGAAGTGGCGCGGATCGTCGACCAAGCCCCAGTCGATTTCTGAAATGTGGACCAAGCCCTCGAGGCCTTCCTCGAGCTTGATGAAGACGCCGAAGTCCACCATGCCGGTGACCTCGCCCTCGACAACGTCGCCGACTTGATAATTGGCGATGAGCTCTTTCTTCTCTTTATCGTCGATGCCTTTCTCGGAGAAAATAAGCTTGCCTTCCTTGGGAGTTGCGGAAATGATCGAGACCATGAGCTTCTGGCCGACCAGTTTGCGCAGCTCGTCGAGGATCTTATCCTTGTCGCCGTCCGCGACGCGCGGATAGTGCTCGGCCTTGAGCTGGGAGGCGGGGAGGAAGCCCGCGATGCCCTGCCACTCGAGGATGAGGCCGCCTTTGTTGGCCTCCTTGACGGTGATCTCGACGAGGCGCTTTTCTTTAACGGCCTCTTCCGCCTCGGCCCAGATAAGCGCCTGGCGCGCCTCTTTGAGTGAGAGCTCGATATAGCCCTCCTTGCTGTCGGTCGAGATGACCTTGGCGGCGATGCGGTCGCCGACGTTGGTGCGCTTGATAACCTCGCGCGCGTTGAGATACTCGCGGCCGAAGATAATGCCGGTGCCGAAGGGCGGCAGGTCGATATAGAGGCGAGCGCGGTCGAGTGCAATGACCGGGCCCTCGACGATGTCTCCCTGCTGCGGCGGGGTAGGCGCGCGCTCAATGAGCCCGCCCATCAGCGAGGTATCAACGGTATCTTCCATAGGGGCCGCATCTAAGACGGCTTCTTTAGTTGCCATACATTATTATTTGGTTTTATTATTTGGTTTTACGACGGGTCCTCCTGCGGAGATTAATCCCGTGCGCACTCATAAAAAGCACGAGGCTCTTTATTGCTGAAGACTATAGCAAAATGACGCCAGAATTGCAATCGTATAAAAAGAAAGCCGCCACCCTGGTTTCCCAAGGTGGCGGGGTAGTGTGCTGGCCGAAGCCAGCAAATCAGGTCGTCGCCGAAACGGCGTGCTCCGTGATCATGAGGTTGTCCGAGGCGCCGGCGCCGTTGTCGGCGATGGCGGGGGTCAAGAGGAGCGTGCCGCCGTCGATGCGGGCAGCCGTCCAGGTCGGAATCAGAACGCCATGGCCGGCGCCGGAGGTGCGGTTGTTGTCATCGCGCCAATTGTCGATCGCGAAGGCGATCAGCGGCGGCGCGTGGCCGATCTGCTTGTCGACGTAGTCGAAGCCGTTCACATCATTGATCGCCAGGACGTGGCCGGCGCCGATGAGCGGATCGATGACGCCGAGGTGGTCGTTGGAGGCGACGTTGATGTTGCCGAGATAAGCGTTCCACTGATGACCCTGGTCGACGACCAGGACGTGACCGTCGCCCGCGATGGGCGGCGAGTAGGCGTAGGCCGGAGCGAATGCCGCAACCGCAAAGGCTGCCGCACTGCCGATGAGAAGCGCTTTCATACGCATCTTTCGTCCTTCCTTTTCCGTTGGTGAAGTAGAACACTCGCCGCCCTCTCCTAGGTTCAAGGCCTAGGACGACTTCGAGATAAGAGCCATCTTATTAGATCTTCATTTATTTGTCAAGCTCGTCAAAACGTGTTGTTGTGGATAGGAGAAATACCCTTGTTTTCGGCTCTATATAAAAAGAGGTTCCGCCAGGCGGCGGAACCGAAGGTCAGGGAGGCATCAGGCGTGCTGATTTTGCCTCAGCTCATTGGGAGCTCGATCTTCGACGGGCGAAGTCTCGCTGGCTTCTTGCTGACGCTCACGTTTGTGAGGTTGGTCGTCGACGAAAGACTCTAGGTCCACGGGTTTCCAGTTATCGACCTGGGATGGCTTGGGTTTGCCCCCGCGCGATTTGTTCTGCGGCATCTGTTCCTCACCAGTTGTGCTTGCGTACCGTTGGCAAGCGAAAAGTTCCGTATTCCTTCCTAACCATACCGCGCGTGCCGGAGCATACACAAGTGGATAAATCATGATTTTAGCCCGCGGCTGCGGCTTTTTTTGAACCTCGATTTGTGCTATACTAGGGGTATGGTTATCAGCTACCTCGGCGGCCAGAATATCAAGGTTACGCAAGGCGATCTGACGCTCTCGTTCAATCCTCCTTCCAAGGATTCCCGCCTCAAGTCGACCAAGTTCGGCTCGGACATTGTGCTTGTCTCATTCGATCATGAAGACTTTAACGGCGTCGAGAACGCGAGCTTCGGCGACCGCGAACCCTTCGCCATCAAGGGCCCCGGCGAGTACGAGGTACGCGGCGTCCAGGTGCGCGGCTTCGGCGCGCCGTCCTCTTACGACGGCACTGAGAGCATCAATACTATATATAGTGTCTCTCTCGAGGGCATGAACCTCGCGTTCTTGGGGGCGCTCAGCAGCGCAGATCTGCCGCAGGCGGCCAAGCAGGCGCTCGACGACATCGACGTGCTCTTCGTGCCGGTGGGCGGCGAGGGCGTGGTCGATGTGGCAACGAGCTACAAGCTCGCGGTCGGCCTCGAGCCCAAGGCTGTCGTGCCGATGCCGACCGATGCCGACACGCTCAAGAAATTTCTTAAAGAAGCCGGCGCAGAGGGTACGCAAGCGGTCGACAAATTGACCGTCAAGAAGAAGGACCTCGACGGCAAGGAGGGCGAGGTCGTCGTGCTTGCAGCATAATTTTTTATGAAAGCGTATATCCAAAAGCTCCAAGACGAGAAGACTCCCCACGAGCGCCGGCAGCTGGCGCTCCAGGTGGCGGGCGTCGTGACCGCGCTCCTCTTTGTCGGCTGGCTCGGTACGCTCGGCGTCCGGCTCTCCGAGCTTTCAACTGCGGCCTCGCAGCAGACGGCAGGCGGCAATGCGGCAGCGACCCTCATCGCGGTCCAGGGCGAGGCAAGTTCGACATCTGATCTCGGCTATTAATCCGTATGGCAAAAGATACTGACAACACGCCGGCGTCTCCGGCAGGCAACGGCGGGCAGGGCATCGTGCCGCGCAATATTTCGACCGAAATGCGCGAGGCGTATCTCGACTACGCGATGTCGGTCATCACCAGCCGTGCGCTCCCCGACGTACGCGATGGCCTCAAGCCGGTGCACCGCCGCATCCTCTACACCATGCACCGCCTGGGCCTCACGCCCTCGGCCCGCTTCCGCAAGTCGGCGCTCGTGGTAGGCGACGTGCTCGGCAAGTACCACCCGCACGGCGACGCGGCGGTCTATGACGCGATGGTCAAGATGGCGCAGGAATTCGCAATGCGCTATCCGCTGATACTCGGCCAGGGCAACTTCGGCAGCATAGACGGCGACTCTGCGGCCGCCATGCGCTACACCGAGGCCAAGATGTCCCGCATGAGCGAGGAGCTCTTGCGCGACCTCGAGAAGGACACCATCAACTGGCGCCCCAACTACGACGGCACGCTCAAGGAGCCGGAAGTCTTGCCCGCGGCCGTGCCCAATATCCTCCTCAACGGCACGCTCGGCATCGCGGTCGGCATGGCGACCAACATCCCGCCGCACAATTTGACGGAACTTAACAACGCGCTCACGCACCTCATCGACAACCCCTCCGCCACGGTCGAGGACTTGATGCAGTTCATCACGGGCCCCGACTTCCCGACGGGCGCGGTCGCATTTAATAAGAAAGACCTCCTCCATGCGTACTCGACCGGCAAGGGGCCGGTGGTCGTGCGCGGCAATGCGGAGATAGTCGAGGGCAAGAAGGGTGACTTCCAGATCGTCATCACCTCGATCCCGTACCGCGTCAACAAGGCCGACCTCCAGGAGCGCATCGCAGAATTGGTCCGCGAGAAGAAGCTCGAGGGCATCCGCGGCATGCGCGACGAGTCGACCAAGGACATCCGCGTCGTGATCGACCTCAAGGGCGGCTCGCATCCCCAGAAGGTGCTCAACTACCTCTACAAGCACACGGCGCTCGAGGACACGTTCCACTTCAACATGGTGGTACTGGTCGACGGCGTGCCGCAGACGCTTAGCCTCAAGGGGATACTGCAGGAGTTTATCAAGCACCGCCAGGATGTCGTACGCCGCCGCACGCAGTACGACCTCACGCAGGCCCAGGCGCGCGAGCATATCTTGCTTGGCCTCAAGAAGGCACTCGATATCATCGACGAGATCATCAAGACCATCCGCGCATCCAAGGATGTCGCCGATGCGCATGCCAACCTGGTCAAGAAGTTTAAATTCTCCGACCTGCAGGCAACGGCGATCCTCGAGATGCGGCTCCAGAAGCTCGCCAACCTCGAGCGCAAAAAGATCGAAGACGAGCTCAAAGAAGTCCAGGCGCTCATCGAGGAGCTCACGACGCTTCTGAAATCCGAAAAGAAGATGATGACCGTCATCAAGGGCGAGATCGAGGAGATCACCCGCAAGTTCGGCGACGACCGCCAGACGAAGGTCATGAAGGGCGCGGCCGGCATCATCAATGTCGAGGACTTGGTCCCCGACGAGGAGCAGGTCTTGGTGCTCACGCAAGGCGGGTACGTAAAGCGGACCAACCCCGACGAGTTCCGCAAGCAGAAGCGCGGCGGCGTAGGCGTCATCGACCTCGACACCAAGGAGGAGGATTTTGTGACTAACTTCCTCACGACCTCGACGCATAGCGACCTGCTCTTCTTTACCAACGCCGGGAAGGCGTATCAGCTGAAGTTCTACGACATCCCCGAGGGCCGTCGCTCGACCAAGGGCCGCCCGATCGTCAACTTCCTCTCGGTTACGCCCGAGGAGCGCGTCACGTCAGTCCTCCCGATGCGCAAGAACCAGAAAGAGGGCGAGAAGTTCCTCTATATGATCACCAAGCAGGGTGTGGTCAAGAAGTGCGATGCGACTGCCTTCCACGACGTGCGCCGCAGCGGGCTCATCGCGCAGAAGCTTCAGAAGAACGACGAGCTTATTGCCGCGCTCCTGGTCGAGAAGGGCGATGAGATATTCCTCTCGACCGCCAAAGGGCAGTCGGTGCGCTTTAAGGAGTCTGACGTGCGCGCCATGGGCCGCGCGGCAGGGGGAGTCCGCGGTATGAAGCTCTCGGCGGGCGACATCATCGTCGGCGCCGATGTCGTGAAGAAGGGCGTCAAGAACCAGGAAGTGCTGGTCGTCTCTCGCAATGGCTACGGCAAGACCACCTCGACCGATGAGTACAAGACGCAGAACCGTGGCGGGAGCGGCATCAAGACCATGAACATGACCGCCAAGACCGGCCCCGTCATCGCCGCGCGCATCATCACCAAGGAAGAGGGTGTGGGCGAAGACGAAATAGTGGTCATCTCCAAGAAGGGCCAAGTCATCCGCACGGAACTCAAAGAAATCCCGAGCCTCTCACGTTCGACGCAAGGCGTGAGAATAATGAAGCTAAGAGAAGGCGATGCAATAGCGAGCTTCGTGTGTTTGTAATATGTCGTCACAGATAATGTTCATTCTTTCTAACTATTTTCTTGGTATTTTAATATCTTTTGTAGTGTTGACTCCAATAATTCTTGCATTTTGGTTGTGGTTTTTTCATGATAGACATATAAATCGCCTCAATGAGGAACTTCATGCAATTCCAGATAGAATAAATGTAGGAAATTTTGGACGAGGCGTAACAACATCCGTGCAAGAGCTACAAATTAAATCTGCACAGAAACCTGTCGAGGCAGAATTACAAAAGAGAGAATCTAAACGCAGATTATTTTTGGATAGAGCGCATCTGATTTCTATATTTAAACTTAAATAAATCCTAAATGACCAATATTATTTACGTCGATCAAGACGACAATGTCGTCGGGGCGGGGCCTATTGCCGAGGCCGACGCTCGCGGCGTGGGGCGGCGGATCGTGCGCATCTATATTTATAATTCCAAAGGAGAAATTCTTGTGCAGCGGCGCAGCGAGCGCATGCAGTACATGCCCGGGCGGTGGGACCAATCGGTCGCGGGCCATGTCGATGTCGGGGAAGATTATGAGGCTGCCGCCTACCGGGAACTTAAGGAGGAGTTAGGGCTGTCAGGCGTAGCGCTGCAGGAGGTGAAGAAGATACGCACACAGCATAATGGGATACCGGAGATATTTATCCACCACATGATTTACAAAGGCATCTCTGACGGCCCGTTCTTGCTCGATAAAGAAGAAGTGGCTGAAATAAAGTGGGTCGCACCGACCGATCTTCATGCTTGGGTAGAGAAAGACCCCGAGGCTTTCACGCCCGGTTTCCTTGCAACCTACAAAGAACTGCAGAGTGTGGTATAGAATTGAAGTAGAGAGAAAGGAGGTGATTGAGTAGTGAGCCACCCGTTTGGAAAGGCACCTTGGTCGCTCAAACTGACCGAAGAAGATGTGCGGC
Source organism: Minisyncoccota bacterium (assembly GCA_035550415.1). Lineage (GTDB taxonomy): Bacteria > Patescibacteriota > Minisyncoccia > Phycocordibacterales > SBAW01 > GWA1-54-10. Next base: position 11,985 of record DASZPE010000048.1, on the reverse strand, counting down.
GGTGCATCGCTGAAGGGCGACGTCGCGGGCTCAAGGCGGGCATGGGTCCGATTATCGCGCGCGACGTGCTCATACCGGAGCTTGAGTATCCCGACGAGCCGGAGGGCCCGGTCGAGGTCACGCCCGAGGTTGAGGCGATGCTCGCCAAAATCAAGGTGAAGCGGCCGCCTCGCTAACGCTACAGCCCGCCGCTACCCATGCGGCGGGCTTTCTTTATATATGTGTGCTATATCTGGGGGAGGAGAACACAGGAGACGGCTATGACTCAGGACATACGAGTACGGAAAGTCGCATGGATGCCGGTTAAGGACCACAAAGTCCTCTTCGCCCGCTCGAAGAAGGAAGAAAAGATCTTCTATTGTGTCGGCGGCAAGATCGAGCCCGGTGAGACCAAGGAAGAAGCGCTCATGCGTGAGGTCAAAGAGGAGACAGGTGTTGTCCTCAACCGCGCTTCGATCAAACATCTCAAAACCTTCATCGGCCCGTCGCATACCGGCGGCACCATGGAAATGATCATCTTCGCCGCCGACCCCCTCTTCAAGCAGGAGCCGGTACCCTCGAGCGAGGTCGCCGAGCTGGCGTGGTTTACCACCGCCGACAAGCATCGCACCACCGAGATGGGTGAGATGATTCTCGACTGGTATCACCAACAGGGCCTTATCGACTAGACGTCGGCTGTTTGCTATAGTGCCGGCGGGAGGGTAGGCCTAGGAGGAACCCATGGCAGAGAGAAGGGACTTCGACGATAACGACTTTCCGATCAACCATCAGGATTGGCCCCGCCCGACGTTCGGGGAACATGTCCGCCAGGCGCAGGCTGATGACCGGCTCGAAGCGGGCATCCGGCGAGCGGTAGCGGAGACCGTGCAGCAGTATCGCAGAGATTCTGTTTACTACGAACCTCCGAGTTCGTTTGTGGCTCCGGGGTGGGCCGTACGGCTCAGCCGGCGGCTCATCACCAGCGCTGCCGGCCGCAAGGTTGTGTTCGATTGACGAAACTCGCCCGCCGCTACCCATGCGGCGGGTGTTTCTTTTGGCACCGCTGTAAGGTTTTCATCCGTATACCGTCACTGCAGATATGAAAGCCAAAATCCGCAAAGTCAAGAATACCTACGGCGCCGAGATCGGCCTCGTCGTGCTGACTGCGGTAGTGGTCGTCGGCTACGCGTGCATAGGCTCGTATCTCCTCGGCTAAGACGGTAGCCAAAATTTTAATGATAAAATAAAGCGGTGGAAACCACCGCTTTTTTACATCCTGCCGCCGCGCTGCGCGCGGCCGGCATCCACGAGGGCATGCAGGTTGCCGACTTGGGCGCAGGGTCGGGCTTCTTCACCCGCGCGGCGGCCCGCGAGGTGGGCGAGGGCGGGGTAGTGTGGGCGGTCGATATCAATAAGGAGCTCCTTCCGAGGATCAAAAACCTTGCGGGGGCCGAGGGGCTTGCGAATGTCGAGGTTATTCATGGCGACATCGAGGCCGTGGGCGGCACGCCGCTCCCCGCAAACCATTTCGACATGGTTATCCTCGCGAACGTGCTCTTTATGCTGCGGGAAAAGGGCGAAGCGCTCGCCGAGATGCGCCGCATCATGAAGAAGACCGGCCGCGGCGTCATCATCGACTGGCAGGATTCCTTCGGGGGCCTTGGGCCGCACCCCGACCACGTGCTCGATGCCGCCGCGGGGAAGAAGCTCATCGAGTCCCATGGCCTCGATGTCCTGGGCACGCTCCATGCCGGCGGCTACCACTGGGGATTTGTCGTTCGCAAAAAAGCCTAAATAAGCGCATCATTACATAAACGCTCATGTCCACGTTCCAGATTATCGTTCTTGGCATATTCTCGGCCCTCATTCTTGTCGGCATCGGCGTCTTTGCTGCGTTCGGCGGAGTCCTGGGGAGCAAGGGCGTCGGGTCCGTGGTTATTTGGGGTACGATCGACCGCCAAACGATGCAGGGGCTGCTCGACGCGCTCGAGACGCAGGACAAATCCTTCCAGAGCGTAACCTACGTCCAGAAAAGCTCCGCCGGCTACGAGCAAGATCTCATCAACGCTATGGCGGCGGGCACGGGGCCGGACCTCTTCCTTATGTCCGGGGAAGACACGCTGTCATTTTCGGACAAGGTTCTCACCATCCCATATAGCATCATTTCGCAAGGCACGTACCAATCTTCGTTCGTTGATGCGGGGGATGTGTTCCTGACTTCGCAGGGCGCGCTCGCGCTGCCGTTCACGATCGACCCGCTGGTCATGTACTACAATCGCGACCTTTTCGCCTCGGCAGGCGTTGCTTCGCCGCCTGCGGCCTGGGATGACCTTCTTACTCTTGCACCCAAGATCACCGCGCTCGACAACCGCTCCGCGGTGCAGCGGAGCGCCGTGGCGCTGGGCGAGTGGGGCAATATTCCCGACGCGAAGGAGATCCTCGCGGCTCTCTTTATGCAAGTGGGTGACACAATCGTTGCGCGTAACAGTCAAGGGACGCCGGTGGTAACCCTTGGCGCGTCCGCGCAGAATCAGTCCGGCGACCCCGCCGAGTCCGCGCTGCGCTTCTATACCGAGTTCGCCAACCCAACCAAGACGAGCTACTCGTGGAATCGCTCGCTGCCCTCGGCGCCCGATGCATTCACCGCCGGCGACGTAGCGATGTACTTCGGCTACGCGAGTGAGTACGAAGGAATCGCGCAGAGCAACCCCAATCTTCGCTTCAATGTGGCACTATTGCCGCAGATTGCCGGCAACTCGAGCCAGGTGACCTACGGCAAGGTTACCGGCTTGGCGATCCCGCGCAGCGCCGCCAATGTCCAAGGAGCGCTTACGATCGCGCAGAAGCTCTCCGGCAAAGCCGCCGTTGGCCTCATCGCGGGGGCGCTCTCACTGCCGCCGGTGCGCCGCGACGTGCCGGTTGATACCTCAGGCAGCGCCGCGGCACAGGTCTTCATGCAGTCGGCGCTCATTTCGCAGAGCTGGCTCGACCCAAGCCCGAGCGACACCGATAGCGTCTTTGAGACCATGATAGAATCGGTGGTAAGCGGAGAATCGGCGCCGGCGACCGCCATAGCCGAAGGCGGCCAGTCGCTCGCGCACCTTTTGCCGAAACAATAATGAAGCACTTTTTCAATACCTACGGCCAAGTACTTCTAACTCTTGCAGTTTTTGCTCTTATGCTGTTGCCGGTAGTTGCAGGTGCAGATGGTACAGGGTCACTGAGTACTTCCAATAGCGTTTCTTCCAGCAACTGTGGACCTCACACCCTGTGCAATCCGCTTGGCGGCATCACGAGTGTCTGCCAGCTGGTGCTTGCGCTCCTCAACGCGGTCATGGTAATCGGCGTCCCCGTCGCCATACTCTTTATCATCTGGGCGGGCTTCAAGTTTATTATCGCGCAAGGCAATCCAGGAGAATTGGGCGAAGCAAAGACCAACTTCTACCATGTCATTATCGGGATCGCGATCTTCCTTGGCGCCTCGCTTATCGCGAGCGTTATCATCAATACGCTCCAGAACCTCGGCGTCCAGGGCATTAACTCCTGCTAGCATGCTCTCTACCAATTCAAACTTTGCCGACGTGGTCAATTATGTGATCGGCATTATCAATCTCACGATACCGGTCTTGGTGGCGCTCGCGGTAGTCATGTTCATGTGGGGGGCGGTGCGCTTTATCATGAAATCCGGCGAGAGTGTAGGCGGCGCAGCCGAGCGCGACGCCATGGTATGGGGCGTCATCGCGCTATTTGTGCTCTTCTCGATATGGGGGATACTCCATATCATGCAAAATACACTGCTTGGAGCGGGCAGTTATTCCGGCTCGTCCGCTGGAAGTTCTGGTAACTGCGTCACAACGTCTCATACCATAACCAACTCTTCCAATGGAGTGATAGGAGCTGTCAAAACAACCGATTGCAGCAAGTAACCGCGCTATCCACACAGCTTCCTTGTGCGCAGGGGTGTGCCTGTTACAGTAGATACATACCAATCATTATTTTCTATGGCGACCGGCAATAATCTTCAGGGCCTTATCAATTTCGCGGGGAATACGCTTAACTCTCTTATCCCGCTCCTCATCGCGTTTGCGCTGGTCGTCTTCTTCTGGGGGCTTGTGCAATACATCATGAGCGCTGGCGAGAGCCATGCTCAGGGCAGGAATGTCATGATCGCCGGTATCACGGCGCTCTTCGTTATGGTGTCCATCTGGGGCATTATCCGCCTGGTGCAGAATACGCTTGGCGTCGGCAGCGGCGCAGCGCTCCCTCCTCCGCAGGTAGAACTCAACCACTAAACAGGTCGCTATAGCCCTATGGACGGTACTCAGCCGGCAGCAGCTACCATTAGCACGTTCGGCAACGCGTCAGGGCAATGCTTAGAGAGCGCGAATCAATTCGCCGCGTGTCTTACCCGCGTGGTGATTAATCCCATCATCGCGCTGGTATTTGCCGCCGGACTTTTGATATTCGTATACGGCATCGTCGAATTTCTCATGGCGCTCAACAGCGAGGCGGGCGAGCGCGACAAGGGCAAGCGCCACATGCTTTACGGGATCCTCGGCATGTTTATCATGGTGTCGGCGTACGCGATCCTCAATATCGTTGCCAATACGCTGGGGCCCAGCGCGACGCAATATCTGCATTAATGTAAAGAAAGGAAAAAGACGCGACCCTTTGGGGCCGCGTCTCGTTTTGAACAGATCGATTCACCACGTGTGACCGGTCACCTCGACCGAGTCGCTGCCGACAGCAGCAAACTTGGCCGGAGACCTGCCACGAAGGTCGTGGAATTGCCCACTCTCGTCGTTGGTAAGCCAGTTGCCATCTGCGTCGTACACCTCAACGGTCTCGCCGATCGGGACATGCCAGGTAATGTGCGGGCACGCCTCGGTAACAAGCGGGTAGGCGGGGCCCGGTGTCGGGCCGACGACGATGTCGAAGGGCCCGCAGCCTTGAGTAGAGCTTTCAGGCGACTCATAGACCGCATCCGTCGACGGAGGTGTTTCAGTCAGAGAAGCCGTTGACGGGCTGCCTGGCAGTTGGAGCGACCCCCCGATCTCGTGCAGTGTCGGCCCCACCTGGAGCAGGCCGGGGTAGATGAACTGCCACGCCCACGCCAGGAGGATAAACGACGCCGCAATGCAGAACGCGGCGCGCGCTGGATGCCTTCTCGACACGATGATGCCGAGCGTGGCGATGACAGCGAGCGCGACGAGACCTGCGGGTACCGGATTGCCAAGCCTGACATTCTGGAACCCCCACCCCGGCGGCCAGTCCTTGGAATCTACCAAGAACTGAAGTACCTGCCTGATATCCAACGATGCCAGCAGGCACACGCCCATAAAGATAAGGATGGCATGCCAGAGTGCAACGCCGAAGATAAGGATGCTGCCGATAGCTACGAGAAGTGCAGCTGCAAGCAGAATCTTATTATCGGAGAACCATGCCCAGACGTACGTACCAACGTACGTCCAGTCCGGGCCTGCCGGTACGATGTTGCTCATCGTACCGGGGCTCGTCAGCTGTGTAGCCTCCGGTTGATAAACAACCGCTGGTGGCGAAGAATACGCCACTGTCGTAGTGGGGGATGAGTCCGGGTTCCACGAGATTGCGATCACCGTAATGACCGCGAACACCGCGAAAACCAAACCCAGCGCCAGTAACACACGTCTCAGTCTCATAGCAGAGTTCCTTCTTTGAGAGCGGGCTCTGATTGCTCAGTGCCCGTCGCGCTCTTCTTGCAGCAGGCGCTTGAGCGCAGCCGCATTGATTGCGCGATCAACGGTGATGAGTGCGTCGACGACGCACGTAATTACCGGTACAACAATCCACCAGCCGAAGGCCCGCACGTCGTACATGTGGACCATGAAGCCGAAGAGACCGATTGCGAGCATGACGCTCACAATCGCATTCTCGCGCAACTTTGATACCTCCGTTAATGCGTTGGAGATGATAAAGAAGTCGGCGATGATCCACGCGATGCCGAAAATGGTCACGAGCAGCAAGCCCAGGTAGAGCTGGCCTTGTTGGTCTGCTGGAACCACTTGGAACACCTCGTAGCGTAACGCCGGGATGAGGAATCCGAAGATCATCAGGATCAGCGGAACCACGTAGGAAAGGTAATGAAGCATCAGCTTCAACCCATCCATTCTCCCGGGGACTCGAACTGGTTCAGTCACTACGACCGGTATCGGCGCTACGGGCGCCGCTGCCGCAGGTCTGGGTGCAGTAGTCATGTACTACCTCACTTTCTATTTTCGATGAATCTGTTGCATAGGCATAAGCAGCCTATGTTCCGTTTACTATTATATCACATTATGTAGGTGTCTGTCAAGCAAAAAAGCCTTGTGACATAAGGCTAAAAATAGCTCTGTGCTGGGGAGAGGACTTGAACCTCCATGGGTTGCCCCGCGTGCTCCTAAGGCACGTGCGTATACCAATTCCGCCACCCCAGCAATTACCGCATTCTACTCTGAAACGCTCCGGCTCGCACGAGTGGCCAGGGATAATCCGCCTTTCGTCAAAGGCGGATTTCCACGGCCCTAGCTCGTCTGTTTTTGCCGCTGCAAAAACATGACTCCGCTTCGCACATGTACGCGAAAACGGCACGCAGGTGCCGTTTTCTGTCATGTGCGCCCAGCAGGATTCGAACCTGCGACCTTCTCCTTAAGAGGGAGCAGCTCTACCAACTGAGCTATGGGCGCGTACTACACAAAATACAATACAATCCTCGAACCTACAAATGATGATCGGGGGTTTCTGTGCCGGGGGAGAGAGTCGAACTCTCACGACCTTGCGGTCTGGGGATTTTAAGTCCCCTATGTCTACCATTCCATCACCCCGGCGACTGGAGGCCACGGAGGGATTCGCACCCTCGCATAGCGGTTTTGCAGACCGCCGCGTTGCTTCTTCGCCACGTGGCCCTGTCCCGCAGAAAGCGGGCGTTTCTCTACTCTAGCGTTCTTGGGAGAGTTCGTCGAGCCGCTGGCGGTTCTTCTCGCCTAAGTCGATCTCGTAGATGATGTCGCTCGGTATACCGCCCTTGATGCGCGACTTGAGGAAGTCGCGCAGCTCGGTGCGGTTGCGGTTGGCGAAGGCGAGCGCCGCTTCCTCGGCCGAGTCCGGAAGCACGGTGATAAAGATGGTCGCGCGCCTGGTATCCTCGCTGAGCATCGCGCGAGTGACGGTGACGAGCGATGTGCGGTTGGCTTCGCGCACGAGGAACTCGGCCGCGCCCTCGCGCAAAGCATTCTCGAGCCGGTCGTGGTGAGTATCGCTCATATTATTTGTAGACGATCGTAAATGCCTGCAAGAGGTCGCCGGCGGCGGGCTCCGCGCTAGTCTTGATCTGCATGCCGAATTCGCTGCCGCTCTCTACCTTCTTGACCGGGTTCTTCTGCGACTGGAGGCTCACGATCGTGCCGCGGCCGAGCTCGAGGTCGCGGCGCATGATCTTGACCTCGGCGCCGTCCTTCAGCTCGCCCTCCTCGACGCGGCCGCCGAGCACGACCTTGCCTTTGGCGGTGCTGAAGACCTTGAGCACCTTGGCCGAGCCGCTAAGTTCCTCGGCGCGCTCGCGCGGCTGGCGCTTGAGGATCTCGGCGCCGAGCCATTCTGAAAGTTTATAAATAATATCAAAGACGCCGACCTCGACGCCGAGGCGCTCGGCCATCTCGCGCGAGACCGCCTCTTGCTTGACGTTGAAGCCGATGACGATCCCCGGCGTCGTGCCCGAGCCCGCGAGCTTGATGTCGCTCTCGCTTATGGGCCCCACGCCTTTGGACACGATGCGCACCTCGAGCCGCTCATCCTGCGGAAGCTTGTCGAGCTCGTGCATGACCGCGTCGGCGGTGCCGGCGACGTCGGTCTTGATGACGAGCGGCAAAATAACGTGCAGCTTTTCTTCTTCGCCTTCGGCGGGAGCGGCCGCAGATACATTCTTGGCCGGTTTCTTGTTGGCGAGGCGCGCTTCCTCGGCGAGCGCTTCGGCCTCTTTCTTGGAGGGGACGACCTTCCAGTGCGTGCCGACTGCAGGGAGCGTCGAGAAGCCGACGATGCCGATCGGGCTCCCGGCGTGCGCCTCTTTTATCGTTTTGCCGATGAAATTCTCCATGATGCGCGTAGGCGCCATCGCCTCGCCCGCAACGACGAATTGGCCGCTCGCGATGCTGCCGTCGAGAATGATAAGCGTCGCGGTATTGCCGCGCTTGTTGTCGACGTGCGCCTCAATCACGACGCCCTCGCCGGGCTTCTTGTCGTCGCTCGTAATGCCCTCGAGCTCTGCCGCAAGCAAAATAAGGTCGAGCAATTCCGGAATGCCCTCGCCGGTTTTGCCGGAGACGGGGATAAAGGGCACTTCGCCGCCGAGCCCTTCAAGAAAGACGTTATGCTCAAGCATCGACATCTTGGCCTTCTCGAGGTTGGCGTTGGGCTTGTCTATTTTTGTAAACGCGACGATGAAGGGGATTTTGGTCTCCTCGATAAGCTTCAGCGCCTCGAGCGTCTGCGGCTTGACGCCCTCTTCTGCCGATACGACCAGGATTGCGACATCAGCGACCTCCAGCCCGCGCGAGCGCATCTTGGTAAAGGCTTCGTGGCCCGGCGTATCGAGGAAGGTGATCGTGTGCTCGCCGGTCGCGTTCTTGTGTACGGCCTCGTAGGCGGAGAGGTGCTGGGTGATTCCGCCCGCCTCGCCCGCAACGACGTTGCTCTTGCGGATATAGTCAAGAAGCGTCGACTTGCCGTGGTCGATGTGTCCTACAATAGCAACGATCGGGGGGCGGCCCCCCGCTTTTGAGGCTTCTGGCGACATTGGGCACAGTATATAGTAGATTCTGGGTATATGGAATCGTTTTCTTTTTTTAGGAAAAATCGAATATATGCCGACGCAGCGGCCTCGATGCCGATGACTGCGCATGCCAAGCGCGAGCTCGTGCGGCTGATCGAGCTCTCTGGCAACCCGAGCGCGCTCCATCGCGAGGCACTCGCAGCGAAAAAAGAGCTGGATAGCGCGCGCGAGCGGGTGGCGAAGGCAATCGGGGCGCATGCGGACGAAATTATCTTCACCTCCGGCGGTACCGAGGCGAATAACCTCGCGATTTTTGGCACGTTGCGGGGCCGCGAGCGCGCGCATGCCGTAACCTCTGCTATCGAACACTCGTCGGTGCTCGAGCCTCTGCGCGCGCTCGCGGCCGAAGGCGCGCAGGTAACCGAGTTGCCGGTCGATGTGGAAGGGAAGATCGATATAAAAGATCTGCGCGAAGCGCTTAATCTCGACACGGCGCTTGTCTCGATCCAGATGATCAACAGCGAGATAGGTACGATCCAAGATATCCGCGAAGTTGCCAAAACAATCAGACATGCGCGCACCCTTCGACAAGCTCAGGGCGAGAAGCAACATATTTATTTTCATGTTGATGCTTCTCAGGCGCCGCTGTGGCTGCCTCTCAGGGTCGACCATCTCGGCATCGACCTCCTGACGCTCGACGGGCAGAAGCTCGGAGGCCCGCGCGGCGTCGGCATGCTCTATGTGCGGCGCGGCAGTACGCTCACTCCTTATATATACGGCGGCGGGCAGGAGGCTGGATTGCGCAGCGGCACCGAGAACGTGGCGCTTATCGGCGCCTTCGCTGCGGCGTTTGAAGACGCGCAGAAGGATGCGGAAGAGAACGCCAAGCGCACTGCAGAAGTCAGAAATTATCTTTTTGACAGGATTGAGAAGGAAATACCGGGGGTACGACTGAACGGTGCCCCGATAGGACTCGAAGTGCATCATTCTGCGCGAGTCGCTAACAATATAAATGTATGCATCCCGGGGCTCAATGGCGACATGGCGGTAGTGGCACTCAATGTGCACGGCGTTGCCGCCTCGACCCGCTCCGCCTGCGATACCGACGAAGAGGCGCCTTCGCACGTGCTCGCGGCAATCGGACTCTCGCCTCAGGCCGCTAAAGATTCTATCCGGTTGACGCTGCTTCCAACCGCCACAAAAGCTGACGCTGACCGCATAGTGAAGGCTTTAGAAAAGGTCGCGGCGCGCTATCGCCAAGCCCAATAGATTGTAGTAGTGTAACGCGCGGTTATTTCAGCCGTTATCACGGTTGGAACTGTACCTTTACACGGCTGGTTAGAGAAGGAAACAAGGCCATGTGTGGAATCGTTGGAATACTGGGGACAACCCCCGTGGCCCCGCTGATCGTTGACGCCCTCCGGCGTCTCGAATACCGCGGATACGATTCCGCGGGCGTGGCTACACTGGAAGACGGGCATCTCACTCGGCGTCGCGCCGAAGGGAAGCTCGTCAAACTCGAATCCAAGCTTACCAATGGCGGCGCCCTCCATGGGACGATCGGCATTGGCCATACGCGTTGGGCGACGCACGGTAAACCGACCGAGCGCAACGCGCATCCGCACGCGACCAAGCATCTCGCGCTGGTGCACAACGGCATCATCGAGAACTTCAAGGAATTGAAGGACGAGTTGGTTGCCGAGGGCGTCAAGTTCGAAACCGATACCGACACTGAAGTGGTGGCGCAGCTTATCGAGCAGAAGCTCTGCCAAGGGCTCGCGCCTCAGGACGCGGTGAAGGAAGTGCTCAAGCGGCTCACGGGCGCGTTCTCGCTTGCGATTATCTTCGAGGGCGAGAATGATCTTATGATCGGCGCACGTATGGGCGCGCCGCTCGCGGTCGGCTACGGCAATGGCGAGATATATCTCGGCTCCGACGCAATCGCGCTGGCGCCGTTTACGGATCGTGTCACGTTCCTCGAGGACGGCGATTGGGTCGTGCTCACACGTACGAGCGCGACTATCTATGGCCAGGACGGCACGATGGTCGAACGCCCGATAGTCCGCACGAATGTCTCGACGCTTCTGGTTGACCGCGGTAACCATCGCCACTTCATGGCGAAGGAAATCCACGAGCAGCCGGAGGTGGTGGGTCATACGCTGGCGCACTATCTCGACTTCGCCACCCGCCGCGCGAACCTGCCGGAAGACTTCGCGGTCGACTTTGCGAAGCTCGATCGGCTCTCGATTACCGCCTGCGGCACGGCATACTACGCCGGCCTTACGGCCAAATACTGGTTCGAGCGGTTGGCAAAGCTTCCGGTCGATATTGATATCGCATCGGAGTTCCGCTACCGCGAGCAGCCGCTCACGGCAAACGGACTCTCGATCGTGGTGTCGCAATCGGGCGAGACGGCAGACACCCTTGCATCGCTTCGCTATGCGAAGTCGCAAGGGCAGAAGGTCGCCGCAATCGTCAATGTTAAGGAATCGACGATTGCGCGCGAAGCCGACTTCGTCCTGCCGACTCTTGCAGGGCCCGAGATCGGCGTCGCGTCGACCAAGGCCTTCACCAGCCAGCTTTCGGTGCTTGCTGCTCTCGCCGTTGCGGCGGGAAAGGCGCGCACAACGCTCAGCGACGAGGACGAGCATCGTCTGGTCCAGGCGCTCAGCGAGGTGCCGCGGCTTATGAACGAGGCTCTGCGCCTCGAGCCTCGCATCGAGCAGCTCGCGGCTGAGATTTCTCACGCCAAGGACGTTCTCTTCCTCGGTCGGGGCACGTCATACCCGATCGCTCTCGAGGGGGCGCTCAAGCTCAAGGAGATCTCGTACATCCATGCCGAGGGTTACGCTGCTGGCGAACTGAAGCATGGGCCGATCGCATTGATCGATGAAACCATGCCGGTCATCGTGATCGCGCCGCACGACCATATCTTCGAGAAGACGGTGTCGAATATGCAGGAGGTCGCCGCTCGCGGAGGCCGAATCATCCTCGTCACCGACCGCAAGGGTGAAGCCGCCGCCTCTATCAAGGCGATGGAAACCATCATTCTTCCGGAGATGCCTTCCATGGTAACGCCGCTGGTATACGCTATTCCGGTGCAGCTGCTGGCCTATCACACGGCCGTAGTGCTCGGGACCGACGTCGACCAGCCGCGCAATCTCGCAAAATCGGTGACGGTGGAGTAATCTTCCGTCACTCACCTTCATGAACCGCCAACC
>DASZPE010000047.1:0-2987 GCA_035550415.1 Minisyncoccota bacterium | reverse complement strand
GGCGGTCAGCGCGAGATCGTAACGGTCAGGGAGCTGACGCCGGAAGAATGCCAGAAATACTACCCGGCTCGGTACATGATCGTCAGCGGAGAGCGGCGTTGGCGGGCCGCTAAGAAAGGCAGCCTCAATAGCATCGAAATCCGCGTTAAGCATTATGCCTCCGACAAAGAGCGCAAGCTCGATGCATACATGCTCAATGAAGGCCGCGTTGGTCTCAGCGACATCGAGAAGGCTCTCTACATCGCCGACCTGGCAAAGGAATGGGGATGGGAGACGCAGACGGAAATCGCCGAGAATATCGGCGAGAGCCAGATGTGGGTATCGCAGCACCTCGCTCTTTTGAAGCTGTCGCCTGTAGCCCAGGCGTGGATGATGCCGGACGTTCCGGAGCCCAATCGACTCAAGATGCAGCCAGCGATGCTTCTGACGCATGCCAGCCATGCGGAACAGGATCGGCTGCTGGAGAAGATGCCGAAAGGCAAGACTGCGGTGCGACAAGTCGCATGGCTTCGGAACGAGCTTAAGCAGATCGGTATCGACGTCGTACCTCGCGTTCGCGGCGCGCGTGCGCTCCGTAGGACGGTGCTGCGTCTTGCAGAACAAGTCGAGCAGAGGCTCGGCTCGATGCTAAAAGCCCCGGAGTTCGATAATATCTTCAAATCCGCCTCTCAAGCGCAGACGATCGAGCTTGTGGAGCAGACGACGAAGACGCTCGGGACGCTGCAGCAATTCTTGTCCAAGGTGCGTAGGCTCGCTGATGAACATCGGCTTGAATCCGCAGAGCGTAAACGGCGGCAGGAAGCGGCGATGCAGATTCGTACCCCCGCATCTCCACCTGTGCGTGTACCACAACTATCGCCGCCGGTATCTCCGGGAATTTCCAAGCCCTCACCTACGGTGAAGGCCACTGCACCCGAACCGCAGTGTCCGGCACTGCAGAGGGCGGCTTCACCGTCACCCCCTCAACCGGAGCCTGAAGAGGAGGAAGAAGATATTCCTCCGGTTGTAAAGCCTCGCAAGATCGTTGCGGCGCCTTTCAAGCGGGGTGAGTCGGTATTTGGATCTTCTCAAAAACCGAAGTCCAGGCCTACCACTGATCTGACCGTCAACTACTTTGATGACAATGCTGGTCGGATGGTGATGGACAAGGTAAGCCTCGCTCAGTATGTGCGGCTTTGGCAGAGTGGTAAGCTGAAGTTCCAGCAGCAGAATACCGAAAAACCCGAGCATCTTCCTACGCTTGAAGAGGCGCAAGCGCTTCTCGCTGGGTAGGCACAGTTGCCATCAAGAACAAGGGCGCCCCGTGGGGCGCCCTTTCCTTTTGTTTACGGTATACTGCTCTCATGGCAAAGGGGCCTAAGGAGGAGACAGCTGCGCCGATGGCGCTGTACCGCGCATATCGGCCGGCGGACTTTAAGGATGTCCGCGGGCAGGAGGAGGTGGTGTCGGTCCTTGAGGCGGCGGTTAAGAAGGGCGAGATCGCGCACGCGTACTTATTCGCGGGCGGTCGCGGCACGGGCAAGACTTCGATGGCGCGCATACTTGCGCGCGCGGTCGGCACTGTCGACGAGGACATCTACGAGATGGACGCGGCGAGCAACCGCGGCATCGACGAGATCCGCGAGCTGCGCGAGGGTGTCTCGACGCTGCCGTTCAGCTCGAGGTACAAGTTTTACATCATCGACGAGGCGCATGCGCTCACCAAGGACGCATGGGGCGCATTTCTAAAGACGCTTGAAGAGCCGCCGGCGCACGCGGTCTTCGTGCTTGCGACCACCGAGCTTGAGCGCGTGCCGGAGACGATCCGCTCGCGCTGCCAGGTCTTTCAGTTCAAAAAGCCGAGCCATGAAATACTCAAAAAGCTGGTGCTCGACGTCGCCAAGAAAGAGGGAGTAAGCCTCGCGCCTGCGGGAGCGGAGCTTATCGCGCTTATGGGCGACGGCTCGTTTCGCGATACGCTCGGCGTGCTCCAAAAGGCGCTCACCGTAAGCGAGGGCGAGAAGCTCGGCGAAGAGGAGATTGCGCGCGTGGTGGGCGCACCCGCGGCGGGTATGGTCAACGATTTCCTGGTGGGTGCGGCACAGAACAAGACCGAGGCCGCTCTCGCGGCATTCCATGCCGCAATTGCGGGCGGCGCCGAGGCACGCGTGTTTATTATGCTCGCGCTCGCCAAAGCGCGCGGCGTACTCTTGCTGCGCTACGCGCCCAAGCTAAAAGCAGAACTTATCGATCAGTTCGGCGAAGACGACCTCGCGCTCATGGAGCGCCTCGCTGGCGCCGAAGGGAAGGAGATCAACTCGCTATTCCTCTCTGAGCTCATTACCGCGCTTATCGAAACGCCGCGCGCGCCTATCCCGGAACTCCCGCTGGAGCTTGCCCTCTACCGCCTCGCCCATTAGCAAACCCCGCCGGCCCCCAAGGGCCGGCGGGGTTATGCGGTTGCCGATTTAGGACTGCGCGACGAAGCTGATCGCTGTCGGAGGCGTGAACTGCGTTGCATCCGGTACCCACGGACGGCAGTCGGAGGAAACGCTGCTGTCGTCGGAGATGACGCCGCCTTGCGGCTGCGATACCACCGGGCTCGAAGCCGTAATGGCCGACTTGAAACCCATCGTCTGGCCGTCGACCCACGTGTAGGAAGTCGTGCCGTTGCGGATGATATGCGTTACCACGCTCGTGCCGTCGTTAGACTGGTAGGTGAGGTCGAGGCGCGTCTTGCCGCCCGAGCCGTAGATCGTGCCGCGCGTCTGGCCGGCAGTCGTCATAGTGTAGAGCGAGCACGTATAATTGCCGCCCTGCGCCGTTACCGCCTTGAGCGTCGTCGAGCTGCCGGCGGAGCCCGTTCCTCCCGTCTGCGAGGTCGTGGTGGACATAGTGCTCGTGGCCTGTTCGCCGGTACCAGTGCCTGCCCCGCCCTGATTGGAAAGGAGCCACCATCCGCCGAGTACCACGATGATGATCACGATGACCGCGATGATGATATTTCT
>DASZPE010000046.1:0-11528 GCA_035550415.1 Minisyncoccota bacterium | reverse complement strand
CGATGGCTATGATGGCGCCGCAGGCCGAGCCTGCGACCATGTCCGCTTCCGACACGTCTGAAGCCGAGGGCAGCGGTACTGCGCCGACATTCTCGGCCGCCGCGCGCACGAACGCGGTAGTGTCGCCGGCTACCTCCGCGCCGGGGGTTGCGGGCGCCCACAGCAGCGTCGACCAGATGGTCGCCGTACAGCTCGAGAAGAAGGCCGAGGTCGGGATCACGCGCGTGCGCGCGCAGTTCGCGGCCGCGCAGAGCAGCCTCTCGACCACGACCATTGCCAACATCCAGTCGCACCTCGACCAATTCGACGCGACGGTGCGCGTCGGCGACGATGCACTCGCAAGCCAGGACTACGCGGCCGCGCGCGCAAGCTTCACGAGCGCCTTTAAGACTACTATCGAGCTTGGCACGCTTATTACCGCGAGCCAGACCTTCAAGAAAGATTTCGTAAAGCCGGTCTCTCGCGGCACATTCAATCAAAACTCTGTCTCTGCGGGCGTGCCTGTCTTTATCGAGGGCAGCGCGTCGTCCTCGGTCGATGCCTCGGCGGGGAATATTTCTAACACGACGACCAGCGGTGGCACGGGCTCGTCTGCCGGCACTACCAGCAGCCCGGTTAATGTGTCCGGCAATGCTTCCGGCGCGATTGTCGTGCCGCCGCCTTCCAGTGTCGTGCCGATCGGCCTGTAATATTTCAACCTCTCGGTTTAGAACCCGAGATTTTCTTTGACCAAGAGCACGTGAATATGCCGGCCCATGTTCGGGTTTTCGCGGTGCATGATGAGCGTCTTGGCGTGTGTCGTGTGGATGCCATGCGCCTTCAGGAGGCGCTCGTCTTCAAGCGGGATAACGTGCTCCTCGAGGCGCTTGAGCGCGTCTTGGAGCGTCGGCGTTATCTTCTTGGTGCTGACGACAAGAATAATATTGGGCGAGGTATAGACGAGGTGGGGGAGCTGGGAGCCGGTGTTGGAAGCGATCACCATCTCGCCGGTCTCCGACAGCGCGTGCACGCTGCCGAGATAAAAGTCGGAGACGACCGACATGCGGCGCAATTTTTGCTGCGCGGCCGGATCCTTCTCGCTCAGGATCGCTTCGTGGAGGTTGTGCCAATCATGGTCGCCGGACTGCAGGTGGCCGACGAAGCCGATCTCGTCGAGCGTGCGCGAGGCGCCGTTCATGACCGAGGCGCCCGTCGGGATAAGAGCCTTGATCCTCTCAAGTGCCTCTTCTTTGGTATTTATAATCTCAGGCTCGAAGTTATGCGCCGTGAGCGCAGCGACGGTAGTCTCGAGCGAAGTGTCGGATGCAAGCGTGTCGTAATCCATACAATAATTGGTGTTAGGTACTGCGTAATAGCACGTTACTAAGAATGTAGCCTTCAGTATACGGGCATATACTTTACTTTGTAAAGTAGTTATCCACTGGAGCATATGGTATACTTGCGGTATAGCCCATGAAGCCGATCAAGACGACCTGTCCCGTCACTAAGACCGCGAGCCTCCTCTCGGACACGTGGACCATGCTCGTCGTCCGCGCGCTCCTGGATGCCCGCGGGCCGATGCGCTTCTGCGAGCTTGAGCGCGCGCTGCCCGGCATCTCGACCCGCACGCTCGCGCTCAAGTTAAAGAAGCTCGAGAGCGAGCGCATCGTGCGCAAGTACGCCGCCGGTACGTACGCCCCGACCAAAAAGGGGGAAGGCCTGCGCGTCGTAGAGCGCGCCATGCGCCGCTATGGGGAAAAATATCTATAAATAAGAGCGTGCGCGGGCCTCTATTTTAGTGTAAGGTAGTGAGCATTGGAGGCGCGAGCCTCGCAATACGGAGGCGTGGCTGAGCGGTCGAAAGCAGCAACCTGCTAAGTTGTTGTCCGGGAAACTGGACCGAAGGTTCGAATCCTTCCGCCTCCGCATCTGCAAAATTGGCCCGCCCCCGCGGGCTATTTTGCTGACTGGATTTGTGGAAGGATTCGAACTAGGATGGGGTCGGGAAACCATCTGGTTTCCCGTGGCGGAATTATTCAAACCGAGGGGTTTGAAAGAATCGCTCAAAGCGATTCAGGAGTGAGATTCCTTCCGCCTCCGCAGGAAAGTGAGATAGTTTTATGCGACCGCCTCCAGGGGCGGATTTGCTTTAGTCTCCGAAGGGGGATCTTTTCCTGTAATTGTGTGGCTATAAATCGCAGGTAGGACTATAGTTCCCGCTGTGTACGATCACAATGCGGTAAAGATCTATACCGATGGCTCGGCGAGGCCTACTAACCCTGGGCGTGGCGGCATCGGCATTGTCGTGGAATATCCCGATAATATGGGGCTGGATAACTTCGAGCTTAGCGAGGGTTACTTGCTGAGCACAAACAATCGCATGGAGCTTATGGCAGTTATCCGCGCCATGGAGTGGTTGGAGGCCGAATCAAGGGGAAAGAAGCTCGCTCGGGCTATCATAATTACCGATTCAGAGTACGTGTACGACCACTACAAAAGTGCTCAGTACTGGAAGGCGAACGGTTGGAGGAATGGCGACGGGAAGCCGTACGAGAATCCGGACCTTTGGGATATATTTCTCAAGCAGCATCGCAAGCTTAGGTTCCACAACGAAATTGCCTGGGAGAAGGGGAAGACAAGGGAGGTGTTGCGGCGTGTGGACGCGCTTGCGAAGCAAGGTTCGGGGAATTCTACAAAAACCGATCATGGATATAGTGGCGGCAAGTTCACCGCTCCACGCACGAAGAGCAAGAAGGGTGCGACGCTATTTCCGGCACACGGACAAGATGCACTGATACGTATCTACAAGAAAAGAGTTTATGGTAAGGGGGATAGGCAGATTTATAAAGTTACTTTCGATCTCTACGACGAAGGCACTAAGGCTTATGTAGAAAAGCATGTCGCATATCTTGGTAAAGATTGTCCTGATCTCAAGCGCAACAACTGCTACCGGGCTAGCTTCGATAGTAGTGCGGCTTTCCCGCGTATACTAGTTGCCGAACCCGTCGAATATCTGAAGGGAACATAGCTTCTTGCGACCGTTGCACCTAAATTTGCCTAGTCGCAAAGTTGCTGAGAAACCCTTACACTGATTGGAACGGGTTGGTTCTAGACCGACCCTCTCCGCTAGAAGTACTTACTATGGCAACGAAAAAAATCTCGGGCGGCACCGCTCATACTTTGCCGGCGGATTTGCGGGCGGCTCTTTTGTCAGATGCTAACGCGCTCGCTCTGTGGGAAGATATTACGCCGCTCGCGCGCAACGAGTGGATCTGCTGGACCATATCCGTTAAAACTCCCGCAAAGAGGGAAGAGCACATAGAGAGAGTCGTCTCGGAGCTGAAGGACGGCATGCGTCGCCCGTGCTGCTGGGTGGGCTGCACGCATCGCACCGATAAAAAATTGAGTCCCTCGCAAAAGTTCGTGCTGGGCAAGAAGGCGAGGATGTAAGATCGTCCTGCTCATCGAGATAAGAAACGATATTGCCAGGAAGGCTGTTATAGTAGCCATATGAGCATACTCAGAAGTAAGATTTTTATAGTAGCTGCCTGCGTGGTTGTGGTGGGTCTCGCGTTTTGCATCTATTGGGTCCAGTACCTCGCCGTTGCGCATAGCACGTTTGAGAATTATTACGCGTTCCGCGGCTGCCAGACGCTCGTCGACCGCACCGACGCGTATGGCGATTGTACGCTCGCGGACGGCTCGACTATCAGAATAGTAAAGTTCGACAACCGGTGGTTCCTCGACGGCGACCTCCCGGTGTGCATGATCGGCTGGGGTAGTATGTGCTTTATCAATCAGCCGTAAAGAATTCTCATTTCATTTCCCGTAATACGTATCTATAAAGAAGTAAGAAAAAGAGCCGCGCATCTTTCGATGCCGGCTCCAAGTATGCTTATCAAGCTTACGTACTTCTCGAGCGGCGTATCGCTGCTTCGATTTCCGAAAGGGAAGCCTTCGCGTCGATGATTTTGTTGAGCAGGTCGTCGGTCTCACGTGGCTGTGCGCTCACAAAGCGACTAACTTCCTGCTTTTTTATAAGGTCTTCGGCGTCGGCAGCGGTGCGGCTGATCGAGTCGATCTTGTTACCGAAGGATCCCCACTGCTTGCGCGGCTCTACCTCCCGAGTTCGCAGGGAAGATCCCTCGCTTTGTGCGACCCTGACGACCTCGCCACGCAGTCGGCTAAGGGAGATCTCTCTGTTCATGACGCGTACCACGAGGCTATCCTGCAGCCGCGGTTCGATCTTGGAGACCTGGATCGCAGCCACGATCGGCAACTGCTTGGACTTCGGCAGATTGGGGTCGAGCAGTTTCTGATGCTCGGGCTTGAGGTTCATGAGACCGTGTATCTGCCGTGCCCAATGTTCGCTGATACCGAGCAAGTTTGCGATCTCATTCATCGGGAAACCGAACTTGAGATGCCGGTCGATGGTCGACATGGTCTCGAGGGCCGTATGTCCCTCGCGGTTGAAGTTGGTAATGCCGGAGATGAGATATTGGACAACGTCATCTTCGGCAACGATCAACTTCGCTCGGTAGAGGGGGCGGCGGGATTCGGGTATGAGCCCGATGCTGCGCCAGCGGCGCTCGCCGTCGATCAATTCATAGGTAGTATGCCCTGGCACGCGGCGCGGCTCGATTGCAGCGCCTGTGTCGACTATTTCATACCTGATATCGTCCGGCTTCTCGCGCATTATCCCGGAACTTGTCTGGCCGCCTGCGTCGATTGACGACGATAGCCGCCGGATACTGTCGGCATTGAAATGCTGACGAGGCTGCGTCAGGTAGGGCCGGACATCCGAGAAGGGAACGCTGATCTCGCGCCCTGTCTCAAGCGCCTTTTTGACCCGCGCGAGCAAGTCGAGATAGTTGTACTCACCGACGCCCTCCTCCGAAGAGGAGACGACGGTCAAAGCTGGTTTGGACATGATGTCCTCCTTCAAGGAGCAGAGTGAATCTTCGATTCCACGCAGGAAAGTACCACATATTTTCCATAATGGCAAAAAAGAACCGCAGCCGAAGCTGCGGTTCATTACTCTTCTGGTCCGCCTCGCATGAGGTCGTCCAGCGTGTCGTTATCGTGGTCGAGGGCGCCGGAGGCTATCAAATCTTCCCAAAGCTTGTCACTCTTTGAAGGTTTGGTATGCCTGTTACTCTTCTGACCGCTATGCGATCCGTCATCAACATCCTCAAGCCCGGCATAGAGTTCCTCATATGCCTTCGCTATTGGATAGTACGGATGGTTTTGAGGTATGCCTTTAGTTGCGGTCTTGAGTGTCTCCAGCTTTACCGACTTCAGCACGGCTCCTTCCATAAGACCAAGAAGATCCGTGCGGGCTCGATTGAGTCGCGACTTGATCGTACCAACGGCACAGTGAAATATTTCCGCAGCTTCTTCGTACGTCATGCCGAGATACGCAACGGCAATGATCGTGTCGCTTTGGTCGGCCGGCAGGCAGACCAGGCAGAGCAAAAGCCGTTTGAAGTCGAACGAAACTTCTGCCCCGCCGTCTCCCAAACCGGTGCTGAACATTAGTTTGTCTTCCAGCGCAGGATCCCACTCCTTTTCCCGCTTTGACTTGCGGTAATCGGAGTTGAGGCGGTTTTTCATAATCGTGAACAACCAGGCTGCCATGTTGGTGTCAGGCTTAAACTGGTTAAGCTTCGCAAGAGCTTGGACCATAGTCTGTTGGACCAAGTCGTCGCCCCTGACCACGCTGCCAGTCTTCGATACGGCGAACGCTCTCAAACGGGGCATACACGCCACCATTTCAGTCTCGAGTTTGTGCCGTTCGGGGTCCGAACGGCCATTTCCTTTAGCCATAGTGGACTCCCCTCAATTACTTCCAGATTAGAAAGTACTAATTTTTTATCAATCTGTCAATGGTGTTTTGATCCTTGAACACTCAAAATGCTATACTAGAGCCATGATGTGGGGATATACATACGGCCCCTACCCGGGGCCGGGAGCATTCTTCGCGATACTCTCGTGGGTGTTCGCTATTATTCTAATTATCTGGATCGTTCGATGGGCGCTGGGCATGCATCATCGCGGGCCGTGGATGGGCGGGCCGTACCGCAACCATCCGTGGATGCAGCAGAACTCCGCACTCGACATACTTAAGGAGCGCTACGCCAAGGGCGAGATCACCAAAGCCGAGTTCGACGAGAAGAAAAAGGACATCGAGAGCTAAGCACCCTTCCTTCTCCGGCGTTCCTCTTGTTTAACTGAACTGTATAGTGCAAGAAGTTCTTGAGCGATTTTGGTGCTTCGAAAGTCATTAGCTGTCTCTTGTGCGGCAGTTGCCATAGCATTGCGCCGGTCCGGATTCGCGAGTAACTCGCGCGCTTTTTCCTCAGCCTCTCTTTCGCTTGAAACAATATAACCGTTTACTCCGTCTTTTATGACTTCAGGCGCAACTCCTACCGGAAAAGATATTGGCACAAGCCCTTGCGACATGCCCTCGACAAGGCTGAGAGAAAAACCTTCGTATCGAGAAGATAAAAAGAGGATGCTGCCATACAAAGGAGCCAATGCGCCGGGAATCAAATCTTTCCGCAAATTGACGAACATGTAATGCTTTGGAAAAGCTACCCGCAGCCAGTTTTTAAGTTTTTGATTTGAGGTCATGCACACGGTTGTCTTTGGGATGTCAGGAAAAGCTCGATAAAAGTTGATAAGCCGGGAAAGGCCTTTTAATTTGAGGGTGAATACGTCGTTTCCAAGACGGCCAAGGAATACGAGATGCGGCGGATGCGAAGGATCTGGTTCGTGCCGCTGACGCTCAAACCAATAATCTTCAATAGCGTTATGGATGACTCGGATTCGTTCTGGAAGAACCCCCATCTCCATGAGTTCATCCCGTACTTTTTCGGAAGTAGCGATGCATGCGGTCGCTTGTGAAGCAGTCAACGCTTCGATATCCGCAACATCCTCCATCGGCCGTAAGGTCTTCAAATCAAGCTCGGGTATAACACTGAGTTCAGCCAGCTCTTTAAAAATAGTTTTCTCATGGCGTGGCAGGAGCCTGGTAGATGGTACGGAATCGAGGAATCCTTTTGCAGTCGAACCGAAGTGGCAAATGACTGGGGCGCTGAAGGTAAGAAAGGGTAGTGGCGTATAGGTCGTTCCCTGAATGATGTCATATCTGAGTATTTGCTCCTTATGTTCTAGAAGCGAATAGAAGAAGAGTATATTAGCAATGCCTTTGAGATGGACAGGAGTATCGGTAAGCTGTGTAGTGGGATAAAAATGTTTTATCTGTACGCCGCGGTCGGCGAGAGCGCGAGCCATGAGGCGATTGATTTGGGCTGCACCTGTATGCATATCGGCGTGCAGCCGTTTTTCATTATGAATAAAAGCCACCTTGATATGGCTCTGCGGTCCGGTTTTAACCACACGCTCGGTTCTTTCAGATGAAAGCCTCCGCAGAAATGATCTCGTTGCGTGAAATGCCCGCCCCTGCAGGCCTCTATCGCGTCTACTCATGCATACCGGTTATAGCACATCGTCTATCTGGAGATAAGAGCCGATTTTTGTTCAGTACATTTGCCAAGGCTGCTTCATCGCATACAATGACGCGATGAGTCAGGAGGAAGCGCTCACGATATTGAAGACGGGCGCGAACGTCTTCCTCACCGGCGAGCCGGGGAGCGGCAAGACGTACACGGTCAACGCCTATGTCGCGTGGCTGCGCGAACACGGCATCGAGCCGGCGATCACGGCCTCGACCGGCATCGCGGCGACGCATATCGGCGGCTACACGATCCACTCCTGGAGCGGCATCGGCATCAAAAAGCATCTCTCGTCCTACGACCTCGACCGCATTACGCAGAACGAGAAGGTGGTCGGCCGCGTGCGCAGCGCGAAGATTTTAATTATCGACGAGATCTCCATGCTCTCGGCCGCGACGTTCTCGATGGTCGAGGCGGTGTGCAGGGAAGTGCGCGGGAATCATCAACCGTTCGGCGGCTTGCAGGTATTGCTGGTCGGCGACTTTTTCCAATTGCCGCCCGTGGTGTCGCGCGAAGATAATAATGAAGAGACGGGTTTGTTTAGCGGGTCTAAGGGGTTGGAAATAGAGCCGGTTGCCGAGCATGAGCGAAGCGAGTCCGAGGTCAGAGGCTCTGTTTCCAATCCCTCCACCCAGTTTGCCTTCAGTTCTTCGGCCTGGAAGTCGCTTAATCCGCTCGTTTGTTATTTGGAAGAGCAGCATCGGCAGGAGGACGATGATTTTCTCAACATCCTGGGTGCCATACGCAGCGGCGACATCGACGAGACGCACCGCGAGATGCTCGCAAGCCGCCGCAAGACTCGGGCAGAGGCGGGGGTGACGCAGCTCTTCTCGCACAATGCCGACGTCAACCAGATCAACGACCAGGAGCTCGCGAAAATAAGCGAGGTCGCACGCGTGTTCTCGATGACCAGCCGCGGGCCCGACCGGCTGGTGGACGCGCTCAAGCGCGGCTGCCTTTCGCCGGAGTCGCTTGCACTCAAAGTCGGCGCGCGGGTCATGTTTACAAAAAATGATGTTGCCGGACGCTCGTATGTCAACGGCACGCTGGGCACCGTGACCGACTTCTCGCAGACCGGCTACCCGGTCGTGAAGACGCATAGCGGCAAGAGCTTGGTTGTCGAGCCGGCCGAGTGGCAGATCGTCGACCAGGGGCGCGTGCTCGCGCAGATCACCCAGCTGCCGCTGCGGCTTGCGTGGGCGATGACGGTGCACAAGAGCCAAGGCATGTCGCTCGATGCTGCGCATATGGACTTACGCCAGGCGTTTGAATACGGGCAGGGCTACGTGGCGCTCTCGCGCGTGCGGACGCTCTCAGGCCTCTCGCTTGCCGGCCTCAACGAACGCGCGCTCGAGGTGCATCCGGAGATTACCGAGAAGGACCGCGAGCTGCGCGCGGCGTCCGACGCCGCGCGCCGAGCCTTCTTCGCGCTGCCGGAGAGCGAGCTCTCGCAAATGCAAATTAATTTTATCAAGGCGTGCGGCGGCTCGGCTGAGGCAAAGCCGGTCGTGCCGTCTGAGCCCGGCCCCTCCAAGCTCGACCTCTTGCGCCAGAAGCACCCCAACGCCTACCGTCCCTGGAGCAAGGAAGAAGACGAACTCCTGAAGGAATTATTCCTTTCAAATACGCCGCAAAAAGAGCTCTCGGTGCGCTTCGGCCGGCAGCGCGGGGCTATAGAGTCGCGTCTTATCAAGCTCGGCCTTATCGAGGACGGCACCGCGTAAGCGCACCCCGATTCATGCGTCATACGTATATGTTCAGGCAAGGTTCATTTACCAGTGTTCCTGACCATATCTATGAAATATAAGCTTAGTGCTCTGATTGCTTCTTCGGCAGTGGTCGGCTCTCTCCTCATTGCAGCGCCCGCGTTCGCGCAGACTCCCGCGCCGCATGCGTGGAACGGCCCCCTGCAGGGCCGCATGATGCCCGGCGTCTTCGGCATCGTCTCCGCTATTAATGGCACGACGCTCTCGGTTGCGTCGCGCGGCTTCGGCAAGAATACGGCGACGACCACCTACAGCGTCGATGCTTCGTCGGCGACCGTCTTCAAAGACGGCGCAACTTCTACTCTCTCCGCAGTTGCAATTAACGATGCAGTGGTCGTGCAGGGCACGGTGAGCGGCACCTCCGTCGCCGCCAAGACGATCCGCGACGGATTTATGAAACTAGGCACACGCCCTATGAATGGCATGAAGCACGCAACAACGTCGCCCGCCCTCATGGGCAACGGCGAGCCGGTCGTGGGCGGCAGCGTCACCGCGGTGAACGGCTCGACTATTACGATCACCAACAAAAGCAATGTGACGTATACGATCGATGCATCGAGCGCGGCGATCACCAAGAAGGGAGCGTCCTCGGCAACGATTTCCAATGTTGCAGTCGGCGATAATCTTCTTGTACAGGGGACAGTGAATGGCAACGCGGTCGTCGCGTCGTCGGTCATCGACCAGGGTACCGCGCCTGCCGCTGCCAGCGGCACGCCCGCGCATAACCCGGTCGGCACGTTCATGGGTTTCCTCGGCGGGTTCGTCCACCGCCTCTTCGGATTCTTCTAAAAATTCGCAACGATTAGCGAGCGAGCGCGGCGGTATACACCCGCCGCGCTTTTGCTTTGCGTAGCGCTCGCGCGGCCTCGGCGAGCGTCGCGCCCGTCGTCGAAACATCGTCGACCACTATGCATATGCGCCCGCGCACTTTTTCCTGATCGACAACTTCCATCGAGTGCTCGACATTCGTAAGTCGCTTGTGTCTCGGCAGGCCTTGCTGGCGCGGCGTTTCGCGCACGCGCGCGAGCGCGTGCGGCGCGTACTCGAAGCCCGCGAGGTGGGGGAGCGCCGCCTCGCACAGCGCCTCGGTCTGATTGTGCCCGCGCTCGCGCCGGCGCTTGGCGTGCATCGGCACGGGTATAAGAAGCGGCGCGCCGATTTCTTCCGCGGCGATGCCAAGCAGCTCTTCGGCGATAAACTCGCCCGCGAGTGCCAGCGCGCGGGAATTTTTATTGTATTTAAGCTCCCAGATAAGTGCGCGCACGCTTGGGTCGCGGTACGGCAGCCCGTCGCTGCGGCGCAGCCGCTCCAGGTCGTCGATCGTGAGCGCGCTCACGGCCGCTTCGGTGCGGCGCATCGGTATAAGAGCGCGGATAAGATAAGAGAAAAGTGAAGAAATCATAGTACGCAGCGCGGTGTCAGTGGTATACTTGGAGGAAATGGACTTCTCGTTTTCGAAGTTATTCTCGCAGGAGGCTAAGAGCGTACTGGGCGTGGACATCGGCACGTCCTCCATCAAGGTCGTGCAGCTGCGCAAAGAAAAGGGCAAGGTATTGCTCGAGACCTATGGCGCGATAGCCTTGGGCCCCTATGCGGGGGTCGAGATCGGCCGCGCCACCTCGCTCCCCGCGGAGAAGATAGCAGAAGCGCTCAAGGATGTCATCCGCGAGGCAAATGTAACGACGCAGGACGCCGCCGTGTCGATCCCGTACTCATCGAGCCTCATTTCCATCATCAAGCTGCCCGCTACCGTCGAGAAGCAGCTCGCACAGGTCGTGCCGATCGAGGCGCGCAAGTATATTCCGGTGCCGATCAACGAAGTGCTGCTCGACTGGTTCGTTGTCTCCGGCGGCTCCTCGGGCGCCAAGAGCAGCGAGCCCGGCAAGATCGACGTGCTCCTGGTCGCGATCCATAACGATACGATCGCC
This sequence comes from Minisyncoccota bacterium, assembly GCA_035550415.1. Taxonomy (GTDB): domain Bacteria; phylum Patescibacteriota; class Minisyncoccia; order Phycocordibacterales; family SBAW01; genus GWA1-54-10. The sequence goes on along the minus strand of DASZPE010000046.1, from coordinate 338 downwards.
AAGTTCCGCTCGATAGCGAGCGACGCGTCGCTTGCGGTGTCATTCTTCGAGATCGAGGTGTTCAGCGCGGTGCGCGCCGCGCTCGACCACGGCCTCGCGCCCGTCGCCGTGGTGGACATGGGCGCCGCGACCACCAAGTTCTACGTGGTCGAGCGCGGGCTCATCCACGAGAGCCACATCATCAACCACGGCAGCCAGGACCTGACGCTTGCCGCGTCGCGCGCGCTCGGCGTCTCGGTTGCTCAGGCCGAGGAGATGAAGCGCAAAATCGGCCTCATGCCCGCTCCCGAGCAGGTCAACGACCAGACCAACAACCTCGTGCAGTCACTCGAGCTCTC
>DASZPE010000045.1:0-4555 GCA_035550415.1 Minisyncoccota bacterium | reverse complement strand
TGCACGGCGATGTTGCTCATCTGCACTACCTGCCAGTAGACCGTAAGCCCGCTTGTCGTGCCGTAGCGCTCAAGCGTAAAGGAAGACACGGACGAGCCCTGCGTGTCGAAGTACGCCTCTACCAGAAACCCGTTGGGGCTGCTCGTGTTGCCGACCGCGCGCGACACGAGGATGAATGACTGCGACGTGTCTACCGCGTTGTCGAGCGACACCGACACCGAGGTGCTGCTGCCCATGCTCTGCGCGCCGCGCTGCACGAGGACCGTTACACCGCCTCCCCCGCCGCCTCCGCCCCCGTTACTTCCGCTCGCCTGTACCATCCTGCCGCCCAGCATTCTTCCACCATACCACAAGATCAGAGTGCCGTATGATTTAGCCCCGCGGTGTAAGTTCTCGCGACCGAAAGGTGACTCTGCACGGCGGCGGTCGGCGTGTCATTTGAATAATCGATGCGGTCAATAACCGACGTAACCGCCGCGGGGCTGGGCGATCCGCCGCCGAAGTAGCCGAACACCGACGTGCCCACCCCGCCGGGGGCAAATCGCGCCGTCGAGAGCGGACCCTTGGCCACGGCCGTGGCGGTGTCATTGCTGTAGTCGATGCGGTCGACGCGGGTGTAAGTAGTCGCGGGAGAGGCCGTATATCCTCCGGCGAAGTAGCCGAAGGAGGAATTGCCCGTGGCCGAAAAAGCCCATCGCGCAAGCGATAGCGGACCCTTGGTGGTCAAGGCGGGCGTATCGTTCGAATAATCGATGCGGTCTACCAAAGTGAGAGCCGGAGTAAAGCTGGGGCTGGCCGTACCGCCGCCGAAGTAGCCGAAGGCGGAATGGCCCGTCCCCGCGACGCCTGTGCGAACTCCTGAAAGCGGACCCTTGGCCACGGCCGTGGCGGTGTCATTGCTGTAGTCGATGCGGTCGACGGTAGAGACTATAGGAGTCCCGTTCTTCCCGCCGCCGAAGTAGCCGGAGGCCGAGGTACCGGTTGAGCCAATCCAGTATCGAGCCGCGGTTAACGGCCCCTTGGATGCGGCCGTCGCGGTGTCGTTGCTGTAGTCGATGCGGTCGACACGTGAATATGCAGTTACGGGAGAGGCAATATATCCTCCGCCTAAGTAGCCGAAGGCGGAGTTGCCCGCAGACCCGACGCGAAACCGGGCAAGCGAAACCGGGCCCTTGGCCACGGCCGTGGCGGTGTCATTGCTGTAGTCGATGCGGTCGACGGTAGAGACCACCGGCCCGCCGGTGGCGAAGTAGCCGAATTTTATATAGGTCTGAGGCAGCAATAAATTCTGCGCGACCTCGAAGCCGTACCAGTTGCCCCCGCCGTCGTAGGTGGTGAAGGTAAAGACGTCGGTGTTGTTTGCCGTAGCGGTAAGGTTGGGCGTGATGCCATTAGACCAGACGACCGAGCTTGGCCACGTGGCCGTGCGGCCGGCGGTGCCGTCCTGGGTCAGCATCAGGGTGAAGGAGGCGTGGATACCGGCTGCGGGCGGGTTGCTGAAGGCGAACGTGCAGTTGCCCGTCATCGTCAGATGATAGGTATTGGCCTGCGTGAGGTCGATCGTATAGGATGTGCCGCTGTTGTCGATGACGGCCGACTCGCCGTAGTCGCGCAAGTAGGCGTTGTTGACGCCCCCGCCCTCCATATCCATGCGGGATTTCGAAATCCGGGTCATGTATGCCTATTATAAGCCGAAACTCCTCTCCGGCGCGCGCAGATACGCCAAGAGCTCGCGCGCGTTCTCCTGCGGCGTATGCGCGTCGGAGTCGAGCGTGAGGTCGGGCGTGGCGGGCAATTCGTACGGGCGCTCGGGCGAGGCCGGAATATCTTTCTTTATGTAAATCCAGAGAGGCTTCAAGAGCGCGTCGATGGTAGCCCTCGTGTCCTCAAACGGCGCAATGACCGATACGATGACCGGCTTCTGCCGCGCGAGCGTGAAGGCGAGCCGCGCGACGCGCAGGTTGTGCGCGTCGCGCTCTTCCCTGCTGAAGCCGGCGCCCAGCGATATCGACTCGCGCATCTCGTCGCCATCGAGCACGACGGCGCCCAGCTCGTCCTTGACGAGCTCTGCAATGGTCGATTTGCCCGCGCCGCTCTGGCCGGTCAGCCATATCACCGGCTTGAGCGCATGGCCCGCGGCGCGGATCTTCGTGCCGGAAATCTTCTCCGTCTCGGCGTCGAGCTCGATGCGGCGTATGGCGTAGCCCACGTCGCGGCCGTAGCAAATCTCGTCGATGTCGGGAATGACAATAATGCTCACGAGCGGCTCGTACGCGCGCAGCGCTTCGCGTATCTTCTCCTCCCGCTCAGCAATTGTGTACGGGTTGCTCGCGCTCATAGGCGTATCGCGTATGGCAATAACGACCGGCTTGTCTTGCCGCAGTACCGTCTCTATCAGCTTTTTGTGGCCCTCGTGGAACGGCTGCCACCGCCCCACGAACAGGCTCGCCGGCGTATGCTCCATATGCAAATGCGCTCCCGAAGCTACTTACCCGAATCCGAAGCGGAATCCTTGTCGAGCACTAAAATTTCGTTGCCGAACTTGTCGTAGAACCCGAGCTCAGTGCCGTTCTCGACGACGCGAAAGTTATTGAAGTCGACGACGCGGTCGCCGCCGAGGTCAATGCTGCCGCTAAAGAAGTTGAGGCTCGGTCCCACGATCTTGCCTACGGCAAACGCCGCCGCGCCGAAGAGCCCGAGCTTGAGTATGGTGCGGCGCCGCTGGCTGACCGCGGGGGTTGTTTTACGACTTTTTAGCCACATCGTTTTGTGCGGAATCGTCGCTCGCTGAGCGGAGCTCCTTCTCTATATCCGCCTTCCCTTTCTTAAACTCGCCCGATACCTTGCCCAGCGAGCGGGCGAAGTCGAGTATCTTGCCGCTGCCGAAGAAGAGCACGGCGACCGCGAGGCCGATGACGATAAGTTCCGGTATGCCGATATCAAACATGGTGAATATTAGATTAATGCTGCGACGAATAAAGTATGCTGCGGCCTTTCTTCGAGAGCGCGTGCGCGCCGAAGCTGCCCAAGAAATAGAGCCCGCACACGGGGAGCGCCAAGAGCATCATGGTGATGCCGGTGCCGTCCGGAGTAATTATCGCAGAGAAGATAAGCGCAATCAAGACGGCTTGCCGCCAGTACTGCCGCCAAAATGAGGCCTTAACAAGGCCCATCCAGGAGAGAAGCGCCATGCCTATGGGGAGAAGGAAGAGCAGCGCCGTCGTGAGCAGCATGCCGCCCGCAAGCGCCATCGTATCGCGCAGGTTGTAGAGGGGCGACACATCAGCCGGAAGAAAACCGAAGAGCCCGCGGAAGAATGCGGGCAGTACGACGAAATACGCGAACGCGGCGCCGGCGAGCATAAGAAGGAACGACACGAGGAGAAAGAGCATGAGCATCCGGCGCTCGTGCGGGTAGAGGCCGGGCGCGACGAATCGGTATAAGTCGAAGGAGAATACCGGCACGACGACGACCAGTGCGAGCTCCGCCGCAAGCACCGCCTCGGCGACAAAGGCATCCATGGGGCCGGTGACGATGAGCTCGACGCCCGAGGGCAGCAGGTCGTGCCGGACCTGGGTAATGGCAAGCGAAGCGGCGCTCTCTCCCCTAATCGGTACGCAAAAGAAAACGGTAATGAGTATAAGGAAGAGCCCTCCCGCACGCAGGAGCGCGTTGCGCAATACTTTCAGTTCGTCAAGAAGTTCGTGCATAGAGGTATTACTGACCGTCGTCGAATATGACCATGAGCGCGCCGGAGGTGTCGTAGAGGCCGAGCTGGTCGCCGTAGGTCGGGTCGCCGGTGCCGATCTCGCGAACCGAGAAGCCGTCGCCGATGGTGACCGCATTCTCGACGAAGAGGTTGCCGGAGGTCGAGGTCGCGGTCGAGGTCGGGCACGCAGAGCCCTGGCAGACGAAGAGGTTGTCATCGGGGATGGTTATCTTGTTGCCCGACGGCGTGATGGTGAGATTGCCGGTCGCATCGACGAGGAACTGCGCGTAATGCGTGCCGTCATAGGCAATCGTCTGCTGCGCGGTAGAGACCGGGTCGACAACCGAGAGCTTGCTCGTGGGAGTCGAGGTGCCGATGCCGACCAGGCCGCTCGAGGTGATATGGAAGATGCTCGCGCCGGCGGCCGTCGCGACGTCGACGAGCTGTTCGGCAACACCGGTGATCGCCTGGATCGCGAAGCGCGCGTACGGCGTCGAGGTGCCGATGCCGACATGGCCGGAGTTCGTCACGACGAAGTCGGTGCCGGTCGTGGAACCGATCGCGAAGGACGGCGCGGCAGCGTTGGCCGCGGTCGGATTGATCGAGAACTGCGCCCACGGGCTCGAGGTGCCGAGGCCCATGAACCCCGTCGTACCGTTGTAGAGGAATTGCGAATCGACCCCCGCGTTGCCGAAGCGCACCGTCGAGGAGGCGAAGAGCCCGCCCTGGAGCTGAAGCACGGTGCCGGTCGCGTTGACCGTCGTACCGAATGCGGAGCCCGGCGTGAACGGGAACGCCGACCCGCCACCGCCGCCGCAGGTACCCGCGACGACCTGGCCCTGCGAG
>DASZPE010000044.1:0-4041 GCA_035550415.1 Minisyncoccota bacterium | reverse complement strand
TAATTAAAAAATTCGAGCCGCCTGGTCCCCTGGCGCGGCTCGGCACCTTGGCCGCCCCTCGCTCTCCCTTGGGGCGGCCTTTTTTATTCCTTAGCCTCAAGAAGAGGCCTCTCGACCGCCTCAAGCTCTATCCCTGCCGTCTCTCCGGTGATCCGAAAGACATCCTTGTCTATCTTACCGAGCTCTTTATAACCCGTATTGAAGTGGTTGACCGTGGTGGCGAGCGAGCTCCCGAGCTTTTTGTAATAATCCTGGTATGCATTGAGATGCCGCCCGAGCGCCTCGACATTCTTGGCGATGTCTTTTGCCTGCTCTTCTATCTTGAAGGCTTTAAATCCGTATAAGACCGATTGCAGGTATGCTGCAAAGGTCGTCGGCGAGACGATGATTACTTTCTTTTCGTTGTACGCATAATCGATAAGGTTGCGCGTGTTCACTTTGACCGAGCCCACCTCGTTGATGAGCAGGTCGTAGTAGATGGCCTCCGCCGGGATGTACATAAAGGCAAAGGGCAGCGTGCCGTCCTTAGGGCGGACATATTTGCTTGTCTCGTCGATGCGCATTTTGAGGTCGTTCTTGAACTGCTTCTCGAGCTCGGCCTTTTGGTTGTCGTCGATGGCATTGATGAGGCGCTGATAGTTGTCGAGGCTGAATTTGGCATCTATCGGGATGATGCCCTCTTTTGTTTGTATAACGGCATCGACCGTCTCGCCGCCCGGGAACTCGTACTGCATCTGGTACGCTCCGGGCGGAAGAATATTCGCCAATATCAGTTCAAGCGATGCTTCGCCCAAGTTGCCGCGCTGCTTTTGGTGCTTCAAAACCTTTTCCAAGTTCTGGAGTTGCTCGGCTATCGTGAAGACCTGCTTGGTCGATTCCTGCGTTGCGGTAACGCCCTTGGTAACTTCTAGAAGCTGGTCGGACACCTGCTTGGTGATGTTCTGCATGAGGCGCTGCGACTGGTCGAACTGCCTCGACATCGAGTCGAACATGCGGTCGGTCCCCTCGCCCAACTTGCCCTCGAGCGTGCGCGAGAGTTCCTGAAGCTGCTGCTGGAGCAGCATAAGCGATTGGCTGTCCGCCGCCCCCGCCCCATCGCCTTTGCGGCGCAGCACGTACGCGGCACCCGCTATGCCCACGCCCACGATAAGGGCGACGAATATAAAAAGTATAATAAGAAACGGCAATAGCGAGGCGATATCCATTCCCCTATCGTAGCATTCTTGGATAAGAAAATCCCCAGCGCCATTCATGAATGGCGCTGGGGCAAACTTGTGTCCGTCGCCTAAGCGACAACTTCTGTGGCATACTTTCGCTTGATGAGCGCCCGCACGCGTTCGCGATGGACGCCAAAGCATTCATGGAGCTTGAAACCGACGTACCAGTCATGGTCGTCGCTGTCATCACCCAGATGGAACTCGACCAGATCTTCTCCTGCCTTAAGCGCTTGATCGACGGACTCATAGACAATCGGCGGCTTGCGCTTTCCGCGAGGAACGCGGCGGATACCGTCTTGCATCCAGAACTCGAACTCCTCATCATCGGAGACGAACTTGAGCTCTGCCGGATCATGGTAGAGCGCCCATAGGTTGCCACGCTCGACGAGAATGAAGTCTCCCTCTTCCGGCGTAGCGCGTGCCAGCAAAGCAAAAGAGGTTGGATCCTTCACCCGCCGAGCGATAAGCTCTTCCTTGGTCTCATGAACCCAATAGGAAGTACTTCCGGTACGCTCGACGAATAGCACCTCGAGCTTGCGTGGAGCATCCGTCAACGTGACAAAATGATTCGCATCACGCTTGTCTGGCTTGAGCTGGACCATGTCGCCATCCCAGAACTTCATCTCGAACGGCAAGTCACCAAGACGCAAGTCCTCCTTGCCGGAGCCGAGGACGAGCGTGGCGATTCCCGGTAGCACAATGAAGTCCTTGGTATAGAGAGCGATCTCGCGCTTGTCAGGAAATTGAACCCTCACCACCCGGGGGTTTATGTAGGTTCCAGGCCAGCGGCCGTTATTATCGAGCGGACCGATCAGCTCAGTGCCCCACTCAATGAAATTCGCGATTGCGCCTTGATACTTCTCCTTTATTTCAAGGAGCTCCTGGCCGTCGGAATCGACGCTGAAGTGGCCATGCTCCTCATAACCAGGCGGAAACTCCGGATCAAACAGGAGTTGCGCTCCCGGCATGAGGTTAAAGTGCCCTCGCATCTTGACGCGAAAGTTAGGCATGTAGTCCCTCCTATGGTTGCTGGTAAGAAAGATCAATATTCCAGTTCGCACAGTACAACATTTATTTTGTTTGTGCTATAGTTTCGATATATGACACACCAAGAACTCAAGGAAGCTATTAAAGACGCTATGCGCGCCAAGGATGCGACCAAACTGGCAGTATTGCGCGGCATCTCCGCTGCCGCAACCAACGAGGCTGTCGCCAAGGGCAAGGGCCCGGATGGGCAGCTCTCCGACGACGAGCTCATGACCGTTATCATTCGCGCCGGCAAGCAGCGCAAAGACTCTATCGAGCAATTCACCGCCGGGGGCCGCCCGGAATTGGCCGAGACCGAGAAGGCCGAGCTCGCCATCATCGAGACCCTGCTCCCCGCGCAGATGTCGCGCGACGAGATCGTCGCTGCAGCACAGGCCAAGGCAGCGGAGATGGGCGTGACCGACAAGACGGGTGCCAACAAGCTCATGGGCATGCTGATGAAAGACCTCAAGGGCAAGGCCGACGGCAACGACGTCAAGGCGGTCGTCGACCAGATGTTTCAATAAAGCCCGTATATAAAGGTTATCCCCAGGCTCACTTGCAATTCAGTTGAGCTTGTGGTATAATTAAAGTTGGATAAAGTTCCCAATAACTCGCAATCGGGAGATAGTCCGATGCCTCATCATACAAGCATATATGCTGAGCGGCAGCGCAAGCCCGCTCAGAATCTCGCCGAGGCGCTCGATCGTCTGCGTGAGATGGTCAAGCGGCGGGCAGCCGACACGCGTTATGCCTCTAAGGGTACGCCGGTAACTCGCCGTATTACTCAACGCATCATCGGCGAGCGCGACTAATGCGACGCGCCGGGGACGACTTGGAGGCGGACTTCAACCGAGCCCGCCTCAATCACGGAGTGCCCGCGCTCGATTTCGTCGAAGCATGCGAAATGCTCGACGAGCTTGAGCAGCGCTTGAAGCAAAACAATCATGAAGACTTCGAGGAGAAAATGGAATTCATCCTCGATATCCATATGCAGTACGACCGGGAGCGCAGCGCGTACAAGAGCTTCTTTTCGCTAGTCATATGGCGGCGCAGACGGGCGCGAGAAGAAGAAATGAACGAGCGGGAGTTCGCTCCCCTCGACGAGGACGGCATTCAGTATTGAGTAGCCGTCCTTTTTGTTTACTTGTCTTTTTTATCTTTGAGATACTTCTTCCCTTTTAATTTTTCGGGCAAGTAGCTTTCTTTGTCATATCTTTCGTAGCCTTTGCCGTATTTGAGGTCTTTCATCAATTTCGTCGGCGCGTTGCGGATCTTAAGCGGTATAGGCAGGTTGCCGAAGGCGCGCACGTCGTCGAGCGCCTCGAAGTACGCCTCATAGGCGCTCTTGTCTTTCTTGCATTGGCTTAAGTACGCGACGCCGTGCGCGAGGTTGATCGCGCACTCGGGGTAGCCGATCTTCTCACACGCCTCGAAGACCGCGTTGGCGACGACGAGCGCGGTCGGCTGCGCGAGGCCGATGTCCTCGCTTGCGAAGATGACCATCCGCCGCGCGATAAAGAGCGGGTCCTCGCCAGCCTCGACCATGCGGCCGAGGTAGTAGAGCGCTGCGTCGGGCTGTGAGGCGCGCATGCTCTTAATAAACGCGCTGATGGTGTTGTAATGCTCCTCGCCCTTTTTGTCGTAGCGCAGATGCGTCGACTGGATCGACTCTTTGAGGGTCTCTACCGTGATTTTGCCGTAGAGCTTCTGGGTATTCTCGATTGTCGTAATGGCCTGCCGGGCATCGCCGCCCGCCATCGTGATAAGCCACTCCCGCGCGTCCTTGGGAATCTTA
>DASZPE010000043.1:0-6993 GCA_035550415.1 Minisyncoccota bacterium | reverse complement strand
GAGCGACCCTTACCGGCCGCTCTTCGCTTTCTGGTTCCGGCGTCGCGGTCGGCTCCTCACGCAGATTCGCCAACATGGGAGCAAGCAATTCCTGCGCAAACGCTGCCGCTTCTTCCGGCGTGCGAACGTTTTTCATTCGATCCTGATACTCTGCGTGTGTCAATGTTCTGTTCATACTTGTTCTTGTTTGGGTTAATGCCGGCGTCGGGGCGCGGACCGATGCCGACGGCACAATACCTCCAGATCCACACCGAGAGCCAATCTCTCGAGTTGCAACTTTTTCCACAAACGGTGGAATGGCATCATGTTTGAGCAAGGTGGAACACGATGGCTACAACAGCGTCTGAAACAGGACGGGCATGAACTCTCGGACGAGGATGCCGCGCAGCTCTGGCGTCTCGTCATCAGGTTTCAAAAAATGTTGCGGCGGGCAAAGCACGAAGCGTGGCTGCGCAGCCGAGTGCTACAACCCAGTTTGTTTGATCTCTAAAAAGAACGGCCGCGTACCTTCTTTTCTTCAGTTTCTTCGCCGTCTTGCGCCATTTTGTCTAACTGCATAATGGCGAACGGTGCTGCAAGCTCGACCCGTCTACGGAGCTTCTCCTCCCGCACAGCCCGCTTGGTCATGCGGCCTTTGTAGAAAGAGTACTCGGCGCGAAACTCAGTTTTGTTGTACTTCGCAAGACGGCGAATGAATGGTTCCATCGAACGGTAGTTCGTCAGGTGGGAGATGTAATCAAGGCCGAGACACTTCCGACAGAAAAAATCGTCACTTTCCTCATAGAGCTTTTGCGTTCGCTTCTCACACCGTGGGCAGAGGAACCAGTGTCGTTTGCCCCCATAGTTGCAAGCGGTCGAGACAAGTGTGAAAGCGCTAAGTCGGTTTTTGGGTCCTCGGTTCAAGAGCTCGACGTAGGTATCGCACGCGGCCCGGTCACGCCGCCACTCAAGATGGAAGCCGCGTGCCCAAAAGCCGCGCCTCTCGAGCGGGTCGCGGTCTAGGAAGCTCTGTTTCGGTAGATCGAGGACGCTGATGTAGCGTCTGTTGTCCACGAACTTCTGCCTGTCCCATGGGAATGCCATAGTTCAGAAAACATTAAGAATTTTAGGCACTCCTTCCTCCCGTGTTTGGGAGATTCTGGCTTGTGGGGCTTGGCTAAATTCGGCAGCCGGTGCGGTGGCTCGAATTTCCCGATGGGGCATCCCGATCCGAGCACTAATCGGCGCCTTTACGCGCGCCTTTTCGTTGGTGTCATTGTACCACAGTGCGGACATTCCGCACACGCTGCGCACACGGCTTCGAAGTGGTGTCAGGTGGCTCATACTGCGATTCTGGTGGAAGGTCCTCACACGCGGGCATTTAGGGGGTGAATACGGCGTGTTCGCCGCTGCCTGCCACCTGTCTCGGCGGCAACATGCTCTCGTAGGCGCATGTTCTAACCTCGCGTATCATGCGGAGCCCTTTAACCAAGAACGCTTCAAAAGCGAGAGTGTCACGGTTGATATGGTCTACCACTTCCGTGTTCCGAAGCGGTCTTCCCAAGCTTCGGGCCATGATAAGCCGATGCTCTGAAACCATGCCATCTTTCTTAGCCATTTCAGCATACTCAGGCGGACACTTAACACTCTTGTACTTGCTCCTCGGCGGCTTAATTGGCCTATAGTTTGGATTGTTTTCCCCTCGATATTTCTGCATGGCTTGTCGTATCTTTTCCCTATGACCCGGAGGTAGCATGCGTCCCAAATGCGCCTTACGGAGATTCTCTCTATGCTTCCTACTGAGCTGTTTGCCTTTTGACCATGAGGCACGACCCTTCAATGCCGCACTCATTTTTGCCCTGGCTTCGGCTGTGTGAGGTTTTGCGTGCCCCGCGTAGTTAAGCTTCTTGCCCTTATTCCAAGGTATAAAGCCTTTGGAGAACCTGCCCTTTATGATTCTGTCGTGGATTTCTGCTACGTCTTGGGCAGTCACGTAAAACTCAGTACCGTCTCCTTCAATCTTGAGCTTCGCAAGGTCACGCACCCGCTGTCCGAAAATGTGCTGCTGCGCCTCCGACATTTCGTAATATAAACCCGCAAATATCCGCGCCGCCCTTTTGTCGCTGAAGACTTTCATACGGCAACGGCGAAAGGTCGAATAAATGCCAGCCGTCCCATGTTCTCCATGCTGATTCGCACAGCAGGATAGATGGCGTATATTTCGGAAAATAGGTTAAGCCCGGAGCAAACTTTTTTAGGTCTTACCAGAGCCATTTTTTTGAACGGTAGTTGGATGTTCGAACTTTCCATTGGTACTTAGTGTCGGCGGGTGTATCGTTTAAGATATGAAATCACTTATTTGGAAGGCAGTAGTACAAACGGTTCTCGGGTTCGCTTTCTTTGCCGCGATTATATATTGGAGCGCGGGTACCGGGGACTACTGGCAGGGCTGGGCGTACCTGGGGGTATTCTTTGCCTGCGGTGTCGGATTTACCGTGTATCTGTTTCTCTATGACGTACCGCTCCTTGAGCGGAGAATGAACGCCGGGCCATGGAAGGAAAAAGGGTGGTCGCAAAAAATAATCGTCTCGCTCATCATTTTATCGTTCTTTGCTTTTATGATTCTCCCTGCACTCGATTATCGTTACGGGCTCTCGCCGGTGCCGGCAGGGTTAAGCATTGTGGGCGACGCGGTTATCGCGCTGTCGTTCCTCTTTATTTTCTGGGTCTTGCGCGTCAACAGTTTCGCGGCGGCCAATATCGCCGTCGCGTCCGACCAGAAAGTGATTTCAAGCGGCCCATATGCCTATGTGCGCCACCCGATGTATGCCGGTGCACTCTGGCTCTTCGTCGGCATGCCGCTCGCGCTCGGTTCGTGGTGGACGATAGCGCTTATTGTCGTCGTCATCCCGGTCCTTATGTGGCGGCTCCTGGATGAGGAGAAAGTATTGCGCAGAGATCTGCCCGGTTACATCGAATATGCGCAAAAGGTCCGATATCGCCTCGTGCCGTTTGTGTGGTAACTACCGTAAGAACATCCTCGGATTCTCAATAGAAAGTGTTCTAATCCCGTTGTTCCCGGAAGCGGAAAGCCGCTCTCGGGCGGCTTTTTATTTACCGAGCCTTAGGGAACTAAGGGCATGATATAATGTCAGGCAATGACAAAACCTCTATTGCTCGTCGTTTTTCTCATAGTTATGGTCGCCGTTATTGTCGGCGTTGACGTGGCATTCTTCCGAGACAAATTCTGGGAGCGGCTTATTTCGAATATCAGCATTGTCGTGATATTTGTTGCCGCGTATTGGATATTTCTGAGATAGGGATCGGAATACGTTTCCCATTCATCGCGCGTTCATGGCAGGGGCCGTAGACTTTCTGCATGAATGTGAACACCGGCAGATATATCCGCCTTGCCGCGAACACCATGACTCTTTTGGCACTGAGCGGTTTGCTTGCGGTCGGCGGAGTCGCTTTGGCAGACAGCACCACAACCAGCAGCATCCCTGCATCTTCTTCGAGCGCACGGGTGTGGGTATCGGCGAGTTCGTCGGTCGAAAATTCTGATGGCACGTACACCTTGAAGGCAACGAGTACCGGCGTCCCGAACCCATTCTTTCCCGCGACTTATATAACTCTGCAGGCCCCGGGTGTTGCCGTAATTTCATCCCCAACCTCATCTGTGTCGTCAACTTCTGCAGCAGCATCGAGCAGCACGTCGAGCGACACCCCGGTCGCCCCTGCTGCTTATCCGCCAGTAGGGACTACGCCAGCGCCCATGGTGGTGCAGGTCGCGGCTGACGGCAGCGCGCTTGTGCGCGGTACCGTCGCTGCGGTAGGAACGAACTCCGCCACGATCAATACCTGGGGCGGGGTATGGGTCATACAAATCAGCGGCGCCTCCACCGTGATACCGCCGTATGCGACAAGCGGCACGCTCGCGGGCCTGCGCGTCGGCGACTTTGTCGGCGCAGAAGGATATGTCGAACAAAGCGCGCCTAACCTGCTAGATGCCAGCATCGTGCGCGACTGGACCACGAGCCCGTAGCGTATATCCGGATCTTGTGCGGGTGCGCTATACTACAGGCATTAGCCGGTAGGCGTTTTCCATGAATTACAACCTGAAAGGCACCGACGTGCATATTACCGACGAGATCCGCTCCTACGTCGAGAAGAAATTGGGCGGGCTCGATAAATTTCTCAGCGACGTGTCGGCGGCCCGTGCGGACGTGGAGCTTCAGTACTCGCGCGACGAGGAGAAGACCTACCGCGCGGAAGTCACGCTCCATGCGCCGGAATTTGCGGAGTCTCTGCGCGCAGAAGCGCGCGGCGCAGCGCTCCACGAGGCGATCGACTTGGTCGAAGGGGAATTGTTTCGCGAGCTGACCAAGCGCAAGAAAAAGCGCATCCATATACTGCGCCGCGGCGCGGGGAAGATAAAAGACATCCTCCGCGGCTTCGGCGACAGATCATAAAATAAAAAGGCCCACGTGAAGGTGGGCCGGAGATAAGTCCCGAGAGGAGCAGAGTCGCAGCGGTTCCTTTAATCCCTCTTGCAGCTATTCAGCTGCTTCCTGTACACGGTGCGCGGCCGGCCGTGGTAGGAACAGAGCGGATGAACGTATGCGCCAGTGCTGCACTCTCGGGACTCCAGGTGAGAACGCGGATGCCGATATATCATAGTCGGTCAACGTCCCACCCAGTTCTTACCTAAAGACATTGTACTCCTAATTTATATAAAGTCAACGGCCTTGAAAGTCCTTATATAGCATCTCCTTTTTGCCTTCGGGGATGACTTTGAGGATTTCTAGTGTGCCGTCGCGCACCTCAGCCTCAGTAATGATGATGCGCTTGCCAGCCTCGTCGAGATAGTACGCGCGCGGGCCGTGGTCGAAGGCGCGTATCTTGAGGAGGTTCTGGCGCGCGTCGCCCGAGAGATCGATGCGCGCGTCTTCGTCGGTAAACTTACGCGTGAAGGTTGCTTTGCTCGCATCCTGCTCTTCGGGCGTGATCTCGCCCGCGAGCCAATCGGGGAGCACTTCAGCAAGAAGGTTGCCGCCCTCGGTCGCGAGCAGGTCTTCGAAGAGCTGCCCTTTCGGCGGCCATGCATCCTCCTCAAGCTCTACCTTCGCTTGCGCGACGATGGGCCCCGCATCCATCTCCGGCGTCATCTGCATGACGCTGACGCCAGTCGTGCGCTCGTCCTCGAGTATGGCCGTGAGCGCGGGCGACGGCCCGCGGAACTTCGGCAAGAGCGACGGATGGATGTTGAGTGAACCTCTGTGCGGGATATCGAGAATAGTCTTGGGGATCAGCTTGTTGTACGCCGCTACCACGAACACGTCCCACTCGGTGTTGCCGAGCTCCGCAACCAGCGCCTCGTCCTTGAGCGTAGCGGGTGTCATGACGTCGATGCCCCGCTCCTGCGCCCATTCCTTAACCGGCGAGGGCGACAGCTCAAGCCCGCGGCCGCGCGGCTTGTCGGGCGCGGTGACGACGAGCGCCGGCAGGAGCCCGCGCGCCTCGAGCGCGTCGAGCACCACCACCGCGAAGCGCGGCGTGCCGAAGAACGCAAAGAGGGGAGCGCCGTGCTTACTCATCGCTGGTGTGCTCGTCCCACGGCCGGAGTTCGAGCGTTTTGTCGGTAAAGAGCACGCCCTCGAGATGGTCGCACTCGTGCTGGAAGATGTGCGCGAGGAGTCCCGAAGCGTGCTGGAGGATCGGTTTGCCGTCTTCGCCGAGAGCCTTGAGCGTAACCTTCTCGTGGCGCAGGACCGTGCCGTATTGTCCGCGCACCGACAGGCAGCCCTCGGACATCTCCATCTTTTTGCGCGAGGAGCGCGTGATCTGTGGGTTGATATAGACGCGCGCGGGCGAGGCCGTTTCTTGCTCGTGCTCGGCAGCGGGCTTTTCTTCATCGAATACTTTTCCCGAGACGACGAAGATCCGGAGGGAAGAGCCGACTTGCGGCGCGGCGATAGCGACGCCGTACTTCTCGCGGGCAAGCGCGCGCTTCATCTTGGCGATGATGGCTTTCGTTGCGCGCGCGGAAATATCCTTGGGCAGCAAGGGTTTGGCGACTTTCCGCAAGACGGGCTCGCCTACTTGGACTATGGGGTCCTGGGGCATGCCATAACTGTGCCAATTTTTTGCCTCGCGCGCAACGCGCTACAATAAGGGCTATGGACCATATCAAGCTCCACCTGGCTGACAAAACGCGCGCCAAAGACCGCGCCACCGAGCGCGGCGAGATGATGCGCTACTTCATGGTGAAGCTCAACGCCGCGCGCGCGCGCGACGGGTGGCCCCCGCTCACGCTGCCGCGCATGGGCCGGATACTCGAGGCGATACCGACCAAGGACCTCTACTATTTAAAGAGCGTCTGCGACAGCGCGAAGGACTTCTCGAAGAAATTCTGGTGGGAAGTGAATCCCAAAAAGCACGCTGAGCCGTCGCCGACTGCGGCCGCGGCAGAGAAATCGACTAAAAAACCGCGCACGTATAAAAAGCGCGCAATAAAACATACATGAAGCCCGAGCGATTTATGGTTGACGGGCTTGGCGGGGAGAAGAAGCTGCGCGGCACCATAGCCGTCGGCGGCGCTAAAAATGCCATCCTTAAGTCCATGCCGGCGGCGCTTCTTTTCGACGACACGCTCTCGCTCACCAATGTGCCCGATATCGAGGACGTCGCGCGGGTGAAGGAATTGCTCGAGGCGATGGGTGCTTCGGTCGAGCGCACCGACCATGCGCTCGCCATCAACACTGCTGCGGCAAACACGCACGAGCTCAATGACGCGATCGCGCGCCGGCTGCGCGCCTCGATCGTGTTCGCGGGGCCGGTCTTGGCCCGCTTCGGCCGCGTATCATTCCCGCACCCGGGCGGCGACGTCATTGGCCCGCGGCCGATCGACCTGTTTCTCCAGGGGTTTCGCGCGATGGGATGCGATGTTTCTCTGGGCGGCGAGCGTTACACGATTACCGCAAGCGGCGGCCGGCTCCGCGGCGCCGAGATTTT
>DASZPE010000042.1:0-2493 GCA_035550415.1 Minisyncoccota bacterium | reverse complement strand
GCCATTGGCTTCAGTATATAACGCTTTATACGCGTCGGCCGGGTTATCCGCACCGAATATCGCGCTGCCGACGATGAGGCGGTTGGCGCCCGCGCGCACGAGCGCGGGGATATGCTCCTTATTCACGCCGCCGTCGACTTGTATCGCGAGGTCGGGGTAGCGGCGGCGCAGGCGCTCGATCAGCGCAAGCGCATGCACATCGAACGGCTGGCCTTGCTTGCCGACATGCTCGACGCCCATCACCTGCACGTAATCAAAGAGCGTGTCGAACGACTCGAGCACGTCGGGCTGCATAGTGGGCAAGAGCGCCAAGCCGGTCGAGACGGAGAACGCGCCGCGGCCGTCGTCCTCGCGCAGGTCGGCGACCTTGCGCAGGCCCTCGACCGCACCCGCAGAGTCGGCATGGATGACGATATGCGAGGCGCCCGCACGCACGAAGTCCATCACGTGCAGATGCGGGTCTTCGATCATGAGGTCGAACTCGAAGTCGAAGTCCTGCCAGTGCGGCAAGCCGTTTTCCTCGGCAACGATCTTATCGAACGACTCGCGGTCGTGGTACGGCCACGTGGTACCATGCGCGAAGCGGCCGTCGACGACGTCGATCTGCACCTTTTTGGCGACGCCATGCACGCGCTCGAGGTCGCGCTCGATATCTTTAAATGATTTCCGTAATATCGCGGGAATGATTTCGATCATCCGAGTTTCTGGATTCTTCGCACGTGGCGCTCTTCGCCGCTGAAGGGTGTCGCGAGCCAGAGCGCGACGGCCTTCTTGGCATCGTCGATCGATATAAAATGCGCGCCAAGCGACAGAACGTTGGCGTCGTTATGCTGGCGCGAAAGGGTAATGACCTCCTCGGGCCCGCCGTAGTACACCGCGGCGCGCGCGCCCGGCGTCCTATTGACCGCCATCGCCTCCCCTTGGCCGGAGTGCCCGATCCCGATCCCGAAAGAACCCTTATTTTCAGCCACATTTCGGCCGAGCGAGCCCAAGTAATCCGGGTAGTCGTCGTTGGGGTCGAGCGTGTGCGGGCCGAGGTCTTCAACCTCGTAGCCGCGCTCCGCAAGAAACGGCGTGAGCGCCTCCTTCATCTCGTATCCCGCGTGGTCTGAAGCCAGAAATATTTTTGCCATCCTGTTTTAATGCATGCCCGACTTCTTCACGTGGCGCACGAGCGTGTTGGTATAGCCCCACTCGTTGTCGTACCAGGCGAGCACCTTCACCAAGTTGCCGCCGACAACGCGCGTCATGCCGAGGTCGGCAATGCTCGCGTGCGGGTTGCCGATGATATCGCCCGAGACCAGCTGCTCGCGCGTCGCGGCAAAGATCCCCTGCCAGCGGTCCTCCTTGGCCGCATCTTCTAAAATTTTGTTCACTTCTTCGGCGGTGGTGTCGCGCTTGGCAAGAAAAGTAACGTCGGCGATCGAGCCCGCGACCACCGGCACGCGGATCGAGATGCCATCGAACTTCCCCGTGAGCTGTTCGTACGCTTTCGTAACGGCGATTGCCGCGCCGGTCGACGACGGCGACATGTTCTGCGCCGCGGCCCGGCCGCGGCGATAGTCGCTGCCCTTTACGGGAGAATCGACAATGGATTGCGTTGCCGTATACGCATGCGTGGTATTGAGAAGCGCCTTCTCGATGCCAAGCTTCTCGTCGAGGATGGCGATAAGCGGCGACACCGAGTTGGTCGTGCACGACGCGTTGGAGGTCACCTGGCAGACGCTCATTTTGTCTTCGTTGACGCCCATGAGCACCGTCCCCGCCCCCGCCATTTCATCTTTGACGGGTGCTGAGATCACCACATGCTTGGCACCCGCCGTGAGGTGCGCGCTCGCCTTCTCATAACTATCAAAAACGCCGGTCGATTCTACCGCCACATCAATGTTGAGGCTGCCCCACGGCAATTTGGTCGGGTCCTTCTCTGCCGTGACGTGGATTTGCTTGCCGCCGACGACGAGCTGGCCGTTTTCAACCGATACTTTCTGAGCAAACGTGCGATATACGCTGTCGTACTGGAGGAGGTACGCGAGGTTGCCGATGTCGCCCAAGTCATTGATCGCGACCACCTCTACGTCCGGGTCGCCCCAGCTCGCCCGCAGGAACGCGCGCCCGATGCGCCCGAAGCCGTTGATTGCGACGCGTACTGCCATATGCCCTTATTGTAGCACCAGTTTTGGGGCGCAGGAGAAGACGGCTGCTTTTATTGGCCGGTAGTGGTTGCGGAGCTCGTGCTCGCAACCGTCGTGCTCGGAGTCGCGGGCGGCACGGCGGGCGGCGTCGAGCTTGCCGAAGTGTCGGGGGGAATGCTCGGTGTGCTGGAAGCGCTGCTACCGGTATCTGCCGGGGGCGGCGTCGTAGTGTCAGACGGCGGGGTCGTTGTGGCAGGGCTGCCGGAGGAGCCGGTGTCGGCGGGCGGCGTGGTTGAGGCCGTCGTAGTGCCGGTCGAGCCGGTGTCGGCCGGGGGCGGCATTGACAAAGCGTTCGGGTCGT
>DASZPE010000041.1:0-9389 GCA_035550415.1 Minisyncoccota bacterium | reverse complement strand
TCGCCTGCGCGCCTTCCTGTCCGTAAAAGAGCGCGTTTATGGTGCGCTTGATCTGCTGGCCCGACTTGATCGTGCCGATCGAGACTTGGTCGTGCGTCAGCGCGACCGTCGGGTCGGCCGCGCTGCGCGTGCCGTCGGGATAATCGATCGAGAGGTCGGAGAGCAAGAGGTCGGTCGTGTTGCGGTTGGTGATGATGATCTCGAAGCTTGTCGCCTTGCCGCCGTCGATGAGCGACGGCATCTCGACCTCGACGTCGATATTCTGCGGCGAGGTGGTATTGAACCCGTTAAAGAAGAGCGCTGCCGCAGCACCGGTTGCGATTACGAAAAAGGCGACCGAGCCGAGGAAGAACTTGGTTGCGAGCGACATGCGTCTTTTGGGGCTGCGGGGCATAAGGCTGGGTGCTGGCTGCGGGGGCTCGGGCGGCGGAGGCGTGCCCATTCCCGAGGATGGGGCGTCGGAAGATGCATCGCTCCACGACTTGGGCGGATGGACCTCGTTTTGCATGAGCGGCGTGCGGTCTTCAGGAGACGGTTGCGCTCCGCCGCGCGCGTAGAGGCGGCGCTTGAGCCCTTCGACGCCATCGCTCTCCTCTTTCGCCATGGCAAGAATTATACCATCGCTTAGAGTCCGGTGGCGGAAAGTGAATCGTTAATCGCTTTCGCAAGTATCGCGCGCGAGCGCTCGACCTCTGCCGCCAGTTCGTGGGAGAAGAAGTCCCCTTCCATAAAGGGCGCCAGCTCGGGCGTCTGCGGCAAGTAACCCAAGTGCGCGAGGACTCTTAGCACGAGCACCGTTTCGATGTGCGGCAGCGCCTCGGGCGCTGCCGCTGCAAGCGCGCGCAAGCCTTCGCTGAAGGTCGTGTAGAGCGCATCGTTCTTCTCTTCGCCATGGACGAGGCGCAAGAGGAGGCGCGCTGCGCGCGCCGTGGCGCGGCGCGCCACAAGCGGCGTGTCGGCCGGAAGAAGACGCTCGGCATCCTGCGCGCCGATCAATTTCCATTCGTGCTTGCCGCGCACGAAGGTGTACGTCGCGAGCGTGAGCGGCTCGAGCGCATAGCGCAGCTTGGAAGCCTCGCGGCGCGCGCTGCGCGCGGAGGCCTTGAGGAGCCCGCGCTCGCGCGTAAGGATCGCGAGAAAGATATTCGCCTCCCCTACCCCGCGCTTGCCCAAGACAACTCCCTCGGTTACCACCAGCGCGTGCATATTACTCTTCCCTGATCGTGAGCCCGCCCAGGCCGGCGGCCTTTATAATCTCGTCGCGGTTCTTCTGCGCGACGGCCAGATCTTCGCCGGAGACCGCAAGCACATAGTCGGGGCGGTCGGTGATGCTGAGGCCGGACTCCTTGCGCCATTCTTGGATGCCGCGCACGAGTCCGCGCATGATGCCTTCCTCGCGCAATGCCGGCGTGAGGGTGGTGTCGAGCAGCACGTCGCCCTCGATGCTTGAGTCTTCGACTATTTCTTTAACGTTGATTTCGTCGGCAATAAGCTGCTGAAGCTCGGCATTGCTTACGAGCGACTTCACCGAAAGCCGCCCCAGCGGCTGGCGGATCTTCACTCCCGCGCGCTCGCGCGCCTCGAGCGCCAGCGATGCGGTCGCGCGCACGGCAGCCATGTCAGCGAGCAAGGTGTCATCTGCCGCGAGCGCGCGGGGCCACTCAGAGAGATGCACGCTTTCCTCCTGGCCTTCTGCGCCGCGGTAGATTGTCTCTGCGATATACGGCGTGAGCGGCGCCATGAGGCGCGCGAGCGTGAGCAAGACTTCGCGCTGCGTCGCGAGCGCGTACTGCTTGTCTTGCGCGTCGTCACCCTTCACGCGGTCGCGCGATCTTCGTACGTACCAGGTAGAGTAATCATCAAGGAATGCGCGCAGCGCTTTGCACACCGCGGGCATGGCGTACGCCTCCATCCCCACCGTGACGTCCGCGATGCATCTATTGAGGAGCGACATCACCCAGCGGTCGAGCACGTGCGTACTCTTGTGCGCTTGTGTCATGCCGTCATACTCATTTTTGTAGAGCTCATAGAACTTGTAGCAGTTGAGGAACATGCCGATGACGCGGTTGTGTACCTCGCGCACTTCCTCGTCGCGGAAGCTGAAGTCCTCGCCGCTCATGACGACCGAGCTCATGAGGTAGAACCTGAGCGCGTCGGCGCCGTACTGGTCGACGATCGCGAGCGGGTCGGTGTAATTGCCCTTGCTCTTGCTCATCTTGCTGCCGTCGGCGGCGAGGATCGTACCGGTCGAGACAACATTCTTGAATGCCTGCGTGCCCGAGAGCGCGGCGCCCACCGCGTGCATGTAGTAGAACCAGGTGCGCGTCTGCGCGATGTACTCGGCAATAAAGTCCGCCGGGAAACCCTTGGGCCACAGGCCGAACGCGCGCCCGGGGTTGAAGCGGTTTTTATTTTCAAACGGATAGTGGTTAGAGGCGTACGGCATCGCGCCCGACTCGACCCAGCAGTCGATCACTTCCGGTATGCGCTCGTACGCGCGGCCCTTGGCGTCGACGAGCGTGATGTGGTCGATGTAGGGGCGATGGAGATCCAGTTCGTAGTCCTTGGTATGCGGATACGGGACGAAATCGATCTTTTCCACGATTGCATGAGCGGGCAGAGATTCTTTCCCTTCGCGAAGCGCATCGACTGGCACGCGCTGCGCCACCGCCGCGAGGATCCAGAGCGGGTTGCCGTGCGAAATGATAAGTATGCGCTTGCCGACATAGCGCCGTTCAATCTCGAAGAGAAAATCTCCTATCCGCCGGCGCACATCGAGAAATGTTTCGCCGCCTTCCGGCGCCGTCTCAAATTGAGACGCAAACGGTATCGCGCGATGAAACTCTTCTGCCTTGCGTCCGGAATAGACGCCGAAGCCGTATTCGCGAATGCGCTCGTCGACCATGACCGCTTGGTCGGGAAGGCCGAGCGCCTTCTGTACCAGCGCGGCGGTCTCGCGCGTGCGCACCAGCGGAGACGTGATGATGAGGTCGATCCCCTGCTTCTTGAGATCTTCCGAGGCTGCGCGAACCTGATGCTCGCCGTTGTCGGTCAGATGGTTGTCGGCTCGGCCGTCGGAATCAAATACTTTTTCGACATTACTGCGCGCTTCGCCGTGGCGCATCATGTAGTACGTGTTGCCCGAGCGCTTGGTCTTCTCGAGGAGTTCCGCCACCGATCCGACCACCATCATGTTCTTGCCGCCCTTCTCCTTCCAGATCGGAAGCGGGCTGGCCCAGAAGCGGTTGCGCGAGATCGTCCAATCGGGCGCGTTCTCAACGATGTTATGGAACCGTCCGTGCTTGAGATGCTCGGGCACCCAATTGACCTTTTCGTTCTCCGCGAGCATCTTCGATTTAATCTTCTGGATATTGATGAACCACGACGCCACCGCGTTGTAGATCAGCGGCGTGCCGCAGCGCCAGCAGTGGGGATAAGAGTGCGTGTGCGGCGCGCGCGCGTAGAGCAAGCCCTGCGACTCCAAGTCTTCCTTGATGGCCTTCTCGGCCTTCTTTATATATTCTCCGCGGACGAACTCGGGCGCGTTGTCGTTGTACGTGCCGTTGCCGTTGAGAAGCTGCACCATCGGCAAGCCTTCCTTTTGGCCGAGCGTAAAGTCGTCCTCGCCGTACATGACGGCCGTGTGCACGATGCCGGTACCGTCGGTCGTCGTGACAAAGTCCGCTGCAAGCACGACATGCTTCCTGCCCTTATGCGCCTCGACCGCCGCGATGCGGTACGGCGGCTCGTACTCGGCGCCAACCAACTGCCGGCCGGGGAATTCGCCCATCACGCGCGCGTGCGGCGCCACATCGGGCATGCGGTCGCGCGCTGCGACCAGGTACTCGCCGTGGTGCTCGAAGAAGACGTAGATAATATCCGCGCCAACCGCGAGCGCCACGTTGCCGGGGAGCGTCCATGGCGTCGTGGTCCATGCGAGTATCGAAGTATTCTCCGGCAATCCGTACTTGACCGGGTTCTTGAGCTTGAATTTTATCGTTACCGCTTCCTCGGTGATGTCTTTGTAAGTATTGTCGGATGCGATCTCGGCCTTGGCGAGCGGCGTCTCGCAGTGCGTGCAATACATGAGCACCTTGCGGCCCTCGTAGAGGAGCTTCTTCCCTTCCATCTCCTTCAGCGCCCACCAGACCGACTCGATATACGAGTTGTCCATCGTCTTGTAGGAATTTTTGAAGTCGACCCAGCGGCCGATGCGCTCAACATAGCGCTCCCACTCGCGGTCGAACTCCATGACCGCGGCGCGCGCGGCTTCGTTGAAGGTGTCGATGCCAATCGCCAAGATATCCTTCTTGGACTTGAGGTTGAGCTTCTTCTCGATCAGATTTTCGACCGGGAGCCCGTGGCAATCCCAGCCCCACCGCCGCGGCACGCGGTAGCCCTGCATCGTCTTGTAGCGCGGGATGACATCCTTGATGGTCGAGGCAAGCAGGTGGCCGTAGTGCGGGAGCCCCGTCGCGAACGGCGGCCCGTCGTAGAAAATAAACTCGCCGCGGGGCGCGCGCTTCTCGAGGCTGCGCTCGAATATGCGCTGATCCTTCCAGAAGGCAAGCACGTCTTCCTCCCGCTTGGCCGTCTCTGACTTCATGTCGGACATATTTCTCTAGCGTACCGCTTTTGGGCGCGCTCTTCCAGTCTTTATAAAAAATTACATCTCCTCGGGCGTGGGGATGCCGAGGATGGTGAGACCGCGCGCGAGCGTGTTCTCTATTGCTTTAATAACGGCGAGGTTGCGGCTCGTGATGGCGCCGTCGACAATCATGCGCTCGCTCGCGTACCAGCTGTTGAACGCGCCGGCGAGCTCGGTCACGTACGTCGTAATGTAATGCGGCTCGAGCTCGTGCGCTGCGCGCTCCACGACATCGGGAAAGTATACGACCAGTCGCTCGATCGGC
This sequence comes from Minisyncoccota bacterium, assembly GCA_035550415.1. GTDB lineage: Bacteria > Patescibacteriota > Minisyncoccia > Phycocordibacterales > SBAW01 > GWA1-54-10. Next base: position 4,476 of record DASZPE010000041.1, on the reverse strand, counting down.
GTCGGCGGCGTTGGGGTCGGGTCAACCACCTTCGCCTCAGCGGCATTTCGCAAGAGCGCGCGTGCGCGCACGAGCGCGTATTGCACATACGGCCCCGAGTCGCCCTCGAGCGACAAAGATTTTTCAGGATCAAAAATAATATCCTTGCCGCTTCCTGATTTAAGTACTGCGTATTTAGTCGCTCCCACTGCCACTTCTTCGCGTCCGCGCGCAGCTTTTGTGAGATCTTCAAGCAGCGACTCTCCGGTTATCACATTTCCCTTTCGTGAGGACATCTTGCCGGTCGTAAGTTTCAAGAAGCTCGTCGGGATATGTTCGAGCCTTTTGCCTTCTACTTTTTCTTTGAACAGATTTCTGATCGCTGCAAACACGACTTTAAAGAAGTCTCGCTGCTCACTGCCCGTGACTGTAAGCGATATATCAAACTCTGGATACGCTTCGTTCTTGAGCTCAAAAAGCCCGAGCTCCTTCGCTTCGTAAGTCGGCAGGCCCTGCGAGTTTAGGAACACGCGCGTATGTAAGCCCTCTTTCTCACCTTTAAACACCACGGCGCCTTCGCTTTCTTCGAACACGTCCTTCAGGTGTGCACGAACGATCTCCGCCCCCACCGGCCCGGACTGACTCTCAAAAAACTCCGCATCAAATGTAGTACCTAATCTCTCGCAAAGCTCATGGAGATGCTTGAGCGATGTGGCGATCCCCTTCTCGCGCAACGAACTCCATTCAATATTCGAGTTTTCGTAGAGAGCCTTATTGATTTCCTCTATTTCCTTCTTTGCCGCTTCATCGCCATCATAGGCTTCATTGCCGGCAACATATGCCTTGCCCAACTGCGCAATATCGCCGGGATCAAGATTCAGTTTCTGCAGACCCCACACGCCCTTGGCAATAGTGAGCCCAATGTCAGAAGGATAATTGATACGTTTTACTTCAGCACCGCTGTTCTCCAATATACGCGCAATGGACTCGCCTAATATATTTCCAATAAGGTTGCCAATATGGAGCGGCTTGAAAAGATTGGGGCTCGTGTACTCAACAAGTGCTATTTTATTTTTATAGAGATCATTACTCCCCCACGCGGCCTCGTGCGCTTCGTGAACGATGTCCTTCACCTTCATGCCCGCGAGCGTGAAGTTGATGAAGCCCGGCCCCGCGACTTCAATCTTCTTTACGCCGTCTATATTCTTGGCAATCAGAATTTCTTTTATCTTTTCTGCTAGGTTCCTGGGATTTTTAAATTCTTCTGTAAAAGAAACGGAACGACCCACTGTCCAACTAGAATTCTTCTCAAATATATTAGAAAAGTTTCCATGACTAGTAGGTCCCATTGCCTTAAGAGCGACATTAGTCGCGTAGTCGCCATGACTGAAATCATCCGATCGTTCAACAGTAAATGACACTGGACCCGACCCGAGCTCCTGAAGCACTTCTATAATGGCCTCTTTTATCGCCTCGCGTATCATGCACAAAGAGTAGCAAATATATGGACTTTTAAAAACAAAGGCCGGCCTCATTGCTGAAGCCGGCCCGAAGCCGAACGAAGAACAGTCAGAGCAACTCGATAGTCTCGAGCCGCTTCGCAAGCCGCATGAAGTTCTCCCGTCCCGTCTGGCAGGAGAGCTCCTTGGCTTCAAACGAGAACGAACGGGCCAGATGGCCCCATCCGTTCTTCGAAGTGTAGACCGCGGCAACTTTGCCGTAGTCGCCCGGGTCGATCTGCAGGAACTTCCGTCCGTGCATATCGAGCAGCAACGTCACGTCGTCGGGCTCGCACGAGCCGCGAAACGTTATACGCCACCGGGTGCCCGGCTTGAGGTCGGAATGGGCGCGATTTGCATCCTCCCCCGAAAATACCTTGCGCGGTTCGATTGGCACTAACGTAAGGGCCGGTTTGCGAACAGTTGCGTGAAGCACGAGTATTCCTCCCTATATTCCCTCTCGGGATTGTTAACCAGGCAGAACTATAGCACGAATCTTATCCGTATTCAAGTATGCCGCAGCACGCCTGGACAGAACGTGAAGTTCTACAATTCTTTCGTCGATAGGGCGGGCGTGGTGGAGCTTTCTACCACATTAAAGGAGATGCGGCCGATGAGCGCGCCGCCCTCGGTCTCGACATCGCAGCGCCAGTGGCCCGGGGTGACGTTCGTAACCGTAAACCCGCGGAAGCCGTCTCCCCTGCCGCCGTTGATCGGGAATGAGATGCGGGACATCGTGACCCACCTGCCCGTCGCGTCGTCTTTGCGCTCCCAGCGGTGGTAGACCGGCGTCGAGAGGCCGGTCGGCGCGAATACGGAAGAGAAGCACGACGCTTGCGCCTGCGTGACATCGCCCATGTCGTACGTCGCGCTCGTATCGCGCCAGAAGATGTACCACGGCGAGTCTTCGTACGTGGCCGAGTAGATCGCGTCGTCGGTGCCGGAGGCGGTCGGCAGGCGCGTCAGCTGATGATACACGCCGATGTTCTTGAGGGAGAGCGGCACCGGCGGGATGATATTCACGAAGTAGAGCATGTTGTAGAAGAAGAACACGAGCAGCACCAAGACCGACACTTCGTAGATCTGCACCGCGCGGTCGCGCCCGCGGAAGACAAGGAGGTAGAGCAGCCACAAGAAGCCGGTGATGATGCCGAGGCTGAGGAACCCGCTCGCGAGGAACACAAGCGTGCCGACCGAGTGGAGGATGAACGTCGGCACCGCGATGATGCAGTAGGTCAGCAGCAGCGTGTAATAAATGACGACATTGAAGCGCAGCTGCGCGTAGCGCGACTTGAGGAACTCGTTGCCGACCAGCATCGCGAAGAGAAAGAGGAGAAACAGCGTCGAGCCCGCGAAGGTGCCGCTCTTGCCGTAGAGCACGAGCAGGTTGCTCGATAAGCCTCCGAAGCAGAACTGGAGGATAAGGAGTAAAAAGAGAGGCGTGGCCTGCGGCTCGATGTCGCGCCGGCGGTAGGTGCGGATGTTGAGGATGAGGATAAGCCCTGCCGCGATGCACAAGTACGCGACAAGGAGCAGGTTGTCGTAGACGCTGTCGGGGCGCTTGGCGAGAAAGAGGTCGAAGATAAAGCCCGTCGTGAGCGATATCGCCGCAAGCGGCCGCTCGTAGCGGTCCCACAATTCGAGTAGTTGGCGAAAGCCCGAGCGGATCATCCTCCTATTGTACTCCCCCGCTATACGAACGAGTCAGGAATCGGGAATTTCTCGCAGCCGGCTTTTATTTCGTTGTGGATCTCTGCCAGCCTCGCTTCGTTGTCTTTATTCTTGAGCGCGTCGATCATGAGCTCGGCCACATGCGCGGACTCGGCTTCTTTGAACCCGCGCGTCGTGATGGCCGGCGTCCCAAAGCGGATGCCGGAAGGGTCCATGGGTGAGCGCGTGTCGTCGGCGATGACGTTCTTGTTGAGCGTGATGCCAACGCGGTCAAGGAGCGCCTCGGCTTCTTTGCCCGGAATTCCAAGACTGCCGAAGACGTCGGCGAGGATGAGATGGTTGCTGGTGCCGCCGCCGATCATGCGCACGCCAGCCGCGCGGAAGACTTCCTCCATCGCTTTGGCATTCTTAAGAATTTGCTGCGCGTAGTCTTTAAACTTCGGGCTCTGCGCCTCGCCGAAGGCAACCGCCTTGGCGGCAATGACGTGCATCAAGGGCCCGCCCTGGAGGCCCGGGAATATCGCCTTGTCCACCTTCTTGGCCAGATCTTCCGACTCGCGCACGAGGATGAGCCCGCCGCGCGGGCCGCGCAACGTTTTGTGCGTTGTTGAAGTCATGATGTCGAAGCCGTAGTCGAAGGGGTTTTTGGCGGCGCCTCCGGCAATGAGCCCCGCGATATGCGCGATATCGATGACCGCGTACGCGCCCACCTCGCGCGCGATGGAGACGAACTTCGCGTAGTCGAGCTCGCGCGAGTAGGCCGAGAAGCCGGCCAGCACTATCTTGGGCTTGGTTTCAACTGCGACCTGGCGCATCTCGTCGTAGTCGATCTCGCCCGTCTCGACATTCTTCATCTTGTAGCGCACGAAGTTGAAGAACTTGGTGATGTAGGTCACCGGGTGGCCGTGCGTCAGGTGCCCGCCGTGGCTAAGGTCCATGCCAAGCACCGTATCGCCGGGCTCGAGCAGCGCCATATACATGCCGATGTTGGCGTTGGCGCCCGAGTGCGGCTGCACGTTGGCAAACTTCGCGCCAAAAAGTTTTTTGGCGCGCTCGATGGCAATCGCCTCGACCTGATCAGTAAAAGTTTGCCCGCCATAGTAGCGCTTGCCCGGATACCCCTCGGAATATTTGTTGGTAAAGATGGATCCCTGCGCCTCGCGCACGGCCTTACTCACGTAATTTTCGGACGGTATCAGCTCGAGCCCCTCCCGCTCGCGGGTCTCCTCTCCCTCAATCGCGGCAAAGACGTCCTTATCCTGCTTTTTAATAGATTCGTAGAGATTCATGACAAATGTCAGTTAGGTAGGTAATCGGTCTCTCTACG
>DASZPE010000040.1:0-14290 GCA_035550415.1 Minisyncoccota bacterium | reverse complement strand
TAAGCCCTGGTGAATGTCGGCGATAACTATAATCGTCCTAAGGTAGCGAAATTCCTTGTCTGGTAAGTTCAGACGCGCACGAATAGTGTAACGACTGGGGAACTGTCTCGGAGCACAGCTCGGTGAAAATACAGTACCGGTGAAGATGCCGGTTACCTGCAGATAGACGAAAAGACCCCAGAAGCTTTACTGCAGCTTGATATTGCGTATACGGTGTTACTGCGTAGCATAGGTGGGAGAGGTTTGATGGTATCGATCTTGGTTGATATCTACTCGTCAGTGAAATACCACTCTGTGATGTTGTATGCGCTAACCGGTTGGCTAAACCAATCGAAACAGTATCTGGCGGGCAGTTTTAGTGGGGCGCTATCCTCCTAAAAAGTAACGGAGGAGTGTATTAAGGTCCCCTAGGCGCGGATGGAAACCGTGCCGATAGCGCAATGGCATAAGGGGGCTTGACTGCAAGGCGTAAATGCCGAGCAGGTGCGAAAGCAGACCATAGTGAACCGACCATGGGCATTAGAAGCCGTGGAAGATTATCTGACAAAAGCTACTCTGGGGATAACAGGCTAGTTCCGCCTAAGCGTCCATAGCGACGGCGGAGTTCGGCACCTCGATGTCGGCTCATCACATCCCGGGGGTGGAGAAGCTCCCAAGGGTTTGGCTGTTCGCCAATTAAAGTGATACGCGAGCTGGGTTCAGACCGTTTTGATTCTGAAGAGATTCGGAGTCAGGACCGTCTGAACCCCACGAGAGAAATGTTACGAATTACTGTTTGAAAGTTTTTTCGTCGAAAACTAAAAGTTAGTTAAAGTGATAGAAAATCAACCAATCACGGCGGTCGCATCTAGAAATGGGTGCGGAGAAGCTGATTGATATCGGTGGAACCCTTCGATACTAAACGTATCTCAGGACAACACCGAGGGAAGAATACTTCGTAAAACTCAGCATGAATTTTATGAACATTCACCCGTAGAGACTGAACATCGGCCTTCCTGAAAGGGAAGAAGCTACAGTCCATTCCACTTAGTAATAAGTGAAAAGAAGCGTGAGACAGGTTGGTCTCCTATCTACTGCAGGCGTCGATTATTGAAGAGATTTGTCCCTAGTACGAGAGGACCGGGATGAACTGACCTCTGGTCTGCGAGCTGTTCTGCCAAGAGCACGCTCGGTAGCTATGTCAGGATTGGATAAGCGCTGAAAGCATCTAAGCGCGAAGCCGACTCTAAGATGAGTAATCATTAAGATCCGTCAGAGATGATGACGTTGATAGGCTCTAGGTGTACGCACAGCAATGTGTTTAGCCGAGGAGTACTAATTGATCAAATTCCTTCCCCTTGAGGGAGAGAGGTTTGAGCACCGCAATAATCTGTGGTTGAAAGTTTTTTGTTTCTACCTTTTGGACATTCTGTTTTGGTGGCTCAACGGTGGGGTCACACCCGTTCTCATTCCGAACACGGAAGTTAAGCTCACTAGTGGCGATGGTACCTGCCTTTACCGGTCGGGAGAGTAGCTAGCCGCCAGAACAGAGGGTCTAAAAGAGAAAACGCGCTTTAATGGCGCGGTTTTTCGTATGCGCTACAATACTCTCATGGCACTCAAGTGGAGCGCGCGGCGGCAATTGCTGTACTACGGCGTCGCATTCGTCGTGCTCGCGATAGTACTTATCGCGGTATGGGAGACATTTTTTACCCACACGCCCAATTGCTTCGACGGCGTCATGAACGGTACCGAGCTCGGCGTCGACTGCGGCGGCGCCTGCGCGCTGGTGTGCCCCGACGACGTGAAGCCGGCGCAGGTGTTGTGGGCGCGGTCATTCTCGCTTGCTTCGTCCTCGACCTACACCGCAGCGGCGTACATCGAGAACAACAACACCGGCGCGGGCGCCAAAGCAGTGCACTACGCCTTTCAATTATTTGACGAAAATAACATACTCGTCGTCGAACGCGACGGCGTCATGGACCTGCCGCCCGTGCGCACGATCCCGATCATCGAGACCGGCATCCAGGCGGGGAGCCGCGGCGTGGCGCGCACGACCTTCTCGTTCTCCGAGACGCCGTCGTGGAGCACGGTGACCGAGGAGCTTCCGAGCATCCGTCTTCTTCAGGAGAATCTCTCGGCCGACGGCTCGCGGCTCTCGGTGCAGGTGGAGAACGACTCGGCTATCGATGCGTCGCAGGTCGTCGTCGAGGCCGTACTCTTCGACGCGCAGGGCGTCGCGCGCGGCGCGTCCAAAACGCTCCTCGCGTCAGTGCCGCACAAATCAAGCAAGTCAGTGGTCTTCACGTGGCCGGGCGGCATACCCGGCATCGTGCGCGCCGAGCTTACGGTTCTGCCGTCCTTCTAAAACGCGAGCATGTCTGAAAAATCCTCAATCAGTTTAATAGACTGGACTTCTTTCGCGGCGGCGATGGGGCTTGCCGTATTGGGGCTCATCACGATGAGCTCGTTTACCAGCGGGGACCCGTTCGTTACGCGGCAGATCATCTGGATCATTATCGGCGTGCTGGTCTTCTTTGCGGCCAGCACAGTCAACTGGCGCGTGCTGCGCCGCAGCGGTGTGGCAGGGGGCATCTATATCGCGTGCCTCGTGCCACTTGTCATCCTCGTCCTCTTGGGCCACGCGACGCAGGGCGCCAAAAGCTGGTTCGACCTCGGGCCCTTTGCGCTGCAGCCGGTCGAGTTCGTTAAGCTGGCGCTCGTTATCACGCTCGCCAAATACTTCTCGCGCCGCCATACCGAGATCCGCAACGTGCGGCATATCTTCATTTCCGGCATGTATGCCGCGATCGTCTTCGTGCTCGTCGCGCTCCAGCCCGACTTCGGCTCGGCGCTCATCATCTTTACCATCTGGCTCGGCATGGTGCTGGTCTCTGGCATCTCGCGCCTGCATCTCGCGATCGTATTCCTGGTTGGCATCACGGCGTTCGGCGGGCTGTGGCTCTTCGGCTTCCAGCCGTATCAGCGGGAGCGTATCCTCACGTTCCTGCACCCGCTCGCCGACGTGCGCGGCGCGGGCTACAACGCGTACCAGGCCACGGTCGCGGTCGGCTCGGGGGAGCTCTTCGGCAAGGGGATCGGCTACGGCACGCAGAGCAAGCTCCGCTTCCTGCCCGAGTATCAGACCGACTTTATCTTCGCCGCGTTCGCGGAGGAGTGGGGGTTCGTCGGCATCTGCATCGCATTCGCGCTCTACGGCATACTCTTTTGGCGGATCGTCTCGATCGCCATGCACGGCGCCTCCAACTTCGAGACGCTCTTCGCGCTGGGCATCTTCTTTTATTTCCTTGCGCACTTCATGCTCCATGTCGGCATCAACCTCGGGGTCTTGCCGGTTACGGGCACGACGATACCGTTCATGAGCTACGGCGGCTCGCATATTATCGTCGAGTTCCTGGCGCTCGGCATGCTCTCCGGCATGCGCGCGTACGGTCGCGCTGCGCCGCGGCATGCGCTCAACCGCGAGTTCCAGGGCGGCTACGACTCGCTTTCGTAAATCTGAGCCGTGTGCGCGACCATGCGCTCAAGCGAAAATTCGCCAAGCGGCTTGTCGAGTATTTCCGCGATGCCGCCGATAGAGCGGTTGGTCTCGATAGGAAGTCCGGCCGCCTTGGCCTCCAGCAGCACGTAGGGGAGGCCTTCTTTAATGGATGGCAGCGCAAAGACATCAAACCCTTTCAGGACGTCGCGCGCCGGCAGGAAGCCGAAGAGCTTCACGCGATCCTGAAGTCCATATTCAGAAATCTTTTTCTCAAGCAGGGGCCGCAGCTCGCCCTCGCCGACGATGGCGACGCACAGGCTCGGGTCTTTCTTTGCCTGCTCGACGAGCGCCATCTGATTTTTGTTTTTGGTGAGCTCGCCGATCGTGCCGGTGATAGTGGCGCCGGCAGGGAATGCCGTGCGGATGATGTCTCCCGAGCCGAGCGGCACACTCTGATCGATGCCGTTATAAATCCGCACGGCTTTATGGCCCACAAACGGCATCCGGCGTGCCTGGTGCAGGTCATACTCTGAGACGCAGATTATGTTTGTGGCGAAGAGCGCCGTGAGCCAGCTCGTTAACCAAAATATTCCCCTCACTATAATTGTTCGCTGTTCGCGAAAGGGCCAGCCGTGCGCGGTAAACACGATCTTTCGTATTCCCGCCAGCCGCGCCGCGAGCGCGCCGACGCCGCCGGCCTTGCTGGAGTTGAGATGCACGACGTCGGGCCTCTCTTTTTTAAAGAGGCGATAGAGCTCGAAGAAACTCTTCGTGTCCGAGCCCGCCGAGATATCCCGCTGAAGCGATCCGATAGGGAGCGCGCGTATAGATGCTTGCGCCAATTCCTGCGCCAATCTGCCCGGTTGGCCGAAGGCTACGGCGATATCAAATCGGTCATGCGGCAGATTGGTCGCAAGGTCATAGACGTAGCGCTGCGCGCCGCCCCAATTGGCTTTCGTAATTACGAATAAGATTTTCGTCATGGAAACTTGAGAATCTTTACATTTGTTGTACTATGTTAACCACGATATGGCAACGGCTTTTCGCCCCCGCGCATTCATCCTTTTCCTGGGGGATATAGCATTCTTCCTTGCGGCGCTTTGGCTCGCGCTGTACCTCCGCACGCTTACGATCCCCGATCAGGCGACCTTCACCCAGCACCTCGTGCCGTTTTCGTTTCTTTTCGCGGCATGGATAGTCGTATTCTTTATCGCCGGCCTGTACGAGACGCAATCGATCATCCTCGCGCGCCGCGCGCTCTCGGCGACGCTCCTCGTGGCGCAGACCTTCAATATCACGCTCGCGGCGGTATTCTTTTTCCTTATCCCGCTCTTCGGCATCGCGCCCAAGACGCTCCTCTTTATTTATCTCTGCACCTCCTTCCCGCTCGTGCTCTTGTGGCGCGCAGGCATCTTCCCGTGGCTCGGGCTCCAAAAGCCCGAGCAGGCGGTCGCGATCGGTTCGCGCGCGGAGCTTCTCTCTCTCGTCCGGGCGCTTGACGAAGCGCCGCGCGCGCCGGCGCGCGTCACCGTCGTGCTCGATCCGGCAAGCCCCCCTATTGCGCAAGACATATCGCGTGCCGTTGCCGAGCATCAGGCGCGCTTTATCATCGCCGACTTCAGCGACCCTGCGGTGCTGCGCGGCTTCCCGGATATGTATAACTTTCTCTCAAGCGGGATACGTTTCTTCGACGCGATGGATCTCTACGAGACCGTCTTCGGCCGCGTGCCGCTGTCGACCGTGTCCGAGCGCTGGCTGGCGCGCAACGTCTCGCGCAACAACCATGACTGGTACGACTCGCTCAAGCGCTTCATGGATATTATCATCAGCGCATTCTGCGGCATCGTGTCGCTCGTCTTCTATCCGTTCATTATTCTTGCGATCAAGCTCGAGGATGGGGGGCCCATATTCGTGTCGTTGCCGCGCATCGGTCAGGACAACAAAACGATCTATATCCACAAATTCAGAAGCATGACTGGCAATGATGCCGGCGACTACGGGCCGGATGGCGCCAGCAAGCTGCGCGTTACGCGCGTGGGGCGCGTCTTGCGCAAAACCAGCCTCGATGAGCTGCCGCAATTTTTGAATGTGCTTGTCGGAGACATTTCGCTCATTGGGCCGCGTCCCGAGACGCCCGCGCTCGTGGCGGTTTACGAAAAGGAAATACCGTATTACTCGATCCGGCATGTGATTAAGCCGGGGCTCTCCGGCTGGGCGCAGCTCTATGGCGAACACGCTCATCATGGTATGGGCCTTGAAGAGACGAAAAACAAATTCTCTCACGACCTCTATTACCTCAAGCACCGTTCGCTCCTGCTTGATGTCGTGATCGCGATGAAGACCATTAAGAAACTTCTTACCCGCAGCGGCGCATAATGATAATCAACGGCACACAGATTGCGAATGAAATTCTAAGTGGGCTGCGCGGCTCGTACACGCTCGGCGTTGTCATGGGTACTGACGCTGCGTCCGACTCTTTCGTGCGGATGAAAGAGCGCGCAGCCGCCAAGGCTGGCGTACAGATCGTCCGCTACGCGCCGGAAGATTTTGATAAAGCACTCGCGTGCGACGGCGTCTTGGTGCAGTTGCCGCTCGAGGGAGTTGATAATCTTATCGCCCAACTCCCGCCCGAGAAGGATGTCGACGCGCTGGGTCCGCGCCCTCTCGTGCGCGCGCCGGTCGCCGAGGCCATCGGCGAGGTGCTCACGCGCGCCGGCATCGACCCGACGAACAAGCGCGCCGTCGTCGTCGGCGCAGGCAAGCTGGTCGGCCAGCCGGCGGCGAAATTGCTTGCTGACCTCGGTGCCGATGTGTCAGTAGTAACGCTCGAGCAGGGCTCGCTGAGCGAGCTGAAAGACGCCGATATTGTGGTGCTTGGCGCCGGAAGCCCCGGGATCGTGAAGCCCGACATGCTCAAGCCAGGCGTCGTGCTGATTGATGCGGGCACCAGCGAGGCGGCAGGGAAGCTCGCGGGCGATGCCGACCCCGCGTGTGCGGAAGTGGCCTCGGTATTTACGCCTGTTCCCGGCGGTATCGGCCCGATAGCGGTCGCGATGCTGTTTAAAAATCTCTTTTCTCTGGCGCAGAAATAGCCTTTGCTCTCGGGGCGAAAATCTGCTATTGTGCCCATCATGTTCAGGATACGCTATGCAAGCGTGGTTATCCTTGTTGTCGCCGCGGCGCTGGGCTTTTTCGTATGGCATACGACCGGGACGGGCGGGCGCTTCGACTTCAAGCTCGGGCTCGACCTCTCGGGCGGGACGGAGCTTGTCTACAATGCCGATATAAGCCAGCTCCAGCCCGCTGACGTGCAGGACTCTCTTTCCGCGCTCCGCGAAGTTGTAGAGCGCCGCGTCAACGCCTTCGGCGTCGGCGAGCCGGTCGTACAGACCGAGCAGGGGGGCGCGCTTGGTACTGGGCAGTATCGCCTCGTGGTCGACCTCCCCGGCATCACCGACGTCAATGCCGCCGTGCAGATGATCGGCGCCACGCCGCAGCTCGAGTTCAAGCTGGTCACCAAAGGTTTTGAGAACAATCTCACGCTCGCATCGAGCACCGCTCCGGGCGGCAGCATCCCTAATCCTGCCGCTTTCACCGACACCGGCCTCACCGGCAAGTACCTCTCGCACGCGACGCTTGAATTCCAGAACGGCAGTGGCGGCGGGGTGGGGCTCAGCCAGCCGGTCGTGCGCGTCGACTTCAATTCCGACGGCACCAAGCTCTTCTCTGACATCACCAGCAACAACGTCGGCCGCACGCTCGCGATTTTCCTTGACGGCAATCTCATCGAGGCGCCGACGATTCAGGACAAGATCACCGACGGTACGGCGATCATCTCCGGCGGCTTTACCGCCGACTCTGCCAAGGAGCTCGTGCGCAACCTCAACCTGGGCGCCTTGCCCGTACCGATCGCGCTCGCGTCGACGCAGTCGGTCGGCGCCATCTTGGGCGATGAGGCGGTGCAGGCTGGCGTGCTTGCCGGGCTGGTCGGCTTCATCGCACTCTCTATTTTTATGATCCTCTGGTACCGCTTGCCGGGCGTCGTGGCGGTCGTCTCGCTCATTATCTACGTCATCATGATGCTCGCGCTCTTTAAGCTCATCCCGGTCGTGCTCACGGCTGCGGGCATCGCGGGCTTTATACTCTCGGTCGGCCTCGCGGTCGACGCCAACGTGCTCATCGCCGAGCGCATCAAGGAGGAGATCGCCGCCGGCAAGAAGGCCGAGGCTGCCATCCGCGACGGCTTCAAACGCGCGTGGCTCGCGATCCGCGACTCCAATATCGCCCACGTCATCGCCGGCGTCATCCTCTTCTGGTTCGGCACCTCGCTCATCAAGGGCTTTGCGCTGGTCTTCGGCCTTGGCGTCGTTGTCTCGATGCTTTCAGCGATTACGATCTCGCGCACGTTCTTGCTCGCGCTCGGCGTCGATACCCAAAGCAAGATCGGCCACTTCCTGATGCGTTCGGGCCTCAATAAATAATATGACTATCGGCAAAAATCTTAAATATTTCTTCATCCTCCCGGGTGCCCTCTCGCTGCTGGCGATTATCGCGCTCATCATGTGGGGGCTCAAGCCCGGCATCGACCTGGCCGGCGGCTCGCTGCTCCAGGTGTCGTACGCCGGCGTGATGCCGACGCAGGAGCAGGTGATGGACGCGGCGCAGCCGCTTAACCTCGGCGAGGTGCGCGTACAGCCCGCGGGGACTGACGGCTACGTGCTGCGCCAGCGCGCGCTCACGAACGACGAGAAGAACAGCCTCGAGGCAGCCCTCGGCAAGCTGGGTGCCATGCATGAGGACCAGTTCACCTCGATCGGCCCCAGCCTCGGCACCGAGCTGGTGCACAAGGCGTGGATCGCGATCACGCTGGTCGTGATCTGCATCATCTTCTTTATCGCATTCGCCTTCCGCGGGGTCTCCAAGCCCGTTGCTTCGTGGAAATACGGCATCGTCGCGATCATTACGCTCTTGCACGACGTGCTGATTCCGGTTGGTCTCTTCGCGGCGCTCGGCCACTTTGCGGGCGCCGAGGTGGACTCGCTCTTTATTGTGGCGCTCCTCACGATCCTCGGCATCTCGATCAACGACACGATCGTCGTCTTCGACCGCATCCGCGAGAATCTAAGATTGAACGAAGAGCATCACAAGCGCGAGCAGTTTGACGAAGTCGTCGGCCGCTCGATCCTGCAGACCCTCGCTCGCTCGATCAACACCTCCGTCACGGTGGTTATCGTGCTCGCGGCGCTCTATTTCCTCGGCCCGGTCTCCACCCGCGACTTCGCGCTGACCCTCATCGTCGGTATGATCGCCGGCACCTACTCGTCGATCTTCCTCGCGTCTCCGCTACTCGTAGTCTGGGAGCGCTTCCAGAAAAAGAGTTAAAATTCAGTAATGATTATCGGCATCACCGGCACCAACGGGGCAGGCAAGGGAACGGTTGTCGAGTATCTCAAGTCCAAGGGCTTCAAGCACTTTTCTGCACGGGATATTTTTGTCGAAGAGATAAAGAAGCGCGGACTCCCGGTAAATCGCGATTCGATGATCGTTGTCTCTAATGATTTGCGAGCCCAGAGGGGAGCGGGTTTCTTTGCCGAGAGCGCCATCGAGTACGCGCAACAGCATAACGAGGACGTAGTTGCGGAGTCGATTCGTTCAATCGGCGAGGCTGAACATCTCAAAAAGAACGGCGCAGCGCTGTGGGCTGTCGATGCCGATACTAAAACCCGCTACGACCGCGTTATTAAGCGCATGTCAGAGACCGATCAAGTCTCCTTCGAGAAGTTCGTTGAGAACGAAAAGCAGGAATGGGAGAATACTGACCCCACCAAGCAGAACCTCAAGGCTGTCATTGCCATGGCCGATGCAGTCATCACCAACAACGGCACGCAAGAAGAGCTCTTTGCACAGGTAGAAGCGGCGCTCAAGAAAATCGCATAAGATGGACTGGCACCAAATCGCGGCTTTAGTTACCGGCGTCTTAACTATTTCTGCCGTGCTGCCGTATGTGCGCGACATGCTGCAGGGGACCACGCGGCCCAACCTGGTTACGTGGGGGCTGTGGCTCATCATCCAGACCATTTTTATTTTGGCGCAGTTCAGCTCCGGCGCTTCATGGTCGGTAGTGCTGCCGCTCGCGGAGATGGGTACGGTAGGAGTGGTCTTTATCCTCGGGCTCTTCGGCTACGGATATAAAAAGTACGTTTTGCTCGACATCGTGTGTCTTGTGACCGCGCTTGCGGCCATCATGCTCTGGCAGCTCACGAGCCAGCCGCTCGCGGCGCTCCTGCTTTCCGTAGTGGCTGATATGGTCGCGAGCATACCGACGCTGCGCAAGGCATACCTCGACCCGCGCTCCGAGACGCCGTCGGCCTATCTCCTGGTCGTCGTTTCGGCCGCCTGCGCCGGGCTTTCGACCACCGCGCTCGACCTGCCCAACCTGCTCTGGCCCGTCTATATCTTTATTCTCAATGGCAGCGTACTGGCGCTCATCCTTTTGGGCCGCCGGCACCTGGGGAATAGGGCCAAAAAAGCCTTATACATAGGGCCTTGACTCCACTCTATATATGGCTATAATGGCCTCATGTCTGCATAGAGGAAGCTAATCTCGATAGTTGAGAAAGCCCGCCCTCTGGCGGGCTTTGTAGTCCTGAGGAAACGAAGAACTTGTTCTCTGAAAATTGAATAGCTTCTTGAGCGAGTAATTGAACGCTCAAGGAGAGATCACACCGATCATCTTTTCCGACGTACAAGCGGGGGAGGTGGTCAGCTCACTGTGCGCAACACAGTGAGCAAGCAAGAAACCAGCTCCGACGTAACAGTCGGAGATAAGAGCAGGAGGAAGTAATATTTCTCTTGTTCCGTTCTATCGAGTTTAGGAATGAACTTAAAAAATTCGTTCTTATTTTCAGAGTTTGATCCTAGCTCAGGATGAATGCTGGCGGCGTGGATGAGTCATGCAAGTCAAGGGGCCGCAAGGCACCGGCAGACGAGGTAGTAATACACAGGTACGCACCGAAGAGTCTGGCACAGCTCGTCGAAAGACGGGGTAATTCCAGATGGCGTAGCGATACTAAAGGAGCAATCCGCTCTTTGAGCGGCCTGTGGAGCATCAGCTAGTTGGTAGGGTAACGGCCTACCAAGGCTATGACGCTTAGGGGACCTGAGAGGGTGACCCCCACCGATGGAACTGAGATACGGTCCATACACCTACGGGTGGCTGCAGACGAGAATATTCGACAATGGGCGAAAGCCTGATCGAGCGACGCCGCGTGACTGATGAAGTCCTTCGGGACGTAAAGGTCTTTTATGCGTGAGGAAGTAATTGACGTTAGCGCATGAATAAGAGGCTCCTAACTCTGTGCCAGCAGGAGCGGTAATACAGAGGCCTCAAGCATTATCCGGAATCACTGGGCGTAAAGGGTGTGTAGGCGGTCGTGTTAGTCTCTCGTGAAAGGCTTTGGGCTTAACCCAGAGACCGCGGGGGAAACGGCACGGCTTAGAGGACGCGAGAGGTAAGGGGAACTCATGGTGTAGGGGTGAAATCCGTTGATATCATGGGGAACACCAAATGCGAAGGCACCTTACTGGCGCGCTCCTGACGCTGAAACACGAAAGCGTGGGAATCGAACGGGATTAGATACCCCGGTAGTCCACGCCCTAAACGATGATAACTGGCTTTACGGAGTATCGACCCTCTGTGAGGCGAAGCTAACGCGTTAAGTTATCCGCCTGGGTAGTACGATCGCAAGATTAAAACTCAAAGGAATAGACGGGGACTTGCACAAGCGGTGGATCATGCGGCTCAATTCGATGACAAACGAAGAACCTCACCAGGGTTAGAAATCCAGACGAAATCCTTAGGAAACTTTGGACCCCGCAAGGCGGCTGGACAGGTGATGCATGGTCGTCGTCAGTTCGTGGCTTGAGTTGTTCCCTTCAGTGGGGTAACGAACGCAACCCTCGTTGCCTGTTTTATATGTCAGGCGAGACTGCCCCCTCACGGGGGAGGAAGGTGAGGATGACGCCAGATCAGCATGTCCCTCTGATATCCTGGGCTGCACGCATGATACAATGCACTCGACAACGAGACGCAATGGGGTAACCCGGAGCAAATCTTTAAACGAGTGCCCAGTTCGGATTGAGGTCTGCAACTCGACCTCATGAAGCCGGAATCGCTAGTAATCGCGGGTCAGCTATACCGCGGTGAATACGTTCTCAAGTCTTGTACTCACCGCCCGTCAACTCAAGGGAGCCGGGAGCACCCGAAGTTCGCTTTATGCGGATCACGGTAAGCTCGGTGACAGGGAGTAAGTCGTAACAAGGCACGGGTAGCGGAAGCTGCTCGTGGAATGATTCAAATTGACAGACGTTCTGCCCCTCGTACGAGGACAGAACTGTAACGGCGATACACTTCGCAAGAAGTGGGAGTGATGATGCTGACTCTAAACTGCATTTGCTTTGGCCGATATGCACACGGCTACTCGATGCTTACAGAGTACGTGTTGGAGTACAGCACGGAAAATGAGCCGAAGGTCCCGAGAGTAATCGAGGGACTGAAGACGGAACAAGAGAAATATTGTTTCCTTGCTTGGTGTGATCACTATTCAATTCAAATTACTGCAAAAGCGCCCCGTGGGGCGCTTTTGCGTTATACACTCCTGGCGGACTTTGCAATTTTCATATATGTGCTATCTTTGGCGCAGAAAGGAGGAGAGTGCAGCTTAATCAACCTGCTCATCTGAGCACCATCTCTCCACACTACAGCACGGGAGAACGTGATGACGCGTCATGTCGTCAAACCCTCGGTTCCTTTCTGTAATTTCCATCCGCCGTGAATCCATCGGAGGTGCTCGCCCGATTTCTGATGACTGCCCGCTCGCGCCTCAAGCGCGGGCGGTTTCCTTTTATCCGATAAAAGGAAAGGCGCGCCCGCATATAGGGGCGCGCCCGGTCGAAGGGTTACGTGAAAGCGAAGTTGGGATAGGGGCTCCGCCGGCTCAGAGCGGCGAGACGGTTCTCGCGCTCCTCCTTGCGCCGCAAGCGGCGCTGCTGGCTCTTGGCCGGGGGATTGCCGTGCTTCCCTTTGCCTTTCGACTTTGCCATTACGACTTTACCTCCTGGTTGGTCGTTTATACCCGCCCGTGCGGGTATCGTGCGATGGTAGCATTAGACCCATATTTCTGCTAGTATTTTGTGCACATGCGGGCGTAGCTCAGTTGGTAGAGCATTCGACTGATACTCGAAAGGTCCTAGGTTCGATCCCTAGCGCCCGCACCAGAGCAGGAACATAATATGCCGCGCATACGCCTACAACCCTGGCACATCTTCGCGGCTCTCGGGCTCCTCTTTTTGTCTTTGTTCGTATGGTTGCTCAGTATGTACTCCCAGACTGCTTCCGCCGGGATTTCATACTCAACTCCGACAGTGGACGGGCTTGAAGAGACCCCGGCGCTCGCGGCGCTCCTAGCTGCGTATGACGGGCGGCCGCTGTCGCTCGATGCGCAAACCCAGTCGACCGGCTGTAGTGTCGAGGGTGCGCTGCCTGACCCCCGCTGCACGCCTGGTGCGGTATTTGCCGAAGCGAGTACGAGCGATATTTGTACGCCGGGCTATTCGCGCAGCGTGCGCAACGTTTCGGTAAAAACCAAACGACAGATCTACGCTGCGTACGGGATTGACTACCCGCAGCCGACCGGCTCCTACGAAGCCGACCATCTTATCCCGCTGGAGTTGGGCGGCAGCAACGACACCGCAAACCTCTTCCCTGAGGCGGCGAAGCCCACGCCCGGATTCCACGAGAAGGACCTGGTGGAAAATTATTTGCACGATGAGGTGTGCGCGGGCGTTATCGGCCTCGCCGCCGCGCAGGAGCAGATCGCCCGCGATTGGCTGGCGGTATACAACACGCTTACCCCGGCGACCATCGCGGCGCTCAAGCGGCAAGCTGCTTCCTTTGGAGACTAACCACCGCCCCCTTATTCTTTATCCACAGATTGAAATATTTTCAATTTGCCGTAGAGTGTTTCTGTTCGGACACGATTTCTCGTTGTTCGCGACAAAATTTCCGGCGTTCGGGGCTCGAACGCCGGTGGGGGAGTCTAGAGTCCTAACCTCGGCTAGACTCCCCTTCTTTTTGTCTAAACGCGCAATCTGCGCTATACCTGATAAGCACGGGCATGTGGCGGAATTGGTATACGCGCACGTCTCAGAAGCGTGTTCCGTAAGGATTGGGAGTTCGAGTCTCCCCATGCCCACTAGGAGTGTTTGAGCCGCTCGATGTCGCGGCTCCAGTGATCTTCGTCCCACCACTCGGCCGGCTCGAAGTTCAGTTTGTAGAACGCCTTGTCGCCATAGACTGTGCCGAGGTAATAGTGCGCACGCCCGCGAGCTTTCGCGTCGCGGATGCAGTCGAGCATGAGCCACAGGCCGAGCGACTGCCGGGCGTAAACAAGGTCGTAGAAAGAAAACCAGAAGTGCCCCATAGTGCCGTCCTCAACTTCGAGCACGTAGGCCGCAATTGCCGAACCTTTTCTATATACGACCACGGTCGAGATGATCCCGCTTTGCATGATCGTCTCGAGCCGCGCGCGCGGCATGGCTCGCGCGCCATGTTTTTCTGCGAAATATGAAACGCAGAAATTCCAAAAGCTCTCATCCGGAACAAATTGTGAAAAGGGAACCCGCTCTTTCTTAAACTGCCCGTCGAACTTTCTTCCGATGCGCCGATTCTCGCTCGAGAGCGAGAATTCTCCCAGCGCTATCCGCACGCTGCGCGCCGTATAAAAAATATTCTGGAGTCCCGCCGTGCCC
>DASZPE010000039.1:0-5511 GCA_035550415.1 Minisyncoccota bacterium | reverse complement strand
ATGCGCAACTCCTACAAGGTGGTCGCGCCCGGGCAGAAGCTGAACCGCAGATCGATACTTGAGTACTTCTCGTCGACCCAGTACGGCGTACTGACGGTATAGTTGAGCGCGCACATCTGGTCCTGCGTGAGGCCGTATTGGCTCATAAGATACTGCTCCGCCTCCACGCGCGTGTCGGCAATCGGCTCTTGGAGCAGGCTAATGTTGAAGTACTGCGTCTGGCTGATGTAGAGGATGAGAAACGGCGGATTGGGCATCGACAGCGGGTCAGTGCTGCTCGCATGCCCCACATGGTAGCCGAGGTAATAATAGCCCGGCGTCGGGTAGGTGCCTGTCTGCGGGTTGGCAACAACATCAACAGGCGCCGAGCCAGATGCCGAGCTGCTGGAACCGGTTGTGTCGCCTTGTGCGGGGACTTCTACCTGGCCGGTCGGTCCGCCTGTATCGCCGGGAAGTATCGACACCGGTGTATTGTTTTGGCTAGTAGCGGGAGCCGCGCTGCCATGGAAGAGATTGATCACGACAAGCGCGCCAAGGCCGATCATGACGATGGCGGCGATACTAGCAGCAATAAGCGTGATCTTTTGCATAGATTATTTAATTACCTGGGTCATATTGCGCGACACAACTTGCCGCTTTGGCATTACAGCCGGGACACGTCCAATCACTGTAGGGCGACTGCCCGCTATTGATACGGCTTTGAGAAAGGTTATACGCGGCCTGCGCGTTACAAGTGGGGTCATTGCACGATGTTGCCGAGGAGCATACGCCGCTGTGCAAACTCGATTTGTTCCAGTTACTCTGCAAAATCTGGAACGTGCCACAAGCACCCGTCGTGCTATTAGGGGTATAGGCATTGCCGCTACTCTCGGTCATTGCGATGCAAGACATTGTGTTTGCTTGCGCGCTGGTATACCCGATGCTTTGTAGATAGCTGACGCTGCACGCCGAGTCTCCCGAAGGACATTGCACACCGCCGCTGCCCCCAGGCGAAGAGACTGTTTTGACGGTTGGCTCGCCAAGGTATTGTCCGCTTGAGCTATAGCAGCCCTCCTTGCCCTTTTCATCCATATACGTACCGCTTCCGCAATCGGTAACTACCGAAGTGACCGACGTGATCGGCTGCGCCGGGGGCAGCACCTCGTTGATGAGGTCAGATATATTCTTGCTATTGCTGGCGGTCGTACCAGCGCGCTGAGCCTCAGTCGTACAGACAACCTGATTCCACCCCTTCCAATAATCTGCGCTGAGAATGGAGTGGAGCACCGTCTCAACGAGAAGATACGAGCCGAGCGTGATCACGAAGCCGAATATAACATTGCGGAAGATGCTCTTGGCCTTGGAGATATTCTCCGTCCCTCCCATCGCTGAAGTAAAGTAGAGCACGCCAGCGTAGGCAAAGAGCGCCATCGCGAGAGGTATTGAGACCTCGATAATAAAATTGATAAGGCCGTTGAGCAAGTCGACCACATTGCACGCCTGGCAGCCGATGGGGTCGTCGGGGCCGCCGCACGGTACGAGGCCCGTGCCTTGAGTGTTGGAGGTATTGGCAGACACCGCATTGCTCGCGCTCTGCGGCAGCGTTTGAGAAGAGTCTGCCCCTACCGACTGCTGCCCCGCTGATGTCCCACCCGTGATCGTGATCGAGGAGGAGCAGGTGGTTGTCCCCGCCGGGCCAGAAAAAGTCCCGATAATCTCAGTCGATTTGCTCACCGATATGGTTACCGACCCTTGAGGACCTACCGACCCTATGCCAGTAATGAAGCCCGCGGTCGTGCTCGTGCTCTGCCACGAGAGCGTGAAAGTGCTTCCCTGGTTAACAACAGCTTCCTGAGGAAGAAGGCTGCAGGCGGGCAGCGTACTTGCATGAGCAGCATGCGGCATGCCCACTATAAAAAGAAGCGCAAGTCCTCCCAGCAAGACCCGTACCTTCATATGCGTCTATGATACCACCTGTTTTGCCTTATAAGCCCTCGTGTTGTACTCTGTGTGGAGTAAAAGCGAACTGCTTTTGCAAAGCGAATACGCGTCGGTGGTAGAGTGGTCAATTACAACAGACTGTAAATCTGTCGCCCATTGGGCTACGCAGGTTCGAATCCTGCCCGGCGCACCAAAGAAAAATCCCCTTTCGGGGATTTTTCTTTTCTCTATTTTATTTATATTTTACGCCCCTACTTTCTCCTCCGCGATCATGGCCGGGGTCATCTTGGACGATTTGCCGCGGCCGGTCTTCTTGACGTCGAAGATGAACTCGGCCGGCGTGCCGTCCGGCTTGGCGGGCTTGATGCCGACCGACACCGAGCCCCCCGAGAGCACGCCGCGGGAAACCATGAGCGATGCAACCTTGGTGAGGATCTTGTCCTGGATCAGCCGGCGCAGCGGGCGGGCGCCGTAGTGCGGGTTGTAGCCCTCTTTGGCGAGGTATTCGTACACCTCGGGGCTAAGGGTTAGCGTGATATCCTTGGCGGCAAGGCGGGCCACCACCTCCTTCACCTGGATTTCGACGATGTCCTTGACTGCGTCGGTCGAGAGAATATTGAAGATGATGATCTCGTCGATGCGGTTGAGGAACTCGGGGCGGAAGTAATCCTTGAGGGTCGCGCCGACCTTCTCCTTGGCGAGGCGGTAGTTCTCGCTGTCGGTGCCGGCCATTGTGAAGCCGAGCTGCTCCATACGGTCGATGTACTGCGCGCCGATGTTGCTCGTCATAATGATGATGGTGTTGCGGAAGTTGACCTTGCGGCCCTTGGCGTCAGTGAGGTAGCCGTTGTCGAGCACCTGGAGCAGGATGTTGAAGACCTCGGGGTGCGCCTTCTCGATCTCGTCGAAGAGGACGACCGAGTACGGGCGGTGGCGAATCATCTCGGTTAAGGCACCTCCCTCTTCGTGGCCGACATAGCCCGGCGGCGCGCCGATGATTTTACTCACCGAGTGCTTCTCCATATATTCCGACATGTCGACGCGGATGAGCGCCTTCTCGTCGTCGAACATGAACTCTGCGAGCGCGCGCGTGAGCTCGGTCTTGCCGACACCGGTGGGGCCCAGGAACATGAACGAGGCGATGGGGCGATTGGGGTCGGCGATGCCAGCGCGGCTGCGCTTCACGGCGTCGGAGACCTTCTGCACGGCCTCGTTCTGGCCGACGACGCGCTTCTCAAGCTCGGATTCAATCTTGGCGAGGCGTTCGGCTTCCTCCTGGAGCATGCGCGATACCGGGATCCCGGTCCACTTGGCGACCACGCCCGCAATGTCGCTCTCGGTAATCTCTTCTTTCAGCAGGCGGCGCGAGGATTGGAGCTTCTTGAGGCGCTTCTGCTTCTGCTCGAGTTCGCGCTCGAGACTTGGTATCTCGCCGTAGCGGATCTCCGCCGCGCGCGAAAGGTTGACCTCGGACTCGGCAGCCTCGGCCTCGATGCGCAGGCCCTCGAGCTCTTTCTTGATTGATTTGATATCGTGGAGGATCTGCTTCTCGTTCTTCCAGCGCAACTCGATCTCGCCGGTCTTTTCTTTCAGCTCCGCGATCTCGCGCTCGATGACTTTCACGCGCGCTTTGGCATCGCGGTTGCCGTCCTCGCCCTCGGCGTCTTTGCGCAGGGCTTCTTTCTCTACCTCGAAGCGCATGATCTTGCGATGCGCGTCTTCAAGCACCGGCGGCTTGTTTTCCAAACTGATGCGGAGTGATGATGCGGCTTCGTCGACGAGGTCGATTGCCTTGTCAGGGAGAAAACGATCGGGGATGTAGCGGGCCGAGAGCTCTACCGCCGCGGTGAGCGCGCCGTCGGTGATATGCACGCCGTGGAAGAGCTCGTACTTTTCCTTGAGCCCGCGCAGGATCGCCGTCGCGTCGTCGATCGAGGGCTCAAGCACATAGACCGGCTGGAAGCGGCGCTGGAAGGCAGGGTCGCGCTCGATGTGCTTCTGGTACTCGCGCAGGGTCGTGGCCCCGATCATGTGGAGCTCGCCGCGTGCGAGCGCCGGCTTGACCATATTGCTTGCCTCCATGGCGCCCTCGGCGCCGCCGGCGCCGATCATAGTATGAATCTCGTCGACGAAGAGGAGGATCTTGCCCTCGGAGCGCTCGATTTCTTTGAGTATTGCCTTGAGGCGCTCCTCGAACTCGCCGCGGTACTTGGTACCGGCGATAAGCGAGCCGAGGTCGAGGGAGACCAGCTCCCTGTCGCGCAAGGACTCCGGCACGTCGCCGGTCGCGATGCGCGCGGCAAGCCCCTCGGCGATCGCCGTCTTGCCGACGCCCGCCTCGCCGATGAGGATCGGATTGTTCTTGGTGCGGCGAGAAAGTATCTGGATCACGCGCTGGATCTCCTCGTCGCGGCCGATGACCGGGTCGAGCTTGCCCTCAAGCGCGGCCTTGGTGAGGCTGCGCGTGTACTTGGGGAGCGCGCGGTACTTCTTGCCCTCCTGCGCGGCAGGCTTGGCAGTGCGGAGCTCCTGGAGCGCGCGGACAATAGACTCGCGGTTGATGCGGAAGCGCGCGAGGATCTCGCGAGCGGAACCCGGCACGTCGAGTATCGATATAAAGAGATGCTCGGTCGAGACAAACTCGTCGTGGAGCTCGGTCGCGATCTTGGCGGAGCGCTCGAGCGCCTGCACGAGGTCGGGCGTGAGGTAGAGTTGATAGCTTGGCGAGAGCACCGAGCCGGCATTGCCGCCTTCGAGGCTCTCGAGCACGGTGTCGGTCAGGAGGATCACGTCGATCTCGAGCTTCTCGAGCACGGAGGCGACGAGCGAGTCTTCCTGCAGCAGCAAAGCGCCGAGGAGGTGCATCGGCGAGACTTGGTTCTGCGCGCGCTCTACCGCGAGCTCATGCGCGCGGCGAACGGCTTCTTTGGCTTTCGTAGTGAAATGATTGAATGGAGGCATAGGTGCTGTAGGTTATTACGAACTTGCGGGGGTTGAGGTTGCAGCGGCGGGTGCCGGCGGAGTCGAGACGAGGGTGTAGTACGTACTTCCTGCCTGGGCCGAGTCGGCGGTCGTGATGCCGATTACCTCGCCGAAGATGGTCATGAGGAGCGCTCCGGGCGTCGCTGCTGCAACCGTCGCGTCGATAAGGCTGGGCGAATCGGCGCTCGGAAGCGAAGCGATGACTCCGCTCCCGACCCGGTCGCTGCCCGTGCCGGTAATCGCGATGACGGACTGTCCGAGCGCGAGCTTACCGGGTGCGGCAAGCGTTGCGGGTGCCACGCCGGTCGAGGTGCCGACCGCAATATCCATGAATGCGATCGAGCTGCTCGCCGACGCGCTGAGCATGGCTGCCGGCACGCGGTCGCCGGACGGAAGGATCGCTTCAAAGGACGTGGCCCCCGAAGCGGTGAGCGAACTGCGGTCAACGGCGGCCGAACCCTTGCTATCGAGGATGACTCCTCTCGTGATGAGTGAGTCGTCTCCTGCCGCAACGATGCGTACGATGCTCTTTTGGACTGCAGCTATCGACTGCGCCGTGAGATCGTCATCTTTGACGACCACGGTCTTCTGCGTCGTTGCTGCGGCCGC
>DASZPE010000038.1:0-2346 GCA_035550415.1 Minisyncoccota bacterium | reverse complement strand
CGTCGATCTTTGCATGATGGCCCGAGAGCAGGACCTTGGGCACGCGGTAGGACTTCTCTACCCCGTTAACATTCTTTACTTTCAAAACTTCGGGCCGCGTATACATCTCGTGGCTTGCGACACGAGACTCTTCGAGGCTCTCGAATGTGCCGAGCACGCCTTTGATCTGCCGCGCGGTCGCGTCGATGATCGCGAGCGCCGGCACCTCGCCGCCCGTGAGGATATAGGGGCCGACCGATACTTCGTCAACCTGAGCGCCGGCCGCTGTAATCGCTTTCTTGGCGCGCGAGTCGATGCCCTCGTAGCGCCCGCAGACAATGATCACGTCTTGCTGCTTGGCGAGCGCCTTGGCATAGGCATTGGTAAGCGGCTTGCCGCCGGCGGCCGTGATGAGCACTTTTACTTTGCTACCTTTCTTTGTCTTCTTTTTTATCGCTTCGACGGCTCTGATAACCGGCTCGGCCTGGATGATCATGCCCGGGCCGCCGCCGTAGGGCTTGTCATCAACTCTTTTATAAAACCATTTCCCTGCCCGGCCCGGATTCTTAACAAAATCGCGCAGCTGGTAGGTCTTCACCTTAAGATAACCTTCCTTCTGCGCGCGGCCGAGTATAGAGGCGTTCGTATAAGCCTCAATAGTCTCAGGGAAAAGTGTCACGACATGGAAATTCATACTCGCAAAATACAACACAAATTCAATAAAAGCAAAAGCCCCGAGATTTTTAGTCTGCGGGGCTTTTGCTAACAAATCTTCTTTAAAAATTACCGAGCTCTTCCATCGCCTGGTCCATGGTCTTCATGGTTGGCGTGGCGGGCGCCTCGTGCGTGCCGTCCCAGCCCTGCGCCGCGCTACCGCCCGAGTCCTGGTCGCGCATGCCGCCGGCAGGCTCGTTGATCTTGAGGTTCACACGGGCGTTGTGCTTCATGCCGACCACGCGCAAGAGCGTGCGGATCGCCTTGGCGGTGTTGCCCGAGCGGCCGATCACCTTGCCCATGTCCTCCGGATGGAGGTCGAGCGTCAGGAGTACGCCCATCTCGTCGACGGCGCGGTTGATCTTTACCGCTTCCGGATGCTCGACAAGACCCTTCACTACGAATTCCAAAAATTCCTGATCTCTCTCTGCCATTTCAGTATATTTAATTTATTAAAGGCGAATGCCTTTCTCTATTCTATTGTGCGGGAGTCTCTGCGGCAACGTCGTTACTCACAGGCTCCTCAGTAGGCGCCTCGGCGTTGGCCTCGGGAGAAGTTGCCTCTGCCTTCTCTTCAGTGGTCTCGGCAACGCTGGCTTCAGACACAGCCTCTGCCGGTGCGGCCGCCTCTGCGGCAAGCTGCTCTACTTTAGCGACGGTCTTCTTGGGGAGCACGTTGATCTTTTTGGCATCGATGATCTTCTGCGATACGAACATATTGTGCACGGTGTCGGAAAGCGTCACACCCATGCCAAGCCAGTGCTTGATGCGGTCAACCTTAAGGTCGATGCGGTCAACGCGCGGGTCGTAGGAGCCAAGCACTTCCTGGAACGAGCCCGTCTTGGCGGCGCGCTTGGACTCAACAAGAATAACCCGGAAGGACGGGTCATTGGTGCGGCCGCGGCGCTGGAGTCTGATAGTCAGCATTTCGTAAAAATAAGCCCCTGCTGGGCTTGGCTCATACTGTAGCAGATTGGAAAGTCTCGGTCAACTGTGCTATAGTACGGCCGTTAATGACTCCTGATAAGAAAGGACGTCCTTCGGGGAGACCCTCTCAGGACAAGAAAAAAGCGCTCACGGGCGTTATACAGCTTACCCGCAAAGGGGTGGGCTATTTACCGTGGCCGGATGAGCCCGAGAAGGAAGATGTCGAGATTCAGACGCCCAACCTCGGCGGCGCCTTAAACGGCGACACGGTCGAGGTAGAACTGACGGGCCTCTTCCCCCGCCCCAAAGGCAAAGTAGTGAAAGTCATCGCTCGCGCCAAAGAAGAGTTCGTCGCGACGCTGAGGGAACAGTCCGGCCAGCTCGTTGCCATAGCAGACGACATAAAGTTCTACCGGCCGATCAGCCTCATGGACGGCAGCAAATACAGCGCGGGCGAGAAAGTGCTCGTGCGCCTGATATCGTTCGACGGCAGCAAAGATCCTATAGGATCGATCACCGAGCACCTCGGCCGCGCAGGCGAGCATCGCGTCGAGATGAACGCCATCGTGCTCGAACACGGCTTCTCGACCACGTTCCCCGAGGCAGTCGAGGCCGAGGCGCGCAGTATCGAAGAGAATCACGCCAAGGTTATCGAGGCAGAGCTCGAGAAGCGCACAGATTTCCGCGATATACCGGTCTTCACGATCGACCCAGCCGACGCCAAGG
>DASZPE010000037.1:0-12671 GCA_035550415.1 Minisyncoccota bacterium | reverse complement strand
CCGGTCGTGTCCTCGTCGAACGGGCTGATCGCGATTTGTATGCCGTTGCCGTTGGTATCCTGGAGCAGAATGGTCTCCGGCGTGCCGTCCGGGTCGGCCGGGACGTCGCTCGCCGTAAAGTCGGCCGGCATCTTGAGCGAGAATTTATACGCGGCGTTGGTGTAGCTTTGCGTAAGAGCGGGCACCGTGTAGGGGGCGGCTTGTCCTGAGCCGGTTGAAGAGCTGCTTGTTTGACGGCTGAAATACCACCACGCTCCCCCGCCAAGCACGACCACGACTGCGATAAATAGGATTATTTTTTTCATACGGTTTTATTATTGAGGCGTACTAGAAGCGTCGGTGTCTGATGTCGAGCCCGACGAAGATCCAGAATCAGATGAGGGAGAGTCTGCCGGAGGCGCATCGGGCGCGGGCGGCGTGTCTACAACCGGCGGGGTCGAACTTGCGGACGAGTCGTCTACGGTGGGTGGGGTTGAGATCGCATCGTCGGTCGGAGGCGTAGAGCTTGCATCGTCTGCGGGGGGCGTTACGGGCGGAGCATCGGGTGCCGGCGCACCTCCTCCTCCGCCCGAGGCCTGTACCATGGCGAGGAATTGCTCCTGCGTCACGCACACGCTGCCGACGCACAACTTCTGCGTGTCGACCTCTTGCGCATGGAAGATGGTCGCATAGAGATCGTGGATGCCATTCTGCGCATCGGCGAGCCAATTAATAAGATTGGTCTTAAAGGTCGACGTAATATTGGCGATATCCTGCACGGCGCTCACAATGAGCGGCGTAATGCGGCCGTAATCGACCGACCACGGGGTCGAGGTGGGCGACAGCGGCACGTTCCCGTCGTCGCCGTTAGTTGTGACGGCATAGGGATATATATCCTCGAGCTGCTGGGCGATAAAGCCCTGCGTGGTCGAGGTCGAGTTCTTGAAGTTGAAGTCGGCCACGTCGATCTTGAGGAGGTCGTCAAGGCCGTGGGAGGTCGCGACGATATTGTCCTTGAGGCGGCGGTCGGAGGAGGTGTTGTAGGCGGTCGCGGAACCGCTCGTAGTAATAGAGCCCACGATACCGTTTGAGTTCACGAACCGCATGGCGGTCGTATTTACCGAGCCGGTACTGTTGCCTATGCTCAGGCCCGCCGTGCCGCCGTTGGCGTCAAGTACGCTGAGGTACGCGGCGGTCCCTCCGATACTGGTCGTGGTGCTGATATACACCAGGTCGCTTGAGTCGACAAAGAACGGCACCGCGCTGGTCTGCGAATCTCCTATGTAAAAATTGCTCGTATTGTTGCCGGAACGGTCCGTGCCGAACTCAAACTGAGGGACGCCGCGCGCGGAGAAGTAGAGGCGGGTATATTTGCTTGAGCCGCCGCTGTTGTCGAGGAGGATGGTCGGATAGCTTGCCTGAGACACAGTAAGTTGAGCCATCGGCGACGTAGTGCCGATGCCGACGCGCAGGCTCTGCGCGTTGCCGCTGCCGTCGGCCTCGCCGTAGACGGTGAGCACCCCTGCCCCGCCAACGTTGGCGGTGTAGCTCTCGACAGTGCCCGCCGAGGCATTGGAGTCAATAGGCAGGTCGGTCCAGTTGACGATGCCCGCGTCGGTGTCGAAGTTAAGCGAGCCAATCGCGAGGTTGTTGATGGAGGTGATGCCCGAGTTAAGGTCGTACGTAAGCGCTCCATTCCCCACATTCAACCCGCCGGCAAAAGTAGAAGTGGCGGTAGTAGAAGTTGCGTTAATGCTATCGGCGACAATCGAGCCAACAACAGAAAGCTTGGCATACGGGGAGCTGGTGCCGATACCCACATTCTGATTATTTGAAACGGTATCCAATACGAGCTGGGGGGTAGAGATGTCGTCTCTGCTCGAGAGATATAATGGGAGACCATTTGTACCTGAAGAACCGGTGGAGGTATGGATGAATGCATTGGATGTATTCTGGCCCAGCACCAGTGTATGAGTATTCGTGTACGTCGTGTCGTTATTATCGGAGATCTGGATAAACGCGGGGATGCTTAACCCAGAAGAACTGTATGCGTCGGCAAAGCGCATCCCCCAGTTAACATCGGAAGTGCTCTTACCTCCTTGGAAGAAAGTACGCGGATAGTTGCCGCTTGGAAGTATGTTGTTGACTTTGAAATACTGCGCTGCGGTCGTTGAATCTTGGACGCGGAAAGTTCCCACGAGGTGAAATGTATCCTGGGGGTTAGTAGTACCGATGCCGACGTTACCCGCAAAATATGCATTGCCGGTGGTCGTCGCGCCGCCACTCACCGTGAGGCCGCCGGTTTGGGTTCCATTACCAATGGTTGAGGACGCATTTGCAATAAAGCTACCATAGGTAACGAGACCGGTGTTAGAAACCGAGAAGAGTGTGGTAGTTGCTGAGGCAGTCGAGGATGCGATGAGGAAAAGATTTTGTGTTGCGCCGGTCGAGCCGTTGGGTGTTGCAACCGTAAGTAGCGCCAGGGGCGAAGATGTGCCGACACCGACGTTGCCGGTTGTATCAACAGTAAAATTGCTCGTGGAATTGTTGTTAGTAAATGTGAACTTGGAACCGTAGAGGTAGAATGGTTTTGTCGATACAACGACACTACCCGTAGTGTTGCCCGAGAAAAGATATGAGCGGTCATTCGAGCTGTCATAGGCGGCGGTGAGACCTGTCCCGTTCGTATAGGAGAATGTGCCGCTGCGTGCAAAGATGCCGTTAGTAAACGCTCCTGTGCCCGACACATCGAGGGCAACGGCGGGACTTGCCACACCAATGCCAACATTCCCCGCAACATATGCATTACCTGTTGTCGTTGCACCACCGTTTATCGTGAGACCACTTGTCTGATTGCCATTGCCTATGGTTGAAGAGGCGAAGATGCCGAGGCCTGTCGAGGTGGCGTTATTTGGGAATAAATATGAGAAGCTATTTCCTCCCCCGCTGGCAAGGCAGGTAGAGCCGTCGGTCGAGAAGCAGCTCGCTTTGATCGGCCCGGCGAAGGTGGATGTGGCGGTGGATGTCGCATTAAAGAGCGAGGCAACCACCGTGCCCACCACCGAGAGGGCCGAGTACGGCGATGTGGTGCCTATGCCCACGCGCAAATTTTGCACCCCGCCGCTGCCGTTAGATTCTCCATACACGGTGAGCACGCTCGTATCGCCGATGTTTATCGATTGCGATTGTATGACGCCCGCGGCCGCATTGCTGTCGACCGGGATATTGGAGAGCGCCACGACGCCCGCGTCGGTATCGAAGGTGAGGTTGCCGATCGAAAGGTTGGCGATGGTGGTCGTGCCGCTCGATGCATCGACCGTAAAGGCGTTGCTGCCATTGGCGCCTATCGAAACGACGCCTGCATTTGATACCGTAAGTATAGAGGTCGAGGCAGAATTAGCGATCTCAAGCGCGTTGCCGGCGGTTGAAGATCCGCCCCACACCGTAAGCCGCGCGTACGGCGAGGTCGTACCCGCCGCAATACTGCCCGCGCTCGTTATATAGAGAGAGGAGGTACCGACGGCAGTATTGGAGCCGCTGAAGTACGCGAGCTGGCCGAGAGAGCCGGTGAGCGCAGCGCCTCCGCCGACGCAGATGCCGTTGATAGCGAAGCAGCCCGTATTGCCTGCCGCAGTAATGAGGTTTATACCGCCGCCCTGGAAGGTAGAAGTCGCGGTCGTTGAAGCAAAGAGACCGGAGGTACCCGCTATAGAAAGAATCGAAGCCGGCGAGGTAGTACCGATGCCAAAGTTGCCGGCGGCAGTGAAGCGAGCCTTTTCGGTATTGTTGGTAAAGAATCCTATCGGATGGTTCGAGAAGTTGCCGATATAAAAGCCCGGCGTGCCCAAAGGGCCAGTGCCGAGACCGTCGGCATAGAATTGCGACGCAACTGTTTGGTTGTTCGCGTAGAGGATCGCGCCCGCATATGACTGTCCGCTCGTGTTGGTGTTCGAGAGCGTATAGCGTACGCCGCGCGAATTATTAATACTCTTTTGAGCGAAAAGGGTTTCGAGAGGATCGTACCCGCCGATATATACATTCCCTCCAAAGTATGCGTTCCCTGTTGTTGTTGCGCCGCCGCTTATCGTGAGGCCGCCAGCTGGGGTGCTATCACCAATAGTAGTCGAGGCGTACAGGCTGCCGATACTGGCATTGATACCGAGACTCGAAGTTGCGGCAGTGACCCACTGTGTCCCGTTGAACTCCAGCAAGTCGCCCCACGCCGGCGAAGAAGCGCTGACATCGGTGAGGGCCGAGAGCGCCGAAGCGCCGCCGGTCGAGCTCCCGTTGAAGGTCGAGCCGGTTATGGTGGCATTGGTTATTGTTATGCCGTTGAGCGTCGAGGGTACTTGGCTGAGCGCGAGGTTGTTGGTGTAGCCGCCGGTCGAGTACTGGCCGTAGCCGACCGTACTACCCTGCGAAGCACCCGAACCCCCGGAGCCGCTTTGACTATATATAAGAGAACGCAGGCTGTTGCCGAGCTGGTTGAGCTGGTCGGTAAGCGATGACTGGGTTACGTAGTTGGACGCGAGGAATTGATAAGAAGGCGCGGGAGCAACGACTAGTGTAGGGGGTTGCGAGGCTGTCGAGCCGAGTACTTCAGGCAATTCTTGAGCAGGAGAATTGCTGTACCCGGAGGTGGCCGGTTGCTCCTGCGCCGAAGATTGTACCGTGGTAGTTTCAGTTGCATACGAATCAGTATGATTGCCGAAGAGGCTCTGCCACCATCCATTTATCGCACTCCAGACTGATGCGGTGCTGGTCGTAGTGAAAGCAAGATTCGCTGATGCGGTAGCATGCGAGACATTATTTGCGAGAGTAATGCTCCCCTCGCTCCAGAACGAGAGTGCCGCGGCAGCAGCGCTTACTTGCGTCGCAACGCTGTCGCCGAGCGTCTGATAGATGCGCGCTTGCGCGTCGCCCATCGCGTCCGTCCACGAGAGGATAGAGTTGCCGAAGTCGTAGTATATGCGCGCTTGCGCGTCGGCGACCGCGGCGCCGGCAGACTGGATGCCGCCGTAGGTTCTTGCAGTCTCAAACCCAAGCTTGTTGCTCATGTCATGCGCGAACGCGAGCGGAACAGACGCGAGCGTCGTAGCGAGCACAGATGCGCCATTATTCCAAAAAGCGACGGCGCTCGCAGTGTTTTGCATATCGGTCCCGACCGCGTCGGCGAGCGTCGCGTATATCGCTGCCTGCGCGTCAGCGAGCGAGTCGGTCCAATCGACGAAATGCTGCGCAAAGCCAAACTCGGCGGCCGTGGTCTGGTTGAACGCGCCGCTCGCCGCTGCGGCGAGCGCGTTGTACGCGGCCCCGCCGTTGTCGATATCAAACGCGAATCGGGCATCGACTGCGCGGCCGAGCGCAAGCGGCGCTGCAGCCGCAAGTTGCGCGCCTGCCGCAATGTCGCTCATTGTCGCGCCGGCATCAATCGCGTTGCGCGCGGCAAGCAGCGCCGCGGCGGCATTCGCGCGCGCAGCGGGCCCTACCGGAATGAGAGGTTCCACCACCGCCATCTTCCCCGCATGCGCGGGCATCTGATACGCGTCGGCGAGCGCCGAGAGCGGCAGCGACTGCGCGAACGAGAGCGACCATGCGCCGACGAACACGACAAGCATTGCGAGCGGCGCAAGCGCCTGATAACGGAAGATCGGCGCGAAGCTGCTCTTCGCTTTTGCTTTCGGCTTGCGCTCCGGCGCAGCCGCGTGATACTCGCGTTTAAGAGTCTCGCTCAGCTCGGCCTTGCGCGCCTCCTTCTCGTTTTTCATCTGGCGGAGGTATTTCTCCAGCGACCACGCGCTCACGTGCCAGGTGCGGCCGTGGAGCTCCCCCTCTACCTTGCCGCGGCGGCACAAAAGGGTCACATAGTCGCCGGTTACGCCAAAAAGCTTGGCGGCCTCATTCGAGGGAATCTTCTGTTTTTCTAAGTCTGCTTGCATGAAGTTTGGCGAAATGATGAGACGCAGAAAGGGCAGATCGCCGTTTGCGATCTGCCCTGTTGCTTATTAGCATACGACCTCTTGCTTCACTCTTCCAACCTAAAAAACAGCGAGCCTGTGGATAGCTCGCGAAATAACCAATACATATATAGAAGCGACGAGGCTGAGGCAGCATAGAACCCTGCAGGAGGCTCCGCAGTGCGACGGCACGAGGACCGAGCAAATTTTCAGCAGAAAATTTGTGTACTCCTGAAGGGTTGCTATGCTGCGGAAGGCATTCTAAAACCCCTATAAATATAGTGATATCGGCTATGCGAGGTTGGCCTACTCGCTCTTTACCATCTTGAGGAAGACCTCCTCGGGGATATTCACGTGGCCGGCGGCCTTCATGCGGGCTTTGCCCTCCTTCTGCTTCTTCCAGAGCTTCATCTTGCGGGTGCGGTCGCCGCCGTACATATGCTGGGTAACGTTCTTGCTCATGGCCGGGAGGGTCTTCGACGAAAGGATGCGGCCCAGCGCCACGGCCTGGATCTTGGTCGCGAACATCTGCCGCGGCAGTATGTTGTAGAGCTTCTCGACTGCTGCCTTGCCCTCGTCATAGGCGCGGGCTTTGGAGACGATACGCGTGAAGGCGGGCACGACGTCCTCCGCTACCAGCAGGTCGAGGCGAGCGACGTCAGCTTCGCGCAGCTCGCGCATCTCGTACGATACCGATGCATATCCGCTTGACAGGCTTTTTACTTTATCGAAGAAATTGCGCATGAGTTCGCGCAGCGGCATGACGACGCGCACGATCATGCGGCCTTCCGAAAATACTTCGGTCGATTCGACGACGCCTTCGTGCTCGTAGAGGAGCGGCATGAGCGAGCCCACTTGCTCGGCGGGAAGCAAGATTTCCGCGCAGACGTACGGCTCCCAGACTTTCGTAATAACTCCGTACTCGGGGAATGCGGACGGCGAGTACACCGTGTGGCGCTTGCCGTCCTCGGTCTCTACTTCATAGGTAATGGTCGGCGTCGTGACGATGAGCGCGAGGCGCCCTTCGCGGCGCAGGCGCTCGGTGACGATCTCGAGGTGGAGCATGCCGAGCAGCCCGCAGCGGTAGCCGCGGCCGAGCACGCCGGAGGACTCTTCTTCAAACGAGAGCGCCGAATCTGAGAGACGCAGCCGCTCGAGCGACGCGCGCAATTGCGGAAAGTCGTCTTGCGACTCGGGATAGATCGACGCCCACACAACCGGCTTGGGTTCCGCATAGCCGGAGAGCGGGGATGTCTTGCTTCCCCGCGCACGGATGGTGTCGCCAACGCGCGCGAAGCCCGCCTCCTTGATGCCGGTCACGACGTAGCCGATTGATCCTTCGCCGAGTTGCGGTGCAGCTTTGGGCTTGGGAGAAAATGTGCCGACTTCGAGCGCGACGAACTTTTTGCCGCTCGCGGCGAACTCGAGCTCCATCCCCTTCTCGACTGCGCCCTCAAACATGCGCAAGTAGACGATCACGCCCTGATGGTCGGAATATTGAAAGTCGAACACGAGCGCCTGCGGGTTCTTGCTCCCCGCCGAGCGCGGCGGCGGCACGCGCCTGATCACTTCGTCGAGCAGCACATCGACGCCCTCGCCGGTGCGGCCCGAGCACAGGATGATTGAATCTTCGGAAATATCGAGCAATTTCGCCATCTGCGTCTTTACGCGCTCCACCTCGGCGAGCGGCGAGTCGATCTTGGAGATTGCCGGCACGATGACGAGCCCCGCCGCGCGCGCGCTGCGCAAGGTGGTGAGCGTCTGCGCCTGCACGCCCTGGGTCGCGTCGACGAGCAGTATCGCACCTTCGACCGCCGAAAGCGCGCGAGAAACTTCATAAGAAAAGTCGATATGCCCTGGCGTGTCGATGAGATTGAGCTCGTAGCGCACGCCCGCCTTCTCGTAGTTCATCCGGACCGGCTGCATCTTGATCGTGATGCCGCGCTCGCGTTCGAGGTCCATCGAGTCGAGCACTTGCTCGCGCATAAGGCGCTTCTCTATCGTGCCCGTGAGCTCAAGAAAACGATCGGCAAGTGTAGACTTGCCGTGGTCGATGTGCGCGATGATGGAAAAATTCCGTATATGATGCATGGATTATTCACGAGACGTCGGTCGGCTCGACCGCAATGCTCTGCGCGGGCTTGGTGAAGCGCTTCCCGAGAGCGCTCACGATTTCGGAGAGCTCGCTGCTGCGCAGGAGGGCAAGAACGACCGCCGTGGCGAAAAGGCCGACCACTCCCGCTGCCGCTCCCTGAGAAACAATGCCCACCACCGTGGTCGTATCGACCAGGGGTCCGAAGAGCGTAAGGGTCGCGTACGCGCATGCTCCGCCGATAATCGAAGAGCTGAAGCTCTGGAAGAACAGCCTCCCCAGGCCCTTGGTCGGCATACTAAAGTCTCGCGCCAGCAGTATAACTCCTATCAGGCATTGCACAATAGCGCCGAGCGAGTCGCCCAGCGCGAGCATCAGCACCGCCCCGCCGGGCACGCCGTCGACGCGCAGCAGCGCCACGATAAACGAGCTGAAGTCTTGATCGGACATAAACAGCCACAGCAGCCCGAGCGCGGACACGATCGAAATGACGATATCGAGCAGGGCGAGCATGAGCGGCGTGCGGGTATTGCCGGCCGCGTAATATGCGCGCGCGATAAGCAGCACGAGCGATTGCGCCAAAAACCCCACCATAAAGAGCGCGAGCGCTGCGGCAGTGAGGCGCGTGTCGGACCAATTGAACGCGCCCGCGCCGAGTATCGCGCGCACGATATACGCGCGCAGCACGATAACCAGCACGGTGGCCGGCAGAGACCAGAAGATGATGTGTCTGAGCGCAGTCTCGATGTGGCTCACGAATTCCTGCTTGTTGCCTGCAGCGAAGAACCGCGAGAGCGTCGGGAACGCGGCGACCGAGTAGGAGACGCCGATGATCGCGATCGGCACCGCCTGGAGGTTGGATGCGAAGGTGAAGATCGATATCGACCCGACCGACAGGAACGACGCTATCGCGATGATGCCAAGCAGCACCAGCTGGTTGGCAGATAAGGAGAGCGTCCGCGGGATCGAGAGCGCGAGCACCTCGCGCAGGACCGGCAGCACGCGGTGCAGCGGGAGGCGCTGCTCTACGCGCTCGCTAAAGAAGAACGGCGCTTGCACGAGCGCGTGCATCGCCGCCCCGAGTACGACGCCCCAACCGAGCCCGGCGATGCCGAAGCGTGGGTAGAAGAAGATCACTCCGCAGATAATGCCGACATTATACAGAAGCGGGCTTATGGAGTAGAGCAGGAAGCGGTGCCGCAGCTGGGTGAGGTTGGCGAAGAGGTTCGAAATGCCGAGCAATATCGGCTGGAGCAGCAGTATGCGCGTGAGCATGACAAGCGTGTCAGCATCGCCGTGCATGAAGCCGGGCGCTATGAGCGCGATGATCTGCGGCGCGAATATCCACGCAACGCCGCATACGACGCCCATCCCGATGAAAAAGATAAGCAGCGAGTCGCGCAGGAACGCAACGCCCTGTCCTGCCCGCTCGGTCTCAAGCCGCGAGAGGACCGGCAAGAGCGCGTAGAGCGACAAGAGCGACGCCACGGTCGCAAAGAGGAAGTCGGGCATGCGGAAGGCCGCATAGTATATGTCGAGCGTATGCCCCGCGCCGAACGCGCTCGCGAGCAGGCGGTCGCGGATGAGCGCGAGCGCCTGCGAGCCGAGCGCAAAGGCGGCGAGGAGATAGGCTGCCTGGTGCATCCCCTTCACTTCTTTCGTCATCAGGGCTGTGAGGAAGGAGCGCACCATAGGATCTATTACTCGTTGATCGGAGCGGTTGTGCGGTCTTGAGGAGGAGTGGTGGCAGGCGGCGTCGCGGCGTCGAACGGCGCTTTGCCGGCCTGGAGGTTAGCGAGGATCAGCCGCGCCTCGGAAGAATCGGGGTTGGTCTTTATGATCGCCTGGAATTCCTTGATCGCGTCATCGGTGCGCTTCTGCGCGTAGTACGAGAGGCCGAGGAAGTACTGCGCGTTGGCGTAATCGGGCTGGAGCGCGATTGCCTGCTCAAGCGCCGTAACCGCATCCTTGCTGTCGTTGGCCGAGTAGTACAGGAGCCCGAGCTCGAACCAGATCGGCGCTACGCCCGGTGCAGATTGCACCGCGGCTTGCGCGGCCTGGATCGCGCTCTGGAGGTCGTTATTGGCGACGTTGAGTTGCACCAGGAAGAGGATTGCATCGGTGTAATTGGGCTTGAGGGTGAGCGACTGCGAGAGATACTTCTGCACGTCGGTTACGTTATTCTGCCCCGCGTCGAGGCGCGAGATGAAGAGCGGTATCTGCGGGTCGCTGGGCGCAAGCGCGGCGGCCTGGAGGTACGCCTCGTTCGCTTTTTCGTATGCCCCCTGGACCTTGAGGCTTGCGAAGAGGTCGTAGATTTGTCCGATGAGGAAGTACGAGCGGTAGTCATGCGGATCCTTGGCGACCAGCTGCTGCCCCACGGTCACGACTTGCTGCGCCAGCGTCGTGAATTGTGTCTGCGCGTCGGCCGTAGCGGAGGATTGCGCGATCTGCTGGAGCTTGTTGCTGCCGGCGAGCACCATGAGGCGCAGCGCGTCGGGGTTGGAGCTCTCTACCGCAGCGGCATGCGTAGCTTTGGCCATCGCGGTGTCGAAGTCGCTGCTCTGAAGCGCGGCACTGCCCTGCCCGACGGCAGCTTCAGCAATGTAATGGCGCCCGGAGAAAAAGCCGACCCCTAAGGCGACCAGAAGTATGAGCGGCATGCCGCCGATCATGACGAGGCGGGTGAGGAGCGGCGAGCGCATATCTTCCTCGCTTGGGGTCGAGCGGCCCTGGCGCCACAGGAAGCCGAACGTGGCGCCCGCGAGCACGATGCCGAGCAATAGAATATTCTGGCTCGGCACGTAGAAGATGAGCGAGGCGAAGAAGTAGAGGCTCGACAAGCCGATCGTCGCAGCGACGACGCGCTCCTCGCGCGACAGCACGCCGAGGCGCACCGCGCGCACAAGGCTCATGATGACGAGCACCATGGGCACGAGCCAGGCAATGATGCCGAGGAGGCCGACAGTGCCCAGCGCGGTCATAACTGACGAGAAGCCGACCGAGAAGTCGAGGCTCCAGAAGGCCGATTGGTTGACGCTCGCGGGCTTGTGCATAAGCCACGAGTCGACAAAGGTGTTGGGGCCGGTGCCGACCAGCATGCGCTCAACCGAACCGCCGCGCGCGGCATTGATGACGTCCACGGTTGAAGAATACGAGGGGCGGACCTCAAGCGAGGTGACCGGGATGCTGCTCGTGATGAAGGTATTGAAGTAGGACCCGAAGAACAGGAATACGATCGCAATAACCGCGCCGCCGACGGCCCACCACGGCGTGCGCTGCATGAGCGTGCGCGACATCGGAGCCGTGCCCGCCATCTCGGACTCCCCCATGCGCTGCGTCAGGAGCTTGATGACAGCGACCGCGATCGCGGCCGCGAGCAGGAAGCCCCACACCAGGCTGAAGTTGATGATCGCGAGCAGAGCAATAACGACGATACCGAGCGCTATCGTAAGCGCGCGCCACAGCAGCGTTTGCGCGGCGCCAAGCTCCAGCCGTGCGAGAAGCATCGTGCCCAGGAGGCCCGCCAGGAGGCCGAGATCATTCCACTTGCCGATCAGGTTGACCGAGCGGTCCGAGAATATCGAGAACGGCACCAGCGTCGTACCGAAGAGGACGATGATCCACTGCAATACGACTGCGACGATGAGCGTAATGGAGACGACGCGCAGCAAGAGCCCCGCCGTGCGGAGGGTGCGGAAGAGCGCGAAGGAGCCCAAGAATGTCAGGAACACCAGCACCGAGAAGAGCATCGTGTCGGCCTCGAGGCCGGACCCGATGTAACTTAATACCGGGTCAACCGAGAAGAACGCAGATATCAGGTACGCGGCCGGGAGCGCCAGCATGAGCAGCGCCAAGTGGAGCCCATGTGCGCGCATGAGGTCGCGGCCCCCGCCGCCGAGCGCGTAGAGGAAGAGCGCCACGAACAAGAGCACGGCGAAGACGGCTACCTTGCCCACCTGGAGCGGGAACCATACGGTCGGGATAATAAGGACGAGAGCGAGCACAAGAGCGGCCAGGAATATATACCGTGACCAGCTCACGAGTTGTGAGTGCATATACGATAATGCTTACGAGGGGTACCATACCCCTCTTATTAATACTGCCTTCTCTAGTATACCCTTCTTCGAAGGCCGCAAGAGCAGATACCCACAGGCCGTAAATTGTGGTATAGTGTGAAGAGCGCATCAGAAAGCAGCTCTGGCGGCAACGCCAGGGAGGAAAGTCCGAACACTCGGGCTTAGCGCAAGCTATGCCAACGGTAGCAGGTAACGCCTGCCATCTGCTCCAAGCGGGCAGAAGGGGTGCGAACAGTGACGAACCGATTCAGTTCGGGTGAAACGGCTAAATCCCTATCGGAGTGCAAGGCCGTGTCCTGAGAGTCTGCTTTGCAGACTTGAAGGAAGTGCCGCTCGATCCTGAGGGCGACCGAAGGACCAGATAAATTGCTTTCCGCGACAGAATTCGGCTTATCGATGCGCGCGCTCGGTGTAAATCCCGCCTTACAAGGCGGGATTTGCGCGTCTATATATGAATATCTGCCGCGCTTCCCTCCTTAATATCGTGCGCGGCGGCAAATCCGGCCGGCACCTCGAGCGCGTAGCGTATGGCCTCTGTAGGATAAAATGCCTGCGGATATGAGT